>NZ_LZIE01000033.1:0-36811 GCF_001667155.1 Mycobacterium sp. 852002-53434_SCH5985345
AACACCACCTGCACGTCCGGACACTGGGCGGCCGCGGAGGGGATGACCGAACCGGCGAGCGCCGACGCGCCGAGGCCCGACGCCGCAACTACTGCGGGGGCAAGGGAACGGATGATCATGCCGCGACTGATGCCCATAAGGGTGCCTCCCCAACTGCCAACGTGGTCAAAAATCCGCCATCGTTTCCTGTATACCGAGGTGCGTCGACAAGCGCCGGATGAGGGCCGCGTGTCGATGCACCGAAATGGCATCCATCCGAACGGCTGGGAGCCACGTAGCGAAAACCCCTGAGCCGTTGTCTGGGTGCCGTTTACCAAGGATAGCCGGGCCCCAATCGCAACGCTGCCGACACAGGACGGTGACGACATGGCCACGGGTGAAACCGGTTTCGAGGACGTGACTTTCGACGGGCCAGCCGCCCGATAAGGGACGCCCCGTCGCAGGTTCGGCTCTGCGGCAGCAGCTTTGGCGAAAAAATGGCCGTTAGCTCCGTCGCCCTCGTCGTCCCAACCGGTGCGCGCGGACGCCCAGGTACGACCAGCACCGAGGCGCCGACGCCGAAGCAACGGGTGGTTTGCCAAGCTACCCGGTTGATGTCAGTAGGGTCACACGCCGCCGACACGGTGTGCGTCTTGCACACAGGTTTATTAGAATTCCGTAAGGTTAGTGAGAGTTCTTTGTGTGTATGTACGCAGCGAGTAGCCACGGAGCAGGTTGTGAACACGGACCGTTTCGACGCCGTCATCGTAGGCGCGGGCTTCGGCGGCATAGGGGCCGCGATCCAGCTCAAACGCCTCGGATATGAAAACTTCGTCATCCTCGACCGCGAGGACGACCTGGGCGGCACCTGGCACGTCAACCACTACCCGGGCATCGCCGTCGACATCCCGTCGACCACGTACTCGTACTGGTTCGAACCCAAGCCCGACTGGTCGCGGCTGTTCGCGCCGGGCCGCGAGGTGAAACAGTACGCAGCGGACGTCGCCGACAAGTACGACGTGCGTCGCCACATGCGGTTCAACTCGACGGTGGAAGGCGCCCAGTGGGACGAGGACGCCGAAGTCTGGCGGGTGGCGCTGGCCGACGGCGAAACATTGGCGACCCGCTTTTTGATCACCGCGACGGGCTTCCTGTCGCAGCCGCGGATGCCGGACATCCCGGGGATTGCGAGCTTCGAGGGCAAGGTGGTCCACACCACCGCGTGGGACCACAACTTCCGGTACCGGGGGCGCCGGATCGCGGTCATCGGGACCGGGGCGTCCGCGGTACAGGTCATCCCGGAATTGGCCGAACGGGCTGCGGAACTGACCGTGTACCAGCGCACCGCGACCCACGTGCTGCCCAAGTTCGACTTCGGGTTCCCGCCCGCGGTGCGGCGCCTGTTTGCGCGGGTGCCGGTGGCGCAGCGCGGCCTGCGGTGGGTGACCGACGTCATCCTCGAGGTCATCATGATCGTCTGCGCGCTGCACGTCCGGGAGTTCCGCGGGCGGGGGAACATCTCCGCCGCCGACCTGGCCAAGATCAACCGGTTCCGGTGGATCCGGGACAAGGAAATGCGCGACAGGTTGACGCCGGACTACGACCTCGGCTGCAAGCGGCCAACCTTTTCCAACGAGTTCTACCGCGCGTTCAACCAGCCGCACGTACACCTGGAGACCAACTCCATCGCGCGGATCGATGCCGACGGCATCGTCACCGTCGACGGGCGCAAGACCGTCATCGACACCCTGGTGTTGGCGACCGGCTTTGACCTGTGGGAGGCCAACTTCCCGGCCATCGAGGTGGTCGGCCGCAAGGGGCGCAACCTGGGCAAGTGGTGGCGGGAGACCAGGTTCCAGGCTTACCAGGGCGTTACGATGCCGTACTTCCCCAATTACCTGAGCCTGGCCAGCCCGTTCGCCTTCTCCGGACTGTCCTTCTTCCACACCATCGAATACCAGATGCGGCACATGGACCGGTTGCTCGGCGAGGTCAAGCGCCGCGGTGCGACGACCTTCGAGGTCACCGAAGAGGCCATGGAAGATTTCATGGAGCGGATGACCAAACGGCTGGACAGCTCGGTGTTCTACTCCGGTAACTGCGCCAAGTCGCGGTCGTACTACTTCAGCCCCGGCGGTGAGGCATCGCTGCTGCGGCCGACGTCGACCTTGAACTCGGTGCGGGAAGCCGCCACGTTCCCGTTCAGCGATTACGCGATCGCCTAGCGCCACAATCGCCACACCAGCCCCGGCCCGGGAAGCGGTCCGCTGTTTGCCCGCCTCTGAGCGACAACTAGGGGGTGCCGCCGCATTGTCGCTGTGAGGCGGGCAAAGATCGCGCCACGGCTCGAAGAGGCTGGTGGGGCGAATGTGACTGCCGGGTGGGCCATTCCGCCCGTTACGCCGGCGGCATCAGCACCGTGTCGATCATGTACACCGTCGCGTTGGCGGTCGGCACGCCACCACAGACCAGACCAGCGTTGTTGACCTTGAGGCCGTTGCCCTGTCCGGTGACGGTCACGTTCGCGCCCTGAACGGTCTTGTGAGCGCCGGCGACCCTGGCCGGACTCAGCTGGCCCGGCACCACGTGATAGGTCAGGATGCTGGTCAGCAACCTGGAATCCGTCTTCAGCTCGTCGATCGTCTGTGGCGGCAGCTTGCCGAATGCGGCGTCGGTCGGCGCAAAGACCGTGTACTGGCCGTTGTTCAGCGTGTCAACCAGATTGACATTCGGGTTCAGCTTGCCCGACAGCGCCGAGGTCAGGGTGCTCAGCGCCGGATTGTTGGACGCCGCTACCGTCACCGGAACCTGCGACATCCCCTCCACTGACGCCGGGCCGCTGGGGTTGGCCGCCGCGTAGTCGGAGCAGCCGGGGCCCACCAGGTCGGCCGCCGCCGCCGTTGGAGCGGTCACCACGCCCAGACCCAGCATCGCCGCTACCGCGAAACCTTTCGCCGCCACCGACGTCCTGTGTGCTTTCATCGCCTTCGACTCCTTTGGTTTGTCGGACATTTGATGAGTGATTCGGAGCCTGGACACCTTCGGATTGGTGCGGGGTGGGAAGTTTCAGCCGTAGGTGAACGAATACACCTGCAGCCCTTGGTCGGGGCGAACCTCGAGAGTCCCCGATTGCGGCTGCTCGCCGGCGACGATCTGGTGTGACGTCGGCGGCCCGCTGATCGGAATCGCGACGGATCGTCCGTCACGGGTGACCGTGAGGGACCCCGTGCCACCGACGACGATGTAGACGTTCTTGGCGTGGTAATTCAACTCGATGCTGGACTGGTTGCCGGCCGCGGTGGCGCCTTGGTAGTCCAGCGACCACGGGCCTTTCAGAGCGAAGCTATCGGTGGCCAGCGTGGGCGGATAGCCGAAAGTGGTTGTGCCTTCGTCGTATACCCCGCCGCCGCCATAGTTGACGACCTTCCCGACGCCAAAGTAGGTCTCGGGTGTGGTCTTGTCCGGTGGGGTTGAGCTGCTCGCATCTGAGGGGGGAGGCAGCTTGAGCCCGGGATGGGCCGCCACGAGCAGCTGCCTGATCAGGTCCTCGGTGACGTTGTAGTCGCCTTCGCCGAACTTGATGTGGCGCACCTGGCCGGCGGCATCGATCAAATACTCCGCAGGCCAGTAACGGTTGCGGTAGTTCGTCCACGAGGAGTAGCCGTTGTCCAAGGCGATCGGGTACGTGACGCTCAGGTCGGCGGCCCCTCTGGCGACGTTGCCGGGCACCTGTTCGAACGAGTACTCCGGGGTGTGGACCCCGATGACCTCGAAACCGTCGCCCTGGTAGGCGTTGTACCAGTTGACGACGTGGTGGATGGCGCGTTGGCAGTTGATGCAGGAGTATGCCCAGAAGTCGATGAGCACGACCTTGCCGCGCAGGGACGCAAGTGTGACCGGTTGGTTGCCGGGAGTGTTCAGCCAACCGGCGATGCCCTTGAGATCGGGTGCCTGGCCGCAGTTTTCGAGCTCCCGACCGCCGTCACTGCAATTGGACAGCAGCGCGTTCTGGTCGTTCACGATGCCACCGAGGTTGAGCTTCTCCCGGACCGTGCGGTCGGCGGCCAACCGTTGTTGCAGCCCGCTGGTGTAGTCGGGAAGGGCACGTTGCAGAGCCGCGGGAACATTGAACACCAGTCCGACCGCGAGCACGATCATCACGATCCCGGCCGCGACCCGGATCTGCCGCTGCCGCCGTCGAAACGCTCCCACCCGTTGGGCCACCCGATGGCCCGCCAACGCGAAGACCAACAACGGCAAGGCGGCGCCCAGCGCGAAGGTGCCAGTCAACACGACGGTGCGCAGGCCGAGGGGAGCCGTGGCGCCGGCCACCACAATCGCGGCGAGAATGGGCCCGGCGCACGGGACATACAGCACGCCCAGCGCCAGGCCGAGACCGAACCCGCCGCCACCAAACCCCAACTGCTTTTGCGGGATACGCGTAAACGGACGCTCCAGGAATTGCTCGACCCGCGGAAAGATCAGGCCGAGGCCGATGGCAACCAAGGCGACCAGGGCGACCCAGCGGATGGCGTCCTGCGGCAGGTGCACTAGCGACAGCAGTGTCGAGCCGGCCAGCGTGACCGCGGTGAAGCTGAGCACCAGACCGCCGATGACGAGGTAGGGGCGGGCACTGCGCGACGTGCGCCCCGGCCTGACCGCGACATCCACGCCTGCGCTGGAAACCGGTTGTGGGGCAGGGTCATCGGCGCGACCCTGCGCGCCGGCGAAGAAGATCACCGGCAGCACCGGCAGGATGCACGGCGATACGCCGGTGATGAGACCTCCGACGAAGCCGATCAGCGCAATGGTGAGCATGAAAGTCATTCGCTGCCAGGGGCGCCGCGGATCGGTTCCGCCGCAAAGAAAACAGCCCGGCCGAAGCCGGGCTGTTCATCCCTGATTCGCGGGCGGCTACTGGCCTGGGGGCATCAGCACCGTGTCGATCATGTACACCGTCGCGTTGGCGGTGTGCACCCCGCCGCACACCAGCCCGGCGTTGTTGACCTTGAGGTCGTTGCCCTGACCGGTCACGGTCAGCTTGGCGCCCTGCAGGGTCGTGTGGTCACCGTCGACCTTCATCGGGCTTGCCTGACCCTGCACGACGTGATAGGTCAAGATGCTCTTGAGCAGCTGCGAGTCCGTCTTGAGCTTGTCGATGGTGGCCGCCGGCAGCTTGTCGAACGCGGCGTTGGTCGGCGCGAAAACCGTGTACTGGCCGTTGTTCAACGTATCGACCAGATTGACGTTCGGGTTCAGCTTGCCCGACAGCGCCGACGTCAGCGTGCTCAGCATGGGGTTGTTGGACGCCGCCGTGGCGACCGGGTCCTGAGCCATCCCGGCGACCGAGCCGGGGCCGCTGGGGTTCTGCTTGGCGTAATCGCCGCACCCCGCACCGATGAGGTCCGCCGCCGGATCGGCCGCGGCCGACGTCGTCGCCGGAGCCGCCATGCTGCTGGTGACTGTGGCCATGCTGCCGCTGGTCATCGGTTCGGATGCCGATTTGTTGTTCGAACACGCCGAAAAGCCAACTACCGCAATCGTCGCGAGCCCTGCCGCAGCGATTGTCCTGCCCCGAACGCTGATCATCGCGTTTGCACTCCTTCTCCATGGACGGCGTAAACCGCCGCCTTTCGACCGGACAGGAGTGATTCGGAGGCGACGCGGCCGCGGACGGATTCGTTTTGAAATTCAGCCGAGGGGCAATGCGGCCAGGATCGTTCCGGTCGGCCGCGGCGACCCGGTACCGGGTTCGACGGTGAACGCCAGGGTGGTGGACGATCCGAGGTTGGTGAGCGTCGCCGTAGTCGACGGTGCCACCGCCGCGGTGCCCATCGTCCCGGCCGACGTCGGGCCCTTGTCGCTCAGCAACCACATTTGGTAGACGGTCCCCGGCTTCGGGGGCGGGACGTTGTTCATCACCAGCACACCGGCGTTGCGGTCGTGGGAAAAGACAACGGTGGCAGTGCCATTGCCGAGCGGGCCGGAAACGGTGCGCACGTCCGGGGCCGCAAAGACCTGCTCGGCGATGGTCGACGGGGGATGCGGGCGCATGAATATCCCGACGCCGAATGCGGCGGCACCGACCACCACGGCTGCCGCCGCGGCCGCCAAACCGGCGGTGCGCCAACCGTACTTGCGCTCGTCGCGGGCAGGTATCGCCGACAGCGTCGCGGCCCGCAGGCGCGCCGGCGGTTCGACGGCCGTCGTCGCCGAGACGACGGCCATCGTCTCGCGGATGGCACGGACTTCGTCGTCGAAGGCCGCCGCCACCGATCGTGGCGCGGCCGCCACCCGCCGCTCGATTTCGGCGCGTTCCTCATCCGACACGGCATCCAACGCGTATGGCGTTGCGAGCTCGAGCAATTCGAATTCGTTCGGTTCGGTCATGGCACTTCCAGGCAGTTACGCAAGGCGCGCAGCGCGTCGCGCATGCGTGACTTGATCGTCGACAGATTCGCGGCCAGGCGGTCCGACACCTGGCTGTAGGTGAGCCCGTCGTAATAAGCCAACTGAATACACTCCCGCTGCGTATCGGTCAACGCGCCCAGGCATTCGACGACGCGGCGGCGCTCGTCGCCGGCGATCGCCGAATCGGCGACGACGTCACTGGCGGGGTCGGCGCTAGCGGCCGCGTAGCGCGTATCCCGCCTGCCGGACGCCTCCTCGGTCCGCACCCGGTCGACCGCCCGTCGGTGCGCGATGGTCAGCAGCCACGACAGAGCCGAGCCTCTGCTGGCGTCGTAGCCTGACGCCGTCCGCCACACCTCGCAGTAGATGTCCTGGGTGGTTTCCTCGCTGTAGCCGGAATCGCGCAGGACGCGCATGACCATTCCGTACACCCGACTTTTAGTGAGGTCGTAAACCGCGGCGAACGCGTCGCGGTCCCCGCGCGCGACCTTCTGCAGCAGCGCGTCCAGGTCCTTGCTGGGCGTGGGCGGTCCCGTCATCGATCGGTAGCCTAGCGCCAGGCAGCTGTCCACTCCCGTGATTCGTAGCCCAAGACCCCGCGGACGCTTCGGTCCGCTGTACTCGGCTAGATCAGTTGGGCCAGCGTGGTGACGACGATGAGGGCCAGCACGGCCGTCCCGATGATGTACACCTGGCGCCGGGGGGTGATCCGCATCGGCAGGGGCTGCCGCTGCAGCGTGCGTTGCCGGCGCACGGCGATCACGAACGTCGCGAGGGCCACGGCGCCGGCCAAAGCCGCGGGGATCACTGCCGTTGGCCCGACGGAACCGTGCAGGTTTTTGATCATCAGCAGGGCGCCGTTCGCCAGGAAGGCGAAGGACGTCCGCGTCCAGGCCAGCGTCGTCCGTTCGGCCTGACTGCCGCTCAACCGATGACCACCTTGACGATCACCAACGCGAGCGCGATGAGCCCCACCACCGTCAGACCGACGGCGAGGTAGGTCGGTGAGGGATGCCGGGGCAAGGGGGCGCCGCTGCGCATGGCGCGATCCGCCTGTTGCCAGCGCAGCAGCCCCATCCCGCTGGTGAGAATGGCCAGCAGTGCAAGGCCGACGCCGAGCACGCGGCGCGCGCCGGGTATCCCCAGCTCCGGGACCAGTTGCACGACGGCGACGGCCGCTGCGAGCAGGCCCAGCGCGGTGCGCTGCCAGGCCAAAAACGTCCGCTCGTTGGCGAAGGTGAGCCGGTAGTCGGGCTCGTGCTCGTGCTCGTCGGCGGAGTCGGCCACCAGGACATCGTAGATTCATCAGCGCCCGAGGTTGCATGATTGCGCGTGTGGTCAAGGCGCTGTTGTTCGACGTGCAAGGCACGGCGACGGACTTTCATTCGACCGTCTGCGACGAGGCGCGGCGGATCAGCGCCGGCCGCCACCCGGACGTCGATTGGCCCGACGTGGTGCGGCGTTGGCGCGCAGGCTACTTCACCGCGCTCGAGGACGCCCAAGCTCGGCAGACCGGATGGGTGTCGGTGCACTCGGTGTACCGGCGGGCGCTCGACGATTGCGGCGTCCCATTTTCGGACGCCGAACGCGACGAACTCACCCTGGTCTGGCGGCGGCTGAAGCCCTGGCCGGACGTGATGCCGGGGCTGACACGGCTTCGAACCGCCTACACGCTGGCCACCCTGTCCAACGCCGACGTGTCGACGGTCATCGAGATCTCCAAGCGCGCGGGGCTGCCCTGGGACGCCGTCTTCGCCGCGGAGATGGCCGGGGTGTTCAAGCCCGACCCGGCGATCTACCGGATGGCCGCCGGCTACCTGGGCCTGAGCCCCGACGAGATCATGATGGTGGCCAGCCACAAGTACGACATTCGCGCCGCGGCCCGGCTGGGCTTCCGGACCGCGTTCGTCGCTCGGCCGCTGGAGTTCGGCGACGACGGCGAGGCCGACGTTGTCTATTCCGACGAGTTCGACGTCAACGCGTCCGACTTCCTCGACCTCGCACGGCAACTCGGCTGCTGATCAGCGGCGCGCGGACCCGGTCAGCGGCTGCCCGTTGGCCGACTGCAGCAGGCAGATGACGGTGCTGGGGGTGGGATTGGCCCCGGTGCGATCCTGATTCGAGTCGATCAGGTAGGTGATCGAAAACGGGCTGCCGGCAACGGGTCGGCCGGTATACGGGGCGAATCCGTCGTTGCAGTCCTTATTGGCGACGATGGCGACGGCCTTGTCCACGGCCATCGGGGCGCGCAGATACACCTCGGCCAAATGTACTGTGGCACAGTCGACCACGGTGACCGTTACGCGGCTCAGGTCGATCGGTGGCAGGTCGGCCACGCACTGGCCCGTCTGCAGGTCGATCCACTTCTCGGTGTGCGAGCCCGGCGGCGACGGCGCGGCGGTGGCCGTCGCGCACAAACCCAACATCGCCACGGCGGTCAGGCCGCCTAACGCATAAAGGCCACGCATGCAGTAAGTTTAGGCACTCACCAGCGTGGGGTCGGGCTTTTCCGAGGACATCGAGAGGAATCCGCGCGCGCAGCGCGCGGCCAGCAGCCAGTTCGCCGGCTTCTTCATGTCCAGCCCGCCGAGGAGCTGTTTGATCATGGTGAGCGTGTCGAAGTAAATGCGTTCGCAGACAAGCGTTTCGGCTTCGTCGAAGACGAAGTAGGCGGTCATGCGGACCCGGAACCGGCTGCCGGTGGGCGGAACCTTGCCCAGGTAACCGAGATGGGTGCCCATCAACCAGAACTCGACGATCACCGCGTCGGCGCTGTGCCGCAACGCGATGATCTCGTGGTCCTGGTCGGGAAACGCGGTGCGCGTGTAGGTGTAGTAGTCGCGCACCGCGGCGTCGCCGTCGTGCACGATCATCTGCGGGATTAGCTCGTAGCGCGGATGCGGGAAGGTCGACAACACGTCGTCCCAGTCCTGGCGGACCTCGTCGTGGAAGTGGTCGAGCACGAGCTTCTCGCGGGCGGCCAGCACCTCCGCGGGCGGAAACGCGGGAATCGTCATGACGACTAGGTTAGGCCCGGAATTGATATCGCATGCGCTATCAAATTTCAAAGTGCGCACATGCTTCCGGACTGCGCGCTACCCCCGCGGCGGGGTCCAGGCGACCGGCAGGGCCTTGATGCCGTGGATGAATTGCGACAGCAGGCGCGCGGGTTCGTCGGTCGCGACGATGTCGGGTATCTCGCGGCGCAACTCGTCGAAGATCACCCGGATCTCGCGGCGGGCGAGGTTGGCGCCCAGGCAGAAATGCGCCCCGCCGCCACCGAAGCCGAAATGCGGGTTGGGGGTGCGCGCCACGTCGAACAGCCAGGGGTTGGCGAAAGTCGACTCGTCGCGGTTGGCCGAGTTGTACCACAGCACGGCCTTGTCGCCCTCCGCGAGCTTGGTGCCGCTCAGCTTGAAGTCGCGGGTCAGGGTCCGCCGCATGTAGACCACCGGCGAGGCCCACCGCACGATCTCCTCGACCGCCGTGGGCGCCAGCCGGTCGAAGTCGGCCCACCACTTGTCCCGTTCGTCGGGGTAGCGGGACAGGGCGAGCACGCCGTGGCTGATCGCGTTGCGCGTCGTCTCGTTGCCGGCCACCACCAGCAGGATGAAGAAGGACGCGATCTCGGCCGACGACAGCCGTTCGCCGTCGACCTCGGCTTCGACCAGGCTGGTGGTCAGGTCGTCATGGTGGTTGACGCGGCGGTCCTCGGCGAGCGCGGTGGCGTACGCCCCGATGTCCATCGAGATCTTGAGGAATTCGTCGAAGTCGGTGGTCAGGTCGGGGTCGCCGAACCCGAGAATCACGTTGGTCCAGTGGAAGATTCGCTGATGGTCTTCCTCGGGAATGCCCATCATGTCGCAGATGATCTGCAGCGGCAGCGGCCCGGCGAGCTCGGTGACCAGATCGGCTTCCCCATTGGGGTGATTGGTGATCAGCGACGAGACCAGCCGGCGGGCCCGCTCGCGTACCGACGCCTCGATGCGGGCCACCACCTTCGGGGTGAACGCGCGGCTGACGATCGAGCGCAGCCGCTGGTGCCGCGGATCGTCCAGCACGATCATCGAGCCGAAGTACTCGGCGATCTCGGGCGCATTGTCGTTGACCGTGATGTTCGGGGTGCTGCTGAAGATCTCCGGATGACGGCTGGCGAAGTGAACGTCGTCGTGCTTGGTGAGCGACCAATACCCGTCGCCCGCCACGAAGCCCTCCATCTCGATCGCGGGCCAGAACGACAGCGGGGCTTCCCGGCGCAACGTCGCGAAGGCACCGTCGCGGAAGTCGTCGTCGAGACCCCAGAAGTCCAGCGAGTCGAGGTGAATCTCGGAGAGGGGGACTTCGGGCGGTGGCGCCCCGTTGGTTCGCGTCGCGATACCCGTCTTGAGACTCACCGATTACCTCCTAGGAAACCGCTAGTGCGTACACACGGTCCTGCCACCGGCCGATTGCGCATCGGCGACCACGTTGCCGTCGAGCAGGATGCGGCAGCGGATGGGGCCCACCCCCTGCGCGCTGATCACGTACACCTGGCCCCCGAACGAAGTGAATTCCGTCGACCAGGGCAGCGGCGCGTTGACCTGGTGGAGTTGACCGGTGTCCGTTTGATATACGAGGTACTGCGCGACGCCGGCACCGGTCACCTCGTAACGGGCGTGGGGCATCTCGGGGATCGCGTGGGCCACGCCGGGGATCGTCCCCGCGCAACCGACACCCACGGCGAACAGAATCGAAAGCCCGCGCACATGCTTCGTCATGATTTGCATCGTGTCACCACGCGCGGTGCTACGGAAGCTTTCCGCCCTAACGAAAGCCGTTCTAGTGTGAGTCCCACGGGGGCGGCTACGGAAAGGTGAGTATGTCGGAACACGGCTCGAAGCGTGTGGTGGTCTGGGGCACCGGCTTCGTCGGCAAGATGGTGATCGCCGAAATCGTCAAGCATCCGTTGTTCGAATTGGTGGGTGTGGGGGTAAGCAACCCCGACAAGGTTGGGCGCGACGTCGCCGACGTCTGCGGGCTGCCCGAGCCGACGGGCATCATCGCCACCGACGACGTCGACGCCCTGATCGCGCTGAAGCCCGATGCGCTGGTGCACTACGGCCCGACCGCGATGCACGCCAAGGAGAACATCGCGCTGATCACCCGCTTCCTGCGTGCGGGCATCGACGTGTGCTCGACGGCCATGACCCCGTGGGTGTGGCCGACCATGCACCTCAACCCGCCGCAGTGGATCGCGCCCATCACCGAAGCGTGCGAGCTGGGGGAGTCGTCCTGCTTCACCACCGGCATCGACCCCGGCTTCGCCAACGACCTGTTCCCCATGACGCTGATGGGCCTCTGCTCGGAGGTGCGCCGGGTGCGCGCCTCCGAACTGCTGGACTACACCAACTACGAAGGCGATTACGAAGTCGAGATGGGCATCGGCCGCGAGCCCGAATACCAGCCGCTGCTGGAAGACTCCAACATGCTGATCTTCGCGTGGGGCGCAACCGTCCCCATGATCGCCCACGCGGCCGGCATCATGCTCGACGAGATCACCACCACCTGGGACAAATGGGTGACGCCCACCGAGCGCAACACCGTCAAGGGCGTCATCAAACCCGGACACGTGGCGGCCGTCCGATTCACGATCAACGGAATCTACAAGGGCGAGACCAGGATTCAGCTCGAACACGTCAACCGGATCGGCCTCGACGCCGCCCCCGACTGGCCCTCCGGCCACGACAACGACGTATACCGGGTGGAGATCGAGGGCACGCCGAGCGTCTTCCAGGAAACCGCGTTCCGGTTCACCGACAACTCGGGCCGCGACGCGGCTACGGCCGGCTGCCTGGCGACCGGGATGCGTGCCCTCAACGCCGTGCCGGCCGTCAACGAGTTGCGGCCGGGCTGGGTCACGCCGCTTGACCTGCCGCTGATCGCCGGGGCGGGCAACATCCGGTGACCGGCGCACAGCCTGCACATAGGTGCCGCAGAGACTTGGTACAGGTTTCGGCGGCACACTTACGGCTAGCCTGGTTTGCGAGTTGCTGAAGTTGGGGTTGGGACATATGGCCAATGGAGCTGGGACCGCGCTGGGCCTGTCGATCGGCACCACCAACCTGGCGGCCGTCGCCGCCGAGAAGGCCATCACCCGCAAGCCCGTCCTGACGCTCTATCCGGAGCGCGCGCCGGAGGTCGGCATCCCCGCCGAAAATCCGCGGCTCAACCAGCCCGGCCTGGTGATCACCGGGTTCGTCAATCGCATCTCCGACCCCCGCGGCGTGGTGGCGGCCGACGGGTCGGTACACCGCAGCGAGGGATTGATCGCCGGCGCCATGCGGGCCCTGGCCTACAGCGTGACCGGCGGGCGCGCCCTGCCCGAGAGCGTCGCCGTCACCTATCCCGCCCACTGGCCGTCCCCGGCGGTCGACGCGGTGGGCACCGCGCTGAGCTCGGTGGCCGAATGGTCCAACCGGGCTCGGCCGCTGATGCTGATTCCCGACGCCGCGGCGACGCTGCTGGCGGTGCGAACCGCCCCCGGCATACCGGCCCACGGGTCGGTGGCGGTGTGCGACTTCGGCGGCGGCGGCACCAGCGTCACGCTCATGCGCGCCGACGGCGACTATCAGGCGCTGGCCCCGACCGTGCGGCTGCACGATTTCTCCGGCGACCTGATCGACCAGGCGCTGCTGAGCGCCGTCATCTCCAACATGCCGAGCACCGCCGCGTTCGACCCGGCGGGCACCGTGGCCATCGGCTCGCTGAGCCGGCTACGCACCGCGTGCCGAGGCGCCAAGGAGGAGCTGTCCTCGAGCACTGCGACCACGGTGAGCGACGGGCTGACCGGCGAAGTGCGCGTCACCCGCGACGAGCTTGACGAGGCGATCCGCACCCCGCTGGACAAGTTCGTGGCCGTATTGGAAAGCACGTTGGCGCGCAACGGCATTCAGGACCTGGCAGCGGTGGTGTCCACCGGCGGTGGAGCGAACATCCCAGCCATCACCACCACGCTGTCGCAGTACTTCCGCGTCCCGGTCATCACCACGCCGCGCCCGCAGCTGACCGCGGCCATCGGCGCCGCGGTGCGGGCGGCTCATGGGCCCGGCGAGAGCGCCGTGACGGCGTCGGCGCCGGCCGCGCCCGCCACGGCGACCGCGCGGGCGGTTCCAGGCACCCGGTCGCCCGAGGCGACAGCGACGGCGCAGGCGGCACCCGCCTGGCCGACAGCGGGAGCCGCGCCCGTGCAGGCGTGGTCGCAGACCGGCAACCAATCGCAGGTGGCGCCCGCCCCGCAGGTGGAGCCCGCCGCCGCCGACGAACCGGCTGCCGATGCCGGGGGCGAGAAGCGCAAGCGCCGCCTGTTTCGCCTGCCGGTGATGGCGGCGATAGTGGGTGCGGCCGCGGGGGTGGCGCTCGTCGGGACCGCAGTCACGATCGGCCTGACTTCGGCGAACAAGACCGCGACGACCCCGGCGCCGGGCGTGACCAGCAGTCCGGTCCCCGCGCCGCCGGCCAACACCGCGACCGCTCAGGCGCCCCCGCCCAGCGAAGAGGCTCCCGCGCCTTCAACGACAACGCCGACGGATACCAATCCGCCCGCCCAGACCGAGACGCCGTCGACCAGCGCCCCGTCGGCGAAACCGCAGCATGCGCCGCCGCTCGCGGCCGCGCCCGTGCGTCCGGCGATCCCGCAGGTACCGGCCATCCCGCCGGTGCCCGGCGTGAACGAAGCCATCCCGGGGCTGGACCGGATCAATCAGATCATTCAAGGGATCGGGGGCGACTTGGGCATCAGCGGCATCCCCCAATTGGGCTCTCAGCTGGGAACGACCCGCTAGGTCAATCCTTTTCGCCCTTGTTCTCCGCTTTTGCGGCCTCTTTGAGCTTCTCGTTCAGGGCCTTGTCCTTCTCGATCTGGTCCTTCAGAGCTTCCTCGTCGCGGCCCTCGTCCGCCTCGGCTTGGCCCTGGTCGGCCTTGCCTTGGTCATCGGAACCCGCGTTGTCGGGAACTTCGTGCCTGGGATTGCCGTCCTCGTCCAACCAGTCGTTGACCGCGGTGCCCGAAACGCTGCCGCCGGTGCCGGGCAGCACGATAGTGGCCTTTTCTTTGTAGGCCTCCATCATTTCGGCGGCCTTCTTTTTGTCGTCCTCGTCCGGCTCCGGCTTTTCCGTCAGCTTTTGATCGGTGTCCTGATCGGTGTGCTGATCAGTGTCCTGATCGGGTTCCTGATCGGCCGATTTATCGTCCTGCACGCTCATGCGTCTACCCCCTCGCCATCGCAGGTCGCGATTTGCAGGGGTTACCCGTTGCGGCGTTGTGTCGAAACTCTCACGACAGGGATCGTTCGCGCTTCACCAGCTCGACCAGCGCGAGAGGAATCCGCATCGGCTCGGGTGCGCTTGACAGGCTCGCCGCGACCGCGTCCTGAAGTTGGTCGACGAATTCGCCGGCCCGCCCGTCGCGCACCCCGTCATCCAGCCCGCGCACCAGCGCGGGGAACAGCGCCGCGCGGGCGAATGCCGCCCACTGCGCGCCGAAGGCCTCGGCGTCGCGGTCCGCCTGGAACCGAATCCAGAAGCGATCCTCGGCGTTGAACGTCTCGAGATGGTCGATGGTCAGGCCCTCGAAGCGTCCGCTGGGCGCGAACGGGGCGCGAAAGTCCTTCTCGCTGCGGGCGAAAGTGGGAATGGTCATCCGGCGCAGCTCCTCCTGGCGCAGCAGGCCGTCGCGGACCTGTGCATGCAGCGCCTCGAGCATCGCGTCGAGCAGCGTCGGGAAGCCCGATGTGCCGTCCTGGTCGAGGGCGATCGTCATCACCACCAGCCGCCCGTCGGGGGCCAGTTCGCGGCCGCGGAACGCCACGAAGTTGTGCCAGTCCAGGGCCGCCCGCTGGGTGTACGCCGCGCGCGCGGCGTCGTCGTGGCTGTAGGAGATGTGCAGGTGATCGTGCACCTCGGCGGGCATCGTGCTCAGCCACTGCGCCGCCCACGACGACCAGCCCAGGTTCACGGTCTTGGACGGCACGATCTGGTCGTAGAACGACCGGCCGATCGACGATGCGAACGTCGCCGCATCCAGGTGCAGGTAGCTCTCCGGGTCGTCGGACAGGGTGCGAAACAGCGCCGAGAAGTCATTGTCGGGAATGTCGGTGTGCGCCACCAGGATTGCGTGGTCGTTTTGGGTGCGCCGACGCAGGAGCGCGATCGCCGCCGACATCGGCTTGAGCGAATTGTGTCCGTTGGCGCAACCGTAATCGGCGATGACGATGGGCTGCGGGGGCTTGGGCAGCGGCACCTGCTCGGCGGCTCGCTCGAACAACGCGATGGCCGGGCCTAACCCGGCGGCCTGCAGCCGCGACGACCGGGTATAGACGGGCTCCGGCCGGACCACAATGCTCGATTCGGGCATCCGAGGCTCAGGCCGCATGTCCCAACGATAGTCGTCAGGCCGGCTTCGGGTAGCTGACGCCGGTGAGCTGCTCGGAGAGCTCCCAAAGTCGTTGGCAGTCAGCCTCGTTGCGGGCGGGCGCGGGCACCTTGGCCAGCCGCACCCCGCCGCCGGCGGCCTCGTAGAAGCCGCGGGGCCCGTAGAACGCGCCGCCCTGGGCGTGCGGCGCGGCGGCCGCGTACAGCGCCGGGAGGATGCCCTCGTCGATCTCCTGCCACAAAAACGGCGTGAAGCGCCAGGACGCCTTGTACAGCCGCTCCATCAGCGCGGGCTTTTCGCGCCCGTGCGAGGGTCCGGCGATCTGCAGGTTGGTCTTGGTCAGGCCGGGGTGCGCGGCGTTGGACATGATGCCCCAGCCGGCCGCCCGGCTGCGCCGGTCCAGCTCGAGGGCGAACATCAGCACCGCCAGCTTCGACTGGCCGTAGGCCGACATGGCCGCGTAGGACTTCTCGAACTGTGGGTCGTCGAAGTGGATCTTGCCGCTTTGGCGGGCGGCCAGGCTGCTGAGCGAGACCACGCGCGCTTTGCCCGCCGCGCGCAGCAGCGGCAGCACGTGCCCCGTCAGGGCGAAGTGCCCGAGATGGTTGCTGCCGAACTGCAATTCGAAACCGTCGGCGGTGGTGTCGCGTTCCGGCGGGGTCATGACGCCGGCGTTGTTGATCAGGATGTCGATGGGGCGGCCCTCGGCGTTGAGTTGTTCACCCAGCGCAGCGACCGAGGCCAGCGACGACAGGTCCAGCGACTTGATGGCCAGCTTGGCGTCGGGGACCGTGTCGCGGATTTCCGCGATCGCCTTCTCCCCTTTGCCGCGGTTGCGGATCGCCATGACGACGTCGGCGCCGGCGGCGGCGAGCCGCCGGGCCAGGCCGAACCCCAGGCCGCTGTTGGCGCCGGTGACGATTGCCAGCTTGCCCGACAGGTCGGGCACCGTGGCGACAAGATCGTTGGCCATGCGTATCGCTCCCTTCGAGTGCGCCCCGTCATAGTGTGCTCTTTGTGCCGGCTCGTCGACAGCGCATCCGTGGCTGGGCGGCCGCGTTGGTCGTGGGCGCGCTGCCCGCGCTCGCCTTTCCCGCGCCGTCGTGGTGGTGGCTGGCCTGGTTCGGCCTGGTGCCGCTGCTCCTGTTGGTGCGGGCCGCGGCTACCGGATGGGAGGCGTGCGTGCGGGCGTGGCTCGGCGTCGCCGGATTCGTGCTGGCCACCCAGTACTGGCTGCTGACGTTCGTCGGCCCGTTGCTCGCGGTGATCGCCGTCGGTTTCGGTGCGCTCTGGCTGCCCTGGGGGTGGTTGACGCATCGATTGCTGTCCGGGCCCGTCGGCCCGGCGCGGACGGTTTCCGCGGTGGTGGTGTTGCCCAGCGCGTGGGTCGCCGCCGAGGCCGTGCGGTCGTGGCCGCCGCTGGGTGGCCCGTGGGCGTCGCTGGGCGCGTCGCAGTCCGCCCAGCCCGTCACGCTGGCCTCGGCATCCTTGGGAGGGGTGTGGCTGACGAGTTTCCTTGTGGTGGCGGCCAATACGGCTCTGGCGGGCGTGGTGGTGCACCGCGACGCTTCGGGCCGGCTCGTCGCGCTGGGGTGCGCGGTGGCCTGCGCGGCTCTCGGTCCGGCCTGGTATCTGCTGGGCCCGTCGCCCGCCGGCGGCGCCACGGTGCGGGTGGCGCTGGTGCAGCCGGGCGACATCGCCGACTCGGGCGCCCGCCAGGCCGCCGCCGAGGAGCTCACCGCTTCGGTTGCGGTCCAGCGCCCGGACTTGGTGGTCTGGGGGGAAAGCACCGTGGGCTCCGATCTCGCCGGCCACCCGGAGGTGTTGGCGCGGCTCACCGAGCTATCGCGGCGGGTGGGGGCTGATTTGTTGGTCAACGTCGACGCGCCCGCGCCCGGCGGCGGGATCTACAAGTCGGCGGTGCTCATCGGGTCGGGTGGATCGTTGGGCACGTACCGGAAGACCCGGCTGGTGCCGTTCGGCGAATACGTCCCGCTGCGACCGCTTTTCGGCTGGATCACCCGCCACAGCAGGGCCGCGGCCGAGGACCGGCAACGTGGGACCGGGCCCGTCGTGTTGCACGCCGGCGCACTGGGTATCGGCCCGTTGATCAGCTACGAGACCCTGTTCTCCGACCTGGCCCGCCGGGAGGCGCGACTCGGTGCGGAGCTGTTGGTGTACCAGAGCTCCACGTCGTCATACCAGGGGACCTGGGCGCAGCCACAGCTGGCCGCCCAGGTGGCGGTGCGCGCCGTCGAGGCGGGCCGCCCGGCCGTGCACGCCGGATTGTCCGGCGACAGCGCGGCGTTCGACGCGCGAGGCCACCGACTGGCGTGGTACCCGTCGGACTTCCGGGGCGTGACCGTGGTGAGCGTGCCGTTGGGTTCGCGTGTCACGCCCTACCAGCTGCTGGGGGACTGGGTGCCGATGCTGGCCTTCGTCGCCGTCGGCTTTGCGCTGGTGCGCTGGCAGCGCCCGGCCCGCGGTGCCACACTGCCTGGATGAGCAGCCGACGGGTCGCGAAGATTTCGCTGGCCGCCGCCGTCACGCTGATGGCCGTGTCGGTGGGCGGCTTCATCGTCGCCCTGGTGCTCAATGCGTTCTTCCTGGACAAGTACAACGCCTACGGCGAGGTGCCGGTCCCGGGCTCCGGCAGCCTCGACCTGCCCGCCGGTGACGTCACCATCAGCCTGCACACCGTCGTCATCAGCAGTCCCGACCGCGGGCTACCCGTGCCTCCGCTGGGGGTCACCCTCGCGCCGCCCGACGGCGTGGCGCAGCCCGTGGTGACCGAAAACATCGGCAGCACAACGACGGTCAACAACGACGCGCACGTGCGGGTATGGGTGGCTCGGATTGCGGCCGGCGGCACCTACAACATCACGACCGACGGGCAGGTCAACGGCTATATCAACCCGCGACTGGCCTTCGGGCATAAGAGTTCCGTGGGCTTTTTGGTGTGGCTGTTCGTCGGGCTGTTCGTGGTGGGGCTGGTCGATTCGATCATGTCCGGTTTGTGGTTGGGCCGTACGCGGCGCCGCGCGGTGGTGGCCGCGAATCTGCCGCAACCGTGATGCGCGCTGGTCTCGGACCAATCGACGACTCTCGTTTTTGATATCGCCCGCGATATCAAAAACGGGGACCGTGTGGTGGTCCGGGCCTGGTGCTGGTGTGGCGGATGTGGCCGCACGGGCCTGGGCACGGCCGCACGAGCCCGACGCGGCTCAGTGGCCGCGGGCCACCCACTCCTCGTAGTGGACGATCTCGTCGCCGATGGTGGTGCTGTCGCCGTGGCCGGTGTGCACCACCGTCTCACCGGGCAGCTTGCCCAGCCGCTCGGAGATGGACTGCAGGATCGTCGGGAAGTCCGAATACGAGCGGCCGGTCGCGCCCGGGCCGCCGGCGAACAGCGTGTCGCCGCTGAACACGACGCCCAGGTCATGCGAATACCAACACACCGATCCGGGGGAATGGCCCGGGGTGTGTAGCGCCCGTAGCTCGGTCCCTCCGACGCTCAGCGTCTCGCCATCGGATAGCGGGCGAAACTCGTTGTCCGGATGGGTCATTCGCCACAGCACCTCGTCGGCGGGATGCAGCAGCACCGGCGCGTCGAGCGTCTTGCCGAGTTCCGGCGCGACCGTCACGTGGTCGTTGTGACCGTGCGTGCACACCACCGCGACCACATGGCGGCCATCCACGGCCTCGACGATCGGCCCCGCGTCGTGGGCGGCGTCGAACACCACCACGTTGGAGTTGTCGCCGATCAGCCAGATGTTGTTGTCGACTTCCCAACTGCCGCCGTCGAGTTCGAAGGTGCCGTGGGTGACCACCCGCTCGATGTTCACCATCAGAGCACCACCACCGAACGTAACACCTTGCCTCCGTGCATCTTGTGAAAAGCCTCCTCGACGTCGTCTAGCCCGATTCGCTCGGAGACAAACCTCTCCAGGGGCAGCCGGCCCTGGAGGTAGAGGTCGATCAGGGTGGGGAAGTCCCGTTCGGGCAGGCAATCGCCGTACCACGACGACTTCAGCGACCCGCCGTGGCTGAAGAAGTCGATCAGCGGCATGTCGAGCTTCATGTCGGGCGTCGGAACACCCACCAGCACAACGGTTCCCGCGAGGTCGCGGGCATAGAAGGCCTGCTTCCAGGTTTCGGGCCGGCCGACGGCGTCGATCGCGACGTTGACCCCGAACCCGTCGGTGAGGTCCTGGATCGCCTCCACGACGTCGGCCTGGCGGGCGTTGACGGTGTGGGTGGCGCCGAACTCGCGGGCCCAGTCCAGCTTGGTGTCGTCGGTGTCGACGGCGATGATGCGCCGGGCCCCGACCAGCGCGGCGCCGGCGATCGCGGCATCGCCGACGCCGCCGCAGCCGATCACCGCGACGGTGTCGTCGCGGGTGACACCGCCGGTGTTGATCGCCGCGCCGATCCCGGCCATCACCCCGCAGCCGAGCAGGCCCGCGACAGCAGGGTCGGCGGCGGGATCGACCTTGGTGCATTGGCCGGCGTGCACCAGCGTCTTGTCGGCGAACGCCCCGATGCCCAGGGCGGGCGTGAGTTCCGTGCCGTCGGTCAGCGTCATCTTCTGCGCGGCGTTGAAGGTGTCGAAGCACAGGTGCGGGCGGCCGCGCTTGCAGGCCCGGCACTGGCCGCAGACCGCGCGCCAGTTCAGGATGACGAAGTCACCTGGCTCGACCGCGGTCACGCCGGGGCCGACCGCCTCGACCCGGCCGGCCGCCTCGTGGCCGAGCAGGAAGGGGTACTCGTCGTTGATGCCGCCCTCGCGGTAGGTCAGGTCCGTGTGGCACACCCCGCAGGCGATGATGTCGACCAGGGCCTCGCCGGGCCCGGGGTCCGGGACGACGATGTCCACCAGCTCGACGGGTTCGCCCTTCTTTCGTGAAATCACGCCGCGCACTGTCTGACTCATGGCCACCAACCTACGGTGTAGCGTCGCTGGGCATGACGGCAGCCGAGACCGCTTCCGAAACGTCCGAAGAATTCAGCGAACGAATCGCGGCGGCCATCGACGGCGCCAGCCTGACGCTGCTGCTGAGCATCGGGCACCAGACCGGGCTGCTCGACACGATGGCGGGGCTGGCTTCCGCCACCAGCGCGCAGATCGCCGAAGCGGCCGGCCTCAACGAGCGCTACGTGCGCGAGTGGCTGGCCGGCATGACGACCGGGCGCGTCGTCGACTACGACCCCGACTCCGCCACCTACTCGCTGCCCGCGCACCGCGCGGGCGTGCTGACCCGGGCGGCCGGGCCGGACAACCTGGCCCTGGTGGCCCTGTTCGTCCCGCAGCTCGCCGAAGTCGAACAGAAAATCATCGGTTGCTTCCGCGAGGGCGGCGGCCTGCACTACGGCGAGTTCCCCCGGTTCCACGCGCTGATGGCCGAGCAGAGCGGCGTGGTGTACGACAACGCTTTGGTCGATGTGGTGCTGCCGCTGGTCGACGGTCTCGTCGAACGCTTGCGCTCGGGAGCCGACGTGGCGGATTTCGGCTGCGGCAGCGGCCACGCGGTCAACGTGATGGCGCGGGCGTTTCCGGCCAGCCGCTTCACCGGAATCGACTTCTCCGACGAGGCGATCGCCGTCGGCGCCCGCGAGGCGGCCGACCTCGGTCTGGCGAACGCGACCTTCGAAAGCCACAACCTGGCGGAGCTGGACAAGTCGGACGCCTACGACGTGATCACCGTGTTCGACGCCATCCACGACCAGGCCCACCCGGCGCGGGTGTTGGAGAACATCCACCGCGCCCTGCGTCCCGGCGGCGTGCTGCTGATGGCCGACATCAAGGCGTCGAGCCGGCTCGAGGACAACGTCGGCATCCCGATGAGCACCTACCTCTACACCACGTCGCTGATGCACTGCATGACGGTGTCGTTGGCGCTGGACGGCGCCGGGCTGGGCACCGCCTGGGGGACACAGCTGGCCACCGCGATGCTGGGCGATGCCGGGTTCGACGACGTGCAGGTGGCCGAGATCGAGTCGGACCCGATCAACAACTACTACATCGCCCGGAAGTGATGGCGGCACTCGACGCGCTGGCTGATTGGCCGGTCGAGGCGGCCGCCGCGGCGGTGATCGGACCCGATGGGGTGCTGGCCGGCCACGGCGACACCGAGCGGGTGTTCGAGCTTGCTTCGGTGACCAAGCCGCTGGTGGCCCGCGCCGTGCACGTGGCCGTCGAAGAGGGTGTCGTCGACCTGGACACCGCCGCCGGCCCGCCGGGCGCCACGATCCGCCACCTGCTGGCGCACACGTCGGGCCTGGCCCTGCACAACGATCACGTGCTGGCCGCCCCCGGGGCGCGGCGCATCTACTCCAACCACGGCTTCACCGTGCTCGCCCAGGTCGTGGAGCGCGAATCCGGCATCGAGTTCGGGCGCTACCTGGCCGAAGCGGTCTGCGAACCCTTGGGCATGGCCGCCACCCGGCTGGACGGCGGCGCGCCGGCCGCCGGGTTCGGGGCGACGTCCACGGTGGCGGACCTGGCGGCTTTCGCCGTCGACCTGCTGCGACCGTCGACCGTCTCGGCCGAACTGCACGCCGAGGCGACTGCGGTGCAATTTCCCGGTCTGGACGGGGTGTTGCCCGGCTACGGTGTGCAGCGACCCAACGACTGGGGGCTGGGTTTCGAGATCCGGGACGCCAAATCGCCGCACTGGACCGGCGCCCGCAATTCGCCGCGAACGTACGGCCATTTCGGGCAGGCGGGCGGTTTCATCTGGGCGGATCCCGAACGTGACCTGGCGCTGGTGGTCCTCACGAACCGCGATTTCGGGGAGTGGGCGCTGCGGCCCTGGCCTGCGATTTCCGACGCCGTGATCGCCGAATATGGCTAATGGAAAATGCACACTAGCGCAACACGGGCATCACAAGGCACAATAGACACGCACGACACACAAATAGTTAGCAGATCCTGCTTGTAGGTCCGCCAGGTCGTTGGGGAAGACGTCCCTCGCGGAACCGAAGGAGCAGGATATGCGTGCGTCGAATCAATTCGCCGACGTGACGACTGGCGTGGTGTACGTGCACGCCTCGCCGGCGGCGGTATGCCCGCATGTCGAGTGGGCGTTGTCGTCGACCCTTGGGGCGAAGGCGAACCTCACCTGGACGCCGCAGCCGGCCATGCCCGGACAGCTGCGCGCGGTCACCAACTGGGTCGGGCCGGTCGGCACCGGCGCCAGGCTGGCCAACGCCTTGCGCTCCTGGTCGGTGCTGCGGTTCGAAGTCACCGAGGACCCCAGCCCCGGAGTGGACGGCCAGCGATTCAGCCACACCCCGCAGCTCGGCCTGTGGAGCGGGGCGATGAGCGCCAACGGCGACGTCATGGTCGGGGAGATGCGGCTGCGCGCGCTGATGGCGCAGGGCGCCGACACCCTGGCCGCCGAGCTGGACACAGTGCTGGGAACGGCGTGGGACGACGCCCTGGAGTCGTACCGCGACGGCGGCGAGGTCGGCGAGGTGACCTGGCTCAGCCGGGGAGTCGGCTAGGCGCGTTTCGACGTCTGGACGGCAATCGGCGACCCTCGAACTTGATAGCGCAGGCGATATCAAATTCGGCGAGCCGCTATTGGTCCTCAGCTCGGCGCAGGATCCGCAGCGCGCCCGGAACCGCGCTGATCTCGGCGGGCAGCGGGCAGGCGAAGTCGCCGTCGGCGTAGACGTTGATGCCCGGGCACTCGACGTGAACGGATTTGGCCCGCGTGGTGCTCACCTCGTCGAGGTCGACGTGGGTGCCTTTCATCACGGTGGGGAAGAGGCGGACCAGCTTCGTCCGGGACGCCGAGTGCACCATGGTGATGTCGAGCAGACCGTCGGTGTGATCGGCGTGGGGGCAGATCAGCATGCCGCCGCCATAGCTGCGGGTATTGCCGAAGGCCGCCAGCGTGATGTCGGCATCGATCTCTCGCGTCCCGTCGAGGACCATGCGAAAGGGCAACAGCCGCAACTGCGATAGCTCGGCGAGCATGGCGAGGTAGTACCGCAACCGCCCGTCCGGCCAGGTCATCCGGTTGGCCCGGTCGGTCACCAGGGAGTCGAATCCGGTGGCCGCCACCGTGCCGAACCACTTGTCGGCCCCGTTCTCGGCGCGGATCCGGCCCAGGTCGATGGTTTCCGTGCAGCCGTCGACGATGATGTCCGCGGCGGCTTCCGGATCCTTTGTGGGCAGACCGAATTCGCGGGCGTGGTCGTTACCCGTCCCCGCCGCCACGATGCCGATTGGAACGTCGGTGCCCGCGAGCACTTGCAGCGCGTTGGAGACGACGCCGTCACCGCCGGTCACCATCACCGCGTCGACGCCCTTATCCAGTGCGGCGCTCACCAGGTAGCGCGCGTCCTGCGCGTCGTCGCCGATGATCTCGACCACCTCCACACCGTGGTGGTGCAGCCGCGCGATCGCGCGCTCCGCCGCCCGGATCGCGGCGCCGTGCCCGGAGACGGGGTTGGTCAGCGCGATCACTTTCGCGATCTCGCGCCGATTCATGGAATCAGCTTGCCGGGGTTGAGGATTCCAGCGGGGTCCAGGGTCGCCTTGACCGCGCGTAAGACCTGCACCCCCAGCTCGCCCACCTCGTCGGCCATCCAGGGGCGGTGGTCGGCGCCGACCGCGTGGTGGTGGGTGATCGTGCCGCCGGTGGCCATGATCGCGTCGCACGCGGCCCTTTTCGCGGCCTTCCATTGTTCGATCGGATTGCCGCGCTGGCCGGCGACGACGGTGAAGTACAACGACGCTCCGGTGGGGTAGACGTGCGAAATGTGGCACATCACCAGCGCCGGTGTGCCGGTCTCGGCCAGCGCGTCGGTAAGCGCTTGCGTCACAGCGGCTTTGAGCGCGGGGATGTTGGACCAGTCGGTGGCGGTCTCGAGCGTCTCGCAGAGTGCGCCGGCCGACAGCAGCGAGTCGCGCAGATACGGTGCGCCGAACCGCCCGTGCTCCCAGGCCCGCGCGGGCGCTTCGCCCAGCGACGTTCCGCCTTGCGCCGCCAGCAGGGCGCTGGTTTCGGCGTGCCGACTCTCGACGTGTTCCTTGCTGCCCTCGAACACCGTGATCGCCAGACAGCCGCCGGTGATCTGGCTTTCGCCGATCGACTCGGTGGTGGCCAGATTGACTCCCGTCTCGGCCTCGTCGGAAAGCCGGATGACGGTTGAGCCGGTGGCCGTTTGCGTGACGGCGCGCAGGGCCGCGGCCCCGGTCTCGAAGTCCGGGAAGGACCACGCCTCGTAGCGGACGGCTTCCGGGAGGCGGTGCACCCGCAGCCGCACCCGGGTGATGACGCCGAAGGCACCCTCCGAGCCGATCATCAGCTGACGCAGGTCGGGGCCGGCGGCGGACTCGGGCGCGCGGCCCAGGTCCAGGGTGCCCACCGGGGTGACCACGCGCAGGCCGCGCACCATGTCGTTGAACCGGCCGTAGCCCGCCGAGTCCTGCCCGGACGAGCGCGTCGCGGCGAAGCCGCCGATCGTCGCGTATTCGAAGCTCTGCGGGAAATGCCCGAGTGAAAAGCCTTGAGCGCCAAGCAAGCGTTCCGCATCCGGTCCGGTGACGCCGGCCCCGAACACGGCCTGACCCGAGACGTCGTCGAGCGAGATCAGTTGGTCGAGGCGGCGCAGGTCGAGGGACACGACGGCTTGGAACTCGCCGCGTACGGGATCCAAACCGCCGACCACGCTGGTGCCGCCGCCGAACGGGACGACGGCGATGCGGTGGTGGGAGCAGTAGCGCAGGACCGTGGCGACGGCGTCCTCGTCGCCGGGCAGCAGGATGGCGTCGGGCACGTCCTGCACGCCCGCGTCCTTGCGGCGCAGCAGGTCGATCGTGGACTTGCCGCCGGCGTGCAGCAGCCGATCCCGGTCGTCGGTGCGGCAGTAGGCGGCGCCGACGAGCTCGGCCAGTGCGTCGCGATGCGCCTGCGACAACGCCGACGGGCGCACGCGCACCTGATCGGGTTCGAGCTCGGCGACGCCGGAATCCTGCACGCCCACAGCCTGTTTCAACAGCGCCCGGATCCCCTCGGAGAGCGGCTTGGCCGCGGCGGGGTCACCCCAGGCGTTCCACTTCATCGGGGGGAGGAGGCCCTCGGGTTGCGTCATGCGTTACAGTATTACACATGCTGTCAATCAGTAACGCTCGCATGCCGGTGGACACCGGAGAGCGCATCCTCGCGGCGGCAGCCAGCTGCGTGGTCGATTTCGGGGTGGATCGGGTGACCCTGGCCGAGATCGCTCGACGCGCGGGCGTCAGCAGGCCCACGGTCTACCGCCGCTGGCCGGACACTCAGTCGATCGTGGCCGCGCTGTTGACCCGGCACGTCACCGAGGTGATGCGGGACGCGCCGCTGCTCGGTGACGACCGGGAATCGCTTGTCCGACAGATCGTCACGGTGGCCGACCTGCTGCGCCGCGACCGCCTCGTGATGTCCGTCTTGCACTCCGAGCTCGCGCCGATCTACATCACCGAGCGCCTCGGGACCAGCCAGCACATGCTGATCGACGCCCTCGCCGCCCGGCTGCGAGTCGCCCAGCGCAATGGCAGCGTGCGCGCCGGCGACCCGGTCCAGATGGCGACCATGGTGCTGCTGATCGCCCAGTCGACCATTCAGTCCGCGCAGATCGTCGAACCGCTCCTGGACGCCGAAACGCTGGCCGGCGAACTCGCCTACTCGCTGAACGGATACCTGTCGTGATCCCCGACCCCACCGCGCTCAACGCCGCCCGCCGCGCGGCCGACCTGAGCGCGCTGGCCGACGGCGAACCGCTGGACGTCGTCGTGATCGGCGGCGGCATCACCGGCGCCGGCATCGCTTTGGACGCCGCGTCGCGCGGGTTGCGGGTGGCGCTGGTGGAAAAGCATGATCTGGCCTTCGGCACCAGCCGCTGGAGTTCCAAGTTGGTGCACGGCGGCCTGCGCTACCTGGCGACCGGCAACGTGGGGATCGCCCGGCGCAGCGCCATCGAACGCGGAATCCTGATGAGCCGCAACGCCCCTCATCTCGTTCATGCGATGCCGCAACTGGTTCCGCTGCTGCCGTCCATGGGCCGGGGCAAACGCGCGGTGGTGCGCGCCGGATTCCTGGCGGGGGACGCGCTGCGGATGCTTGCGGGCACGTCGTCGTCGACGCTGCCGCGGTCGCGCCGAGTCGGGCCCGAGCGCGTCGTGCAGATGGCGCCCACCGTCCGGCGCGACGGCCTGGACGGGGGCCTGCTGGCCTACGACGGGCAGCTGATCGACGACGCCCGGCTGGTCACCGCGGTCGCGCGCACCGCGGCGCAGCACGGCGCGCGGATCCTGACCTACGTGGCGGCGTCGAAGGCCACCGGCACTTCGGTGCGGCTGACCGACCAGCGCACTGGGCAGTCGTTCGATGTCTCGGCCGGGGCGGTCATCAACGCGACCGGGGTGTGGGCGGCCGAGATCGACGGCGTGTTGCGGCTGCGACCCAGCCGTGGCACGCATCTGGTGTTCGACGCCGAAGCCTTCGGCAATCCCACTGCGGCGCTGACGATTCCGATACCCGGTGAGCTCAACCGGTTCGTGTTCGCCATGCCCGAGCAGCTCGGCCGGGTCTACCTGGGGCTGACCGACGAAGCCGCGCCCGGGCCGATTCCGGACGTGCCGACGCCGTCGGCCGACGAGGTCGCGTTCCTATTGGAGACGGTCAACACCGCGTTGGGGGTTGGGCTCGGCCCCGCCGACGTCACCGGTGCGTACGCGGGCCTGCGGCCGTTGATCGACACCGGGGAGGGCCGCACCGCCGACGTCTCGCGCGAGCACGCCGTCGTGGAGTCGGGATCCGGGATCATCAGCGTGATCGGCGGCAAGCTGACCGAATACCGTTACATGGCACAGGATGTGCTGGATCGGGCGATCAGCCTGCGGCACCTGCGCGCCACGAAGTGCCGTACCCACAACCTCCCGCTGATCGGCGCGCCCGCGAACCCGGGGTCGGCCGGCTCGAGCCCCGTTGCCGGATTGCCGGCGTCGCTGCTGCAGCGATACGGCGCCGAGGCGGCCAAGGTCGTCGCCGCCGCCGGCTGCAAACGCCCGACTGAGCCGGTGGCCGAGGGCATCGACGTCACCCGGGCGGAATTCGAGTACGCGATCACCCATGAGGGCGCGCTGGATGTCTCGGACATCGTGGATCGGCGGACGCGCATCGGATTGGTCGAGTCCGATCGCGAGCGCGTGGTGGCGGTGGCGGAGGAGTTCGTGGCGCGGTTCGGCTAGGGCGCCGCGTCGGGATTCATATTATGACTGTAAATCCCGAATGACAGCGACTATCATTTCTCTGATGACGACCATTCGCGTTCCCGTGCTCATCGTCGGTGCCGGTGCCGCCGGCTTGGCCACCTCCGCGTTGCTGGCCAAACACGGGGCCCATTCGCTGCTGGTGGAGAAGCGGCGCGAGACTTTCATCTATCCCAAGGCCCGCAACCTGAGCTTCCGGAGCCTGGAAATCCTGCGCGGCCTCGGGCTCGGCGACGAGGTACATGCGGTCGCCGACCATGTTTCGACCCTGATGGTCAGGCCCACGCTCAACAGCGCCGAGGAACGCGTGGCCATCGACATCAACGCGATCTTCGCGGGACTCGACGCGCTCAGCCCGGAGCCCGCCGCGCAGTATTGCCCGCAGAGCAGGCTGGAGCCGATTCTGCTCGGCGAGACGCGCCGGCGGGGAAGCGAGGTGCGGTACGGGACGGAAGTGGTGTCGTTCGAGCAAGACGGGGCCGGCGTCACCGCGGTGGTCCGCGACCGGGATACCGGGAAGTCCGAGACTGTCCGCGCCGACTACCTCGTCGGCGCCGATGGTGTGCACAGCCCGGTCCGAAACTGGTTGGGCATCAGCACGTCCGGTTATGGCGCGTTACCGATCTTCGTCGTGTTCATCTACTTCCGGGCGCCCTGGAAGAAGTTCGTCTCGCAGTTGGCCGACGGGGATGCCGTGCAAGTCAAGAACGCTGACGTGGACGGCATCTTTCTGCTGGTCGACGGCGACTTGGGGATGTTCATCACCACGTACTTCCCGGGCAAAGGTGAGTCGGCGGAGCAGTTCACGCCGCAACGCTGCCGGGATGTGCTCATCAAGGCGATCGGCGAGCCGATAGACATCGATGTCATCGAGGTGGCGGCCTGGCAACCCTACGAGCAGGTGGCCGACCAATTTCGTTGTGGCCGAACCTTTCTCGTCGGCGATTCGGCGCACACCATGCCGCCGTTCAAGGCCGGGGGAGCCAACACCGCGATCCAGAGTGCGCACAACCTGGCCTGGAAGCTGGCCGCCGTTTTAGACGGGACCGCCGAACCGGCACTGCTGGATACCTACCAGGCCGAGCGTCACCCGGTTGGGCAGTTCGCCGCCCGGCAGTCGCTGACCGGCCCGACGCTCGCCGTGCTGCCCATGAGCGAGGACGGTCCACAATTGCCGGCCGACGAGGAGTGCTCGATGTTCGAACTGCTCATCGGATTTCAATACCGCTCGGCGGCGGTGGTGAACGTCGACGGGCCTGCGACGGTTTCGGGCGGTGTGCAGCTCGTGGGGGAGTTGCGCGCTCAGCCCGGCACCCGGGTTCCCCACGTGTGGGTGCGCGACGGCGTGTCGACGCTCGACCTGGTTAGGCCCGGGTTCACCGTGCTGACCGGCGACGAACGCTGGTGTGCCGCTGCGGCTTCGGTGCCGGTGGCCGCGCACCGCATCCATAGCGACGAGTGGTCGGCAGTCACCGGACTCACTCCCGAAGGCGCGCTGTTGATCCGTCCGGACGATTTCGTCGGCTGGCGTGCCGATGCGCTGCCTGACAACCCCGAAGGCGAACTGCGCCGGGCGCTTACCACGATCCTGGGCCGCGGAAGGGCATAACCACCTTGCCGAATTTGATAGCACAGGTGATATCAAATTCGTAGCCCACCCAATGGTCGGAGAGCCGTGCTGAAGGGGCCGATGCGGCCGCTCTCGACCTACAGCGGGATGTTCTTGTGCCGACCGCGGCGCGCCGGCGCCTGGGCCAGCGCCTCGGTGAGCTTGCTGCGGGTGTGCGACGGGTCGATCTTCTCGTCGACCACACCGATCTCGATGGCGCTGTCCACACCGCCGGCGATCTTCTCGTGCTCGGCGGCCAACTGGTCGTGCAGCGCTTCGCGCTCGTCATCGGCCGCGGCGGCCAGCTTCTTCTTGTGCAGGATGCCGACGGCGGCCTTGGCACCCATCACGGCCACCTCGGCGTCCGGCCAGGCGTACACCTTCGTCGCGTTGAGCGATCGGGAGTTCATCGCAATGTAGGCCCCGCCGTAGGTCTTTCGGGTGACCAGCGTGACGCGCGGAACCGTGCACTCGCCGAACGCGTGCAGCAGCTTCGCGCCGCGGCGCACCACGCCGCCCCACTCCTGGTCGACGCCGGGCAGGTAGCCGGGAACGTCGACGACCACGATCAGCGGGATGCCGAACGCGTCGCACAGACGCACGAATCGTGCTGCCTTCTCGGCGCTTTCGGAGTTCAGGCAGCCACCCAGTCGCAACGGGTTGTTCGCCAGGACGCCCACCGTGCGGCCGGACAACCGGCCCAGCCCGATCACCATCGACGGTGCCCAGTTGGCCTGGAACTCGTCGAACGGCGTCTCGTCGTCCAGGATCGCGGTCACGATCGGACGCACGTCGTAGGCCCGCCGGGCCGACTCGGGGAGCAGCGCGTGGATATCGGTGTCACCGGCCTCGGCCCTGCTGCGGTCGAAATGGCCCTGCTGGCAGAACAATCCGACCAGGCGGCGGCCACGCTCGTAGGCGTCGAGCTCGTCGTCGGCGACGATGTGGCACACGCCGGACTTCTTGTGGTGGGTCTCCGGGCCGCCGAGGGACGCCATGTCCACGTCCTCCCCGGTGACGCTCCGCACCACGTCGGGCCCGGTGACGAACACCCGGCTTTCCGGCGCCATCACGATGACGTCGGTCAGCGCGGGACCGTAGGCCGCGCCGCCGGCGGCGAAACCGACGACCACCGAGATCTGCGGGACATATCCGGACGCGCGAATCATCGCCTCGAACACCGTCCCGACCGCGTGCAACGCCTTGACGCCCTCGGCCAGGCGCGCCCCGCCGGAGTGCCAGATGCCCACGATCGGGCTCTGCTCCTCGATGGCGGTGTCATAGGCGTTGACGATGTGGGCACAGCCCTCGACGCCCATGGCGCCGCCCATCACGGTCCCGTCGGTGCAGAAGGCGATGGTCCGCACACCGTTCACGGTGCCCGACGCCGAAAGCACACCCGAGCGGTCACGCTCGTGCAGCAGCTCGACGCTGCCCTCGTCGAAGAAGTTGCTCAGACGCAGCAACGGGTCCCTGGGGTCGAGCGACTCGCCGACCGACGCGGGGGCCATGATTGTCATCGCAGTCTCCTGTTTTCCGGGTGTGCTGTCTGGTGACGAAGCGGTGATCAGTACCGCCCGAAGGCGACCGCGACGTTGTGCCCGCCGAATCCGAACGAGTTGTTGATGGCGTACCGGTAGTTGCCCGGACGCGGCTTGCCCGCCACCACGTCCAGATCCACCTCGGGGTCGAGGTTTTCGAGGTTCAGCGTCGGCGGAACGACCTGGTCCCGGAGGGCCATCACCGTCAGGATCGACTCGACCGCACCCACGGCGCCCACCGAGTGGCCGAGCGCGGACTTGGGCGCATACACCGCCGGCTTGTGGCTGCCCAGGGCGTTGTTGATGGCCTTGGCCTCGGCCACGTCGCCGACCTGGGTACCGGTGGCATGGGCGTTGACGTGGTCGATATCGCCCGGAGTGAGCCCCGCGAGCTGGATCGCCCGCGAGATCGCATGGCCGGCGCGTGCCCCATCGGGGTCCGGCGCCACCATGTGAAAGCCGTCCGAGGTGATGCTGGCCCCCATTACCCGGGCCAGGATGTTGGCGCCGCGGGCCTTCGCGTGCTCCTCGGTCTCGATCACCATCAGCGCGCCGCCCTCACCGAACACGAAGCCGTTGCGGTCGCGGTCGAACGGGCGGCAGGCGCCCGCCGGGTCGTCGTTGGTTGTGGACAACACGATGCGCATTGCGGCGAACGCCGCGATCGGCACCGCCTCGATCTTGGTTTCCACACCACCGCAGATCGCGATGTCGGCCTCGCCGAACACGATGTGCCGCCACGCCTGGGCGATACCTTCGGCGCCCGACGCACATGCCGACACCGGGGCGCATACCCCGGCCTTGGCATGCCGCTCCAGCCCAACCGTCGCGGCCGCGCCGTTGGGCATGTATTTCTGCACGCCCAGCGGGTTGAATGCCTTGGTGCCGCGCTCGCGCAGCGAGTCATAACCCCAGATGAGCTCCTCGGTCGAGCCCATCCCGGTGCCGATGCACACCATCAACCGGTTGGTGTCCACCTCTGGTGAACCGGCGTTCTCCCATACCCGCCGGCCCAGCACGGTGGACATCTTTTGCAGATAGGACAGACGACGCAACTCAATGCGCGTCAGGTGGCTGTCGAACTCCTCGACGAGGTGCCCGCCGATACGGACCGGCAGGTCGAACTCTTCGATGAACGGGTCCTCGAGGGTGCGGATTCCACTTTGGCCGTCTAGCAACAACTTCCAGGTGTTCTCCGCATCCGATGCGACTGCGGTCGTCATGGCGATGCCTGTGACGACCACGTTCGGGAGCGCTTTCCCGGTAACCAGCTCTGTCATGAGTCTTGCGATCTTCCTTCTGTGCTCAGTACCGCCCGAAGGCGAGCGCCACATTGTGGCCACCGAACCCGAACGAGTTGTTGATCGCGTAACGGAAATCGCCGTAGCGAGGTTCGCCCGCAACAACATCAAGGTCGATCTCGGGATCTGGGGTTTCGTAATTCAGTGTTGGCGGTATCACGCCGTCCCGAAGGCTCAATACCGTGAGAACAGATTCCAGCGCGCCGACCGCGCCGATAGAGTGGCCCAGCGCCGACTTCGGCGCGTACACCGCTGCTCGCTCGCAGCCGGCGACCCGGATGGCGTTGGCCTCGGCCGTGTCGCCGATCGGCGTCGCCGTCCCGTGAGCGTTGACGTGGTCGATGTCCTTGGGGGACAAGCCCGCCAATTCGAGCGACCGTTGCATTGCCCGTCCGGCGCGCACGCCGTCCGCCGCGGGAGCGACCATGTGGAACGCGTCCGACGTGATGCCGGCACCCATCAACCGGGCCAGCGGCTTGGCACCGCGGGCCTTGGCGTGCTCCTCGGTCTCGATGATCATCATGGCCCCGGCCTCGCCGAAGACGAAGCCGTCGCGGTCCTTGTCGAACGGCCGCGAGGCACGTTCGGGCTCATCGTTGCGGGTGGACATGGCCCGCATCATGGAGAACGCCGCGATGGGCAGCGCCTCGATGGGTCCCTCGACACCGCCGCAGACGGCGAAGTCGGCGTCACCCATGACGATCTGCCGCCAGGCGTGGGCGATCGCCTCCGAGCCCGACGAACAGGCCGACACCGGGGTGATCACTCCGGCGCGGGCACCGAGCTGCAGGCCCACCACCGCCGCGGCGCCGTTGGGCATAATCATCTGAACGGCGAGCGGCGACACCTTGCGGGGACCGCCCTCGTTCATCAGGTCGTAGGTCTCCACGATCCGCTCGGCGCCGCCGAGCCCGGTGCCGACCACCACCGAGAACCGGTCGGGGTCGACCTCCGGGCTGCCGGCGGACTCCCACAGCTGAGTGCCCAGCAACTTGGCCAACCGTTGGACGTAGGACATCCGCCGCAAGTCGAGCCTGCTCATGTGCTCGTCGATGGGCTCCTTGAGGTGACCACCGATCTTGACGGGCAGGTCCCACTTGGTGACGAACTCGTCCTCGAGAACGTGGATGCCGCTTTCGCCGGCTAACAAACCCTTCCACGTGCTCTCGATGTCCGGCGCGATCGATGTCGTCGCCGTGACGGCGGTTACCACAACGTTGGGGTAACCGCCATTGGCAGTGGAAGGCTTGCTCACTTGTCCGCTTCCAGCCTCGCCTTGACGTTGGCAACGGCGTCGGGGTTCTCGGACTCCAGCTTGGCGCGCAGCGCTGCGGCGGCCTCGGGGTCTTCTTCCTCGAGCTTCTGGATGTACGCGACGACGTCACCGACGGTACGCAGACCGGCGAGGTCCTCGTCCGGGATCTTCACGCCGTACTTGTCCTCGGTCTGCACCGCGATCTCGACCATCGACAGCGAGTCGATGTCCAGGTCGTCCACGAACGACTTCTCCGGGGTGACCTCGGACGGCTCGATACCGGTGACCTCTTCGATGATCTCCGCGATACCGGCAATGATTTCTTCTTGAGTGACGGCCACAGCGTCTTCCCTTCGTAATGTGTTGAGTTGATCGAACAGAATGTTCTTTAGAGCGGTATGTGGTTGTACTGGAAGCGGCTTCTAGAGTTCGGCCAGTGCGTCCAGGTCTGCGGGTGCTTTGACGGCGCGGGTCGTAACCCCCCGAAGTTCGCGTTTGGCGATGCCGGTGAGAGTGCCCGCAGGGGGGAACTCCACGGCCGCCGTGATTTCCCGGTCACGCATGGTTGCCGTGCACAGGTCCCAGCGCACCGGCTGGGTGAGTTGAGCGACCAGCGCGTCCATCGCCGCCGCCGCCGAGGCGACGGGCTGCCCGTCGCGGTTGGACAGCAGCGTGGCGGTGGGCTCGGCGGTCGCGACGGCGGCCGCCGCGGCGGCGTAGCGGTCGAGGGCCGGAGCCATGTACTTGGTGTGGAACGCCCCGGCCACCCCGAGGGCGCGGATCCGGGCCTTGGCCGGCGGGTCCTCGGCCAGCTTCTCCAGCGCCGTGAGCGGGCCGGCGGCGACGATCTGGCCGACGGCGTTGCGGTTGGCGGGGAACAGGTCGAGCTGCTCGAGACGGGTCAGCACCTCGGCCTCGTCACCGCCGAGCACCGCGGACATGCCGGTCGGCTCGATGGCGCAGGCCTTGGCCATTTCGGCGCCACGGGTGGCGGCCAGCGCGACGGCGTCATCGGCGGCCATCACACCGGCGATCGCGTAGGCCGCGATCTCGCCGACGGAGTGACCCGCCACGATGAGGTCCGCGTCGGCAAGCAGGCCGCGCTTGGTGAGCTCCTGGTGGGCCAGCAGCGTGGCCGCGACGACCAGGGGCTGAGTGACCGAGGTGTCGGTGATCTCCTCGGTCGACGCGGTGGTACCCAGCCGGACCAGGTCGAGGCCGCTGGCCTTCGACCACAGGTCGAGCTGGTCCGCGGCACCCGGCAGGTCGAGCCACGGCGAGAGCATCCCCTCGGTCTGTGAACCCTGTCCGGGCGCAAGCAATGCAATCACGTGTTTAAGAGAACACTGTGGAAACGGTTTTGGCGGGTGTAACAGATTATGAACCTCGTCTTAGGTTTTTGTGTAGTCCCCACAAAATAGCTCCGTAAGCTACGTGTTCGATATCGTGCCGCGACCTGTGGCCTGGGTCACTACGCCTCGGATTGACTCCCGATAGCCGCCCTGACCGGCAGCGGAACCGGAGGCATCGCGTTGGTGCCAAGGCTAGCGGGAGCTGTGGGGTAGTTGAGCTGGCCGACCGTCGCCGCCACTCGCAGCACATATGCGTCGCGGGGCTGCGTGGGGTCTCGTCCGGTGAAGTCGGTGATCCGCTTGAGCCGGTAGCGGACCGTGTTTGGATGAACGAACAACTTTCTGGCACATGCCTCAATGGCGCCGCCACAATCTAAATAAGCGTCGAGAGTCTCGATGAGCGTGGGGCCCGCCGCGGCCAACGGTCCCATGACGTCGGTGTGCAACGCCACGATCGCCGAGGCGTCCCCCATCAGGGCACGTTCGGGCAGGAGTTCGCGCGCCGGCACGGGCCGCGGCGCCCCCCGCCAGCCACCGACGGCGTTCATCCCGGAGATCGCCTCGCTGGCGCTGTGGTAGGCCGCGGTCAGCATTGGCGCCGTCGGACCGATGACCACCGGGCCGTCGGAGAACGCGTCCAGTAGGTCGCCGAGGAATTTGTCGGTGGGCGACAGTTGGCCCGACACGACGGCGACCAGCCAGGTGCCGTGCACATCGGTGAGGGCGGCGCGGCCGTGCCGGCCGGCGATGTCGCGGACGTGCTGACTGGCCCGCTGGTCGTCGCCCGGTCCGGTCGACCCGCCGGGGCCCGGCGCGGGGACCCCGACCACGACCGTGGCGGGGGCGGTGGTGTCCCAGTTGAGCGCCGCGGCCCGGGACAACAGCTCGGGGCCGGTGTCACCGCGCACCACCGCGTCGACGACGCTGGCCTCCATCCGGCTGTCCCAGCTGCCGCGCGCCTCGGCCGCGTTCGCGTAGGCCGAGGCGGACGTGAAGGCCAGATCGCGGCTGTACTTCAGGACGCCCACGGTCAGGGCGGTCAACTGCTCCTCGGAGCGGGCCACCAGCGGCAGCACCTCTTCGAAGAACTCCATGGTGACGCGCACCATGTCCACGCTGTGCCGCAACGCGATCCGGCGGGCCAGGTCCTGGGGCACCAGCTCGAAGGCCTGTGCGGTGTAGCTGACGTTGCTGTGGGGGTCCTGCATCCACTCGACGAAGTTGTTGATGGCCGTCTGCACCACCAGCGCCACGCTGGCCCGCTGGGAGGCTTCCAAGTCGGCGAAGAACGGCAACCGGTCCTGCATCACCGAGACGGCTTCGGTGGCCAGCCGGCCGGAGTGCTGCTTCAACCGCCGCAGGACGGAATCCGGCACGCTGTCGAGCAGTTCGAGCGGCGACCGGGGCTGCTTGGCGAAGGGGCCGGCGAACGGGTTGTCATTCACCCCTAAAACCTACGCCACATTTTGGATATATCTGCCAAGGCGGCGGGGGGTGAACGGCGCTTTTGGCCCGAGCGTCACGCCAGCGTGGTGTCCGGACCGACCGTCACGCTGGCGTGACGCTCGGTGGGGAGCGTGGGCAGCGGTCGAGTGTGCGGCTGGCCCCCCCCACGCCCAATGTGCGGCTGGCCGCCCGCTCGGCGGGGGGCGGGGCGCGCGGGGGCGTGGGCGCCGCCCCGGCCCCCCCCGG
>NZ_LZIE01000034.1:0-67696 GCF_001667155.1 Mycobacterium sp. 852002-53434_SCH5985345
CCAGCCTGTGCCGGGCCACCGGGGGTGCGCCTGCAGCCGAGGTCGACCCACCGTTCGACGACTACTGCGCCCAGCGCTCCGCGATGATGCCCAAACGCCGCCGCACACGCGCCCAAGACCGCGCCTCCCGGGTAGCCACCGAACGCCGCAACAACCACCAAGCCCGCATGGCCCGGCGAGCCGAATCGGTGAGCTCCAGCGGGCCGGCCCCACCCGCCAGCGATGACGATCCGCCACCCTTCTAGCTGATAGGAGGAAGCACACCCATCTGAATCAGCACGTTCGCCATGTCGAAATAGACCTTCTCGCATAGCAGTCGATCGCCGTCGAATTCGAAGATGCCGACTATCGGAATCTCGATGCGGCGACCGGTTGGTGGGATGCCCGCCCATTCGCCGTCATGGGTTCCCGTGATCAGCCCTTCGCCGAATATCGCGTCGTCGGTATGGCGCATCCTGCCGAACTCGGCGTGCAGGTCTGGGAGGCCAACCATGAGGCCTTGCAGCAGCTCCCGGACGGCATCCTCACCGTCGCTCGGAACGCCGTTCACCTCGTAGCGTGGCTGCGCGAAGGTGGCGATTGTCGCCTCGACGTCGTGGCGGTTTTCCGCCTCGGCATGCTGATTGACGATTGCCTCGCGGCGCTGGCGAAGGCTGGTGATGTCGTCGACCGCTGTCATTACGGGGCCTCCTCGATGCCTCGACGAATCCCCCGGTAGGGCGTCACTGTAGAACACCCCTGCGCCACACGGGCGGCTTTGCTCCGCGACGCCCTTTTCTGGGATCGGTAGCGAACAGGCCGGTATCTGCTGATTCGCGTAGTCCACTTCCCCCGTGACGGGGTCGGCGCGAGCGGATACTGAACGCAGAGCGTCGAGGAAAGGCGCGAGGCAATGTCGAACAATCAAAAGCTCAGGAAGGTCATTACCGGGACGCTGCTGTCCGGCGGCGTGGCGCTGGCGGGTCTGGGCCTGTCCGCCGGTACGGCCCAGGCGGAGCGCGGTATTGCGCCGCAAGTGATCGGCCCCCTGCCCCTGGACAACTTCACGGTCCCGCACGACTGGTGCCCGGGGCAGCCGTTGCCGATGCCCGATGTCCGATGGGATATGGGCGTCTGCCATCACTGGTACTGGGTCCCCGTCGGGGGGATGGGCAACGTCGGCCAGTTCGTGTGGGAGGGCGACGCTCCCCGCCGGCCGCTGGGTCCGCCACCTTGCTACGGAGCACCCATCTGCTTGCCCGGCCTGTAGCGGAAACTTCCGGGCCGCGTGAGCAGCCCGCGATCGGGTAGCCCGCGGCTATGGACATCACCGTGACGTTCGTGGGCAACGCGACCACCTTGATCGCGGCGGGCGGGCTGACGCTGCTGACCGATCCCAACTTCCTGCACCGGGGGCAACTCGCCTACCTCGGTCACGGGCTGGTATCCAAGCGACTCAGGGAACCGGCGTTGCGTATCGACGAACTACCGCCGATCGACGCCGTCGTGCTCTCCCACATGCACGGCGATCACTGGGACCGCGTGTCGCAGAAAGGCCTCGACCACGACCTCCCGGTGGTCACCACCCCGCACGCCGCCAAACGGCTGCAGCACCGGGGCTTCGCGAACGCGAGTGGGCTGTCGACGTGGGAACAGCACAAGATCACCAAGGGCGCCACCACCGTCACCATGACGTCGCTGCCGGGCCGACACGCCCCGGGGTGGAGCCAGCGGCTGTTGCCGCCGGTGATGGGCACCATGCTGGAATTCGCCGCCGCCGACGGATCACTCCGGCGCCGGCTCTACATCTCCGGCGACACCCTGCTCATCGAGGACCTCAAAGAGATCCCGGCGCGGTTCGACTCCATCGAGGTCGGCGTGTTGCACCTCGGCGGCACCCGGCTGCCGGCCGGCCCGCGGCTTCCCTTCGGGCTGACCGTAACCATGGACGGCCGCCAGGGCGCGGGATTGGTGTCGATGCTGGACCTGCCGAAGGCCATTCCGGTGCATTTCGACGACTACGGCGTCTTCGCTTCGCCGCTGGCCGAATTCACGCGGGAGATGCAGCGCCGCGACATGGCCGATCGGATCATCGAGGTGCCCCGCGGCGCGTCGGTGACCGTCTAGAGGGTCCGTCGGCGCCGGTTTTCGAGGTGCCGAAGCCGACTAATACTTTGGCTACCCTAAGGTCGCCGGTATATCGTTCTCACGGTCCGGAACTCGACGGGAAGGATGCGCGCAGCACCTTGGGGGGGTGAATGCCTAATGTTTCCGGTCTCTTTGCAACTTGGTAATCGAAATTTTCCGGCCGCGTACCCGGCATAGACAATGTGAGATGTGATGGACTTATTCGCGCCACCCGAGGTCACCTCGACGCTAATCCATTCCGGTCCCGGGGCGGGTTCGCTGATCGAGGCCGCTGGCGCGTGGCAGAATTTGGGCGTCGAGTTGGAAAACTCGGTTGCCGTGTACGCGTCCGCATTGTCGTCGTTGATCGATTCGTGGGACGGCCCGTCCTCGATGGCGATGCTGCAGGCCGTACAGCCCTATCTCATCTGGCTGCGCACCACCGCGCAACAAGCCCAGCAAATGGCCACCTCGGCAGAGTCCGCCGCGGTGGCATTCACCACCGTCCGCTCGGCGGTGGTGCACCCGTCCGTCGTGGCCGCCAACCGGACGCGGCTGGCGCAGCTGCTGGCCACCAACCGGTTCGGGCAGAACACCGCGGCGATCGCCGCGACCCAGGACGAATACCAGACCATGTGGGCGAACAATTCCGCGGCGATGACCCGATACCAGGCGGCGTCGTCGCAAGCGACCACGTCGTTGTCGCAATTCAATTCGCCGCTCGCCATCACGAACCCGACGGGCACGCTCAACCAAAACGCCGCGGTGTCTAATGCTTCCTTGCTCAGCTCGGCATCCAGCACGGGGAACATCATCGACTCGCTCGGCGTCACCCCCTTCGACCCCAACGCCGGTTGGTTCAGCTACTTCAGCACCTGGGGCAACCAGTTCATCTCGTCCGGGTTCCCGATCAACCTGCTCAGTTACCTGGCGCAGAACACCTCGGCCCAGGCGCTGCAGGGTGTGGGCAGCGACATCGGCCTGGGGCTCTCGGAGGGCGAGGGGGCGCTGGCGTCTTCGGTGACCAGGCTGGCCAGTGCGTTGCAAGCCGCACCCGGGGGCGCGGCCGCGGGTGCGATGGGGGTCGGTGTTTCGCTGGGCAAGCTGACCGCGCCGCCCGCGGTGGTGGGCCTGCTACCGGCGACGCAGACGCCGGTGCAACTCGCATCGTCGGTGTCGCCACTGCCGGCCGACGCCGGGCTCACCGGCATGCCGCTCATGCCCATGATGGCGCCGGCAACCAACTCCGCGGGCAGTGGTTGGCGCAAGCGCAAGCAACAGAAGTTTGAGGACCTTGAATACGGGGCGGAACTCCCGAAGAAGGTGATTCACCGACCGCCAAGCGGGGGATGAGAGCCGATGACGCCTCCCCACTCCGGAAGTCGATTCTCGCCGCCGGATAGGTTAATCGCGGCCCAAAATACCTGTTTCGCAAGCAAAGTGGTCCCGCACGCCCTACTGCGTTGGACGAGACATGATTGATTTCGGGCTGCTGCCGCCCGAGATCACTTCGGCGCTGATCCACTCCGGACCCGGCGCCTGGTCAATGATCGAAGCGGCCGGCGCCTGGCAGGAACTCAGCGCCGAACTGGAGGCGGCCGCAAGCAGCTATACCGAAGAGCTGGCGTCGCTGGCGGGGACGTGGCAGGGCCCGTCCTCGGTGGCGATGGCCCAGGCCTTCGAGCCCTACCTGGCCTGGTTGCGGACCACCGCGGCGCAATGCCAGGAAATCGCCGCATCGGTCGAGACCGTCACGGCCGCATTCGAATTGACCCATTGGACGGTGGTGCATCCCTCCGTCGTCGCAGCCAACCGGGCGCGGCTGGCGATGTTGCTGGCCACCAACTTCTTCGGTATCAACGCTCCGGCCATCGCCGAGACCGAAGCCGAGTACAACGCCATGTGGGTCAACAACTCGGCGGCGATGTATCGCTACGGCGCGACCTCGCTGAACGCCGTCAAGCTCTCCCCGCTCTCGTCCCCGCCGCCCGTCGCCAACCCCTCGGGCGTCTCCACCCAGGCCTCGCTGGTGCCGGCCGCCAACGCGCTGGCAAGCTCGCAGACGTCCACGGGGTCGATCATCGACGCGCTCGGCGTCACTCCCTTCGACCCCAACAAGGGCTGGTTCGGGTACACCAGCATCTGGGGTTGGCAGTTCATCGCCGGCGGATTCCCCGTCAACCTGCTCAGCTACCTGGCGCAGCTCAATGCGGCCCAAGCGCTTTCAGGTGTCAGCGCCGACATCGGACAGGGCCTGGCGGAGGGCGGGGCCGCCCTGGCGTCGGCGGATGCAAGCCTGGTGAACGCCCTGGGTTCGGGGGCGCTGGCGCCCCGGGGCGCGCTGGGCGTTTCCGTGCTGGTGGGCAAGCTGAGCATGCCGCCGGCGACGGTGGGGATGCTGCCCGGCGCGCAGCCGCCGGTGCAGCTCGCCTCGGCGGTGTCCGCGCTTCCGCCGGGGGCGGGGCAGACCCCCGCCATGCCGGTGGCGCCGATGCGGCCGCCGGTGGGCGGCAAGGGTGGCCGGGGCGACGGGCGCGACTACGAGGACATCGAAATCGGCGCGGAGCTGCCCGGCACCGTTATGAAACGACCGCCGTCAGCGGGATAGCTTATCCGCCAAGGCATCCCGGCCATCCGGTTTTCGCGGGCCGGGTTCGTCCTCGGCGAGGGTGAAATAGCTTTCCTCCTCCTGAAGGAAATGCAGGCGTAGCAGGGCATGCAACCCGTAGAGGCAGGCGAGCAGGTCGTCGAGCTGGTCGGGGCCGATCGCCCCCCTGCTCTGGGCCAAGGCCAGATGGGCGCCGATCCGGTCGGAGAGCCGCTGGATCTCCGCGTGGGTGCGGCTCATCGGGGCGGTCGCTTCGCTGGTGCCCAGCGGGTGGGCCAGCGCGGGATAAAGCTGCGTCTCCTCGGCTTGCTCGTGCGGGATGATGCGCTCGGTGAGCACGGCGTGCGCGCGGCCGATCGCCTCCAGCGCCGACTGGTCGGGCGCGGCGGCCAACCGGTCGGCGGCGTCGCGCAACAGATCCACGGCGTCGCGCAGCTCGTCATGCTCGGCGTCGAAGCGCCGCAACAGCTGCTCGGTCGACGCGGGGAGATCGACCTCGATGTCCGGGTCGCCGCGCAGGGCGCGCAGCGCGTTGAGAATCACGGCGACGTCGATGCCCTCCTGCACCAGCGCGCCGACGGCCGGTGGGAGCCAACCGATGGCGGCGACGGCCATCGCCGCCAGCGACAGGACCATGCCGGTGACCGCGCTCTGCACGGCGATGCGTCGCGACCAGCGGGCGATGTCCATCGCGTCGGCGAGTCGCTCCAGCCGATCGGTGGTCAACACGATGCCGGCGGCCTCCGAGGACGCGGTGGCACCGCGGGCGCCCATCGCGACGCCGACCGTGGCCGCAGCCAACGCCGGTGCGTCGTTGACCCCGTCGCCGACCATCACGGTCACCGCACGGTCCCGTTCCGCGCGCACGGCCGCCACCTTGTCGGCCGGGCTTTGTTCCGCGTACACCTCGTCCAAACCCAGGACGGCGGCGACCTCGCGGGCGGGTTCGGCGCGGTCTCCGGTCAGCATGACCAATCGGTTCAGCCCGGCTTCGCGTAACCGGCGCAGCGTTCGCGGCGCATGGCGACGCAGCGGGTCGCGCAGCAACACCGCGCCCGTGGGCCGCCCGTCGGCGCAGACCCAGGCGATCGCGGCGCCGTCGAGCAGGGCGCGATTGACCACCGCGCGGGCCCATTCCGCGGTCGCGGTGTCGTGCGAGAGTTTGCCGACGTGGACCCGCCGGCCGTCCAGGGTTGCGGTGACACCCCGGCCCGGTTCCTCGACCACCTCGGTGGGCAGCGACAGCCGCAGACCGCGGGCCCGCGCCGCGGTGACGATCGCCTCGGCCAGCACGTGCGGAGACATCTGATCGACCGAGGCGGCCAGGCGCAGGATCTCGAGCGCATCGCGGCCGGGCGCGGCCGCGACGTCGATGACGACGGGCTGCCCCATGGTCAGGGTGCCGGTTTTGTCCATCACCAAAGTCGTTGCGTGGCCCAGGTTTTCCAGAGCGCCACCGCTGCGGATGACCACGCCGCGCCGCGACGCCCGCGACAGCCCGGACACGATCGCGACCGGCGCCGCGAGCAACAGCGGGCATGGCGTCGCCACCACCAGCACCGCCACCGCCCGCACCGGTGACCCGCTGGCGAACCAGGCCGCCCCGGCCACCAACAGCGTCAACGGCAAGAACCACGCCGCGTACCGGTCGGCCAGCCGTACCACCGGCGCGTTCTCCGCCCCGGCCTCCGCGGCCAGGCGGACGATCTGCGCGTAGGTGCTGGCGGCGGCGGTGGCGGTGGCGTGAATCTCAAAGGCGCTGCCCGCGTTGACAACCCCGCTGCGCACCGGCTCGCCCACGCCGCGCTCCACCTGCAGGGGTTCGCCGGTCAGGACCGATTCGTCCAGCACCGCGACAGGGCCGGAAATGTGCCCGTCGACGGGCACCACTTCACCCGGGCCCACCACGAGCAGATCGTCGACCGCCACCTCGTCCAGCGCGATCACGTCCACCGCCGACCCGACGCGACGGCGCGCGAATCGCGGCGCGTGTTCCAGCAGCGCCCGCAGATCGTGGGACGCGCGGCGCTCGGCCGCCGCCTCCAGCGCCCGCCCACCGGACAGCATGACCGCGATCAGCGCGCCCGCGAGATACTCACCCACCAGCAGCGTGCCTACCAGCGACAAAACGGCGATCAGATCGACCCCGAATCGACCCCGGCGCAGTGCGGCCAGCACCCACACCACCGCGGGGAGCAACGCCACCACCGTGCCCGCGATCCAGCAGCCGTCGGCCACCCGCGGCGCCCCGGCAAGCCAGGCGATCCCCCCGGCCGCCAACGCGACGACGGTGACCACGGCAAGGATCGGCTCGACCCACTGAGCGGGCCGCAACCAGCCCCGGCGTCCCATAGCGCCCATGCCTGCCAGCGTGGTCCCGCATTCCCGAATGGGCTAGGGCCGGATGGACGCGGATTGAGGACTCAGGTCACTAGAAGGCCGGCCGCCCGCTGGCGAGCATGGAGGCGTGACTGAGATATCAACGCCGGGATCCATCCCGATCTCCACCATCACCGGTGACCCCGTGGCCCGCGTCCCCGCCGACGCCACGATCGCCGACGCCGCCAGGGCCATGGTGACCTGCGACGTGGGAGCCGTCGTGATCGGCGACGAGGCACGGCCGGTCGCGCTGGTGAGCGAGCGCGACATCGTGCGGGCCGTAGCCGCCGGGCGAAACCTCGCCACCGCACCGGTCTCCGACGTGGCCAGCACCAAACTGGTGTGGTGTGACGCCGAAGTGTCGGTCGACCAGGTCGCCGCCCGGATGATGGACCGCTACATCCGCCACGTGCTGGTGGAGCGCGACGGTGCGCTGGTCGGCATCGTGTCGGCGCGCGACCTGCTGGGCGTCTACACGGATTTCGATTCTTGAAATACCGGGCGGTGGCCGCGTTGGTCGGCGGGAGCCTGGCCGGACTGACGGGGTGGGATCTGCTGCAGCGCCGGCACACCATCCTGCGCAACTTCCCGATCATCGGGCACCTGCGGTTCCTGCTGGAAGCCGTCGGCCCGGAACTGCGCCAGTACATCGTGACGGACAACGACGCGGAGCGGCCGTTCAGCCGCGACCAGCGCCGCTGGGTGTACACGTCCTCGAAGCTGGCCAACCGGTACTTCGGCTTCGGCACCGACAACGATCTGGAACGGGTGCACAACTATCCGATCATCAAGCACGCGGCGTTCCCCGTCGCGGCGCCGGCGGGCGAACCCGAGCACCCCGACCCGGCGGTGCCGTTGCCGGCGGCAAAGGTGCTCGGCGGCGCGCGGGGGCGCGCCAAAGCCTTCCGCCCGTCGTCGGTGGTCAACATCTCCGGGATGAGCTTCGGCGCGCTCGGCGGCGCGGCCATCACCGCCCTGAACAAGGGCGCGGCCCTCGCCGGCGCCTTGCACACCACCGGCGAGGGCGGGGTGTCGCCGTATCACCTGGGCGGCGGCGACCTGGTCTGGCAGATCGGCACCGGCTACTTCGGTTGCCGCGACGGCGACGGCCGCTTCAGCCTGCCCCGGCTGATCGATCGGGCGGCAGCCACGCCGGCGATCCGCGCCATCGAGATCAAGCTCAGCCAGGGCGCCAAGCCGGGCCTGGGCGGTGTGCTGCCGGGCGCCAAGGTCACCCCCGAGATCGCCGCCATCCGCGGCGTTCCGGTAGGGGTGGACTGCAGGAGCCCCGCCGGCCACTCCGCCTTCCATGACGTCGACGGGCTGTTGGAGCTGGTGGAGACCATCGCCGCCGAGACAGGCCTGCCGGTCGGGATCAAGTCGGCGGTCGGGGAGGAACGGTTCTGGTGTGACCTGGCCGCGCGCATGGCGCGCACCGGGACGGGCGTCGACTTCGTGACCGTCGACGGAGGTGAGGGCGGCACCGGCGCCGCGCCGCTGGTCTTCAGCGACCACGTCGCCCTGCCGTTCAAATGGGCGCAGCCCCGGGTCTACCGGGCCTTCGCCGAGCACGGGCTGCACCACGATGTGGTCTTCGTCGGGTCGGGCAAGCTGGGCATCCCGGAGAACGCGCTGCTGGCGCTGGCCACCGGCTGCGACATGATCAACGTCGGCCGAACCGCCATGTTCTCCATCGGCTGCATTCAGGCCCAGCGCTGCCACACCGGCCGCTGCCCCTCCGGCGTGGCCACCCAGTCGCCGTGGCTGCAGCACGGCCTCGACCCGGACCTGAAGTCGGTGCGCTGCGCCAACTACCTCGCCACCCTGCGCTTCGAGCTACTGCAGCTCGCCCGCACCTGCGGCCACGTCCACCCGGCGCTGGTGCCGCTGGAAGCCATGGAACTTCTCGACATCGACATGAAGACGGTGCGGGTCGACGAATTGTTGGGCTACCAGCCCGACTGGGGACTGCCGAGCCGGGCGGACATCGAGGCGATCACAACCGTGATGTCCGCTGGCGCAAGATGAGCTTCCGGATTTCGCTCACCCACAGGACCGTGCTGGCCATGGCCACGCACACCAGCCACTGGCTCATCGACAGCGGCGTGGTGGTGAAGGCGGTGTTGAGAACCGGCAGCTGAACAACGGCCACCTGCAGCAGTGCCGATAACCCGATCGCCGCCCACAACCAGCCGTTGGCGAAGAACCGGTGGAAGGCGGTCCGCGTCTCGGAACGGGCGTTGATGGTGTTGACCAGCTGGGCGATCACCAGCACCGTGAAGCCAGCGGTGCGGGCGGTGTCCAGGGACGACGACAGCGGCCCGCCGGGCGCGTACAGGTGGATCGTGACGAGGGTGGCGGCGGCTACGGCCGCGCCGATCACGATGATGTTGTTCCACATCCGGGCGTCGATGACCCGGTCCGACGCCGAGCGCGGTGGCCAGTCCATGACCTCTTCGGCGTGTGGGTCCACGCCCAGCGCCAGGGCCGGAGCGCCGTCGGTCAGCAGGTTGATCCACAGAATCTGCGTGGCCAACAGCGGCAGCGCGACGTTATGACCCTGGGAGAGGCCGATCGCGCCGGCGAGCACGACGCCGAAGAAGACGGTGAAGATCTCGCCCATGTTGGAGGAGAGCAGGTAGCGCAGCGTCTTCTTGATGTTGGAGAAGATGCCCCGGCCCTCGCGAATGGCCTGCACGATGGTCGCGAAGTTGTCATCGGCGAGGATCATGTTCGCCGCTTCCTTCGCGACCTCGGTGCCGGTGCGGCCCATCGCGATGCCGATGTCGGCCGATTTGAGCGCGGGCGCGTCGTTGATCCCCTCGCCGGTCACCGCGACGACCTCATGCTCGGCCTGCAGCGCGTCGATGATGCGCTGCTTGTCCGCCGGGCTCACCTGGGTGAACTGCGAATGCAGCCGCACCGTTTCGCGCAGCCGGTGGTCGTCCAGGGCGGCGAGTTCCGCACCGGACACGGCCGACTCGCTGTCTTCGATGCCGAGCTGGCGGGCGATGCGCGCCGCGGCTTGGGGATGGTCGCCGGTGATCATCACGACCCGGACGCCGGCCCGGCGGGCCTCGGCGATCGCCGCCGCCGCCTCCGGTCGCGGCGGGTCGGTGATGCCCACCATGCCGAGGTACACCAGGTCGTGGTTCGACCGGCAGGCGACCGCCACGACGTGCAGGGCATCGAGCCTGAGCCGCTCCGCACCGCTTCGAATCGTGGCTCGCGTCGCGTCGTCGAGCGGAGCCACCCGATCACCGGCTCGCAGGTGCGTGCAGTGGCCGAGCACCTCGTCGGGGTCGCCCGTCGTCACACCCGCCGGGGTGGGGCGGGGCCCGCCGCCGAGCTTCCGGTGGGCCACCAGGAAGGCCGCTTCGACGGGATCGCCCCGGATCGTCCACCGCCCGTCGTCCGCTTCGAGGGTCGCGTTGGCGGCCGCGGCGCCCCCGTCGAGCACCAGCGCGGCCTGCCGCCACAAGTCGTCGCCCTCGTCCAGCGCCGCCCCGGCACGCTCGAGGCGACCCTCGGGCCGGTATCCGGCACCGGTGACCGCCACCTCGCCGAGGGGGGTGACGACCCGCACGACCGTCATCTCCCCAGTGGTGAGCGTGCCCGTCTTGCCCGAACACACCACCGACGCCGACCCCAGGGTCTCGGCGGACGACAGCTCCTTGACGACGGCGTTCTGGGCCGCCATTCGCCGCATGCCCAGCGCGAGTACCACCGACATGATGGCGGGCAGGCCTTCCGGCACGGCCGCCACGGCCAGCGATACGCCCAACAGCGCCGCCGTCACCACGTCGTGGGCGCTGTGCATGCCGAAGACCACGAGAATGGTCGCGATCACGATGACGGCGATCACCAACACCGCGATCCCCAGCAGCCGGCTGGCCCGGGCGACCTCACGCTGCAACGGTGTCGGCTCATGGTCGGCGATGCGCACCAGGCTGGCGATCTGCCCGGTCTGGGTCGCCATTCCCGTGGCGGTCACCACCGCCCGCCCGACACCGGTGCTGACCGCGGTGCCCTTGAACACCATGTCCGCTCTGTCCCCGAGCGCCGACGGCTCCGCCAGTGTCCGGGCGTCCTTGGGCACCGGCTCACTCAAGCCGGTCAGCGCGGCCTCCGACACCTCCAGCCCCGCGGCCGAGAGCAGCCGCGCGTCGGCCGCCACGGCATCGCCCTCGGCGAGCAGCAGCAGGTCGCCGGGCACCACCTCGCTCGCGGGAACGGTGCGCCGCGCGCCGCCGCGGAGGACCGTCGCCGAGGTAGCGGCCATCCGCGCCAACGCGCTGACCGCGCGCTCCGCGCGCGTCTCCTGCGCGTAACCGAGGAGCGCGTTCAGGACGAGGATCACCGCGATCACCACCGCGTCGACCGGCCAGCCGCCGGCCCCCTCGACAACCCAGACGGCGAGCGAGGCGACCAGCGCGGCGAACAGCAGGTAGATCAGGGGGCTGCGAAACTGCGCCAGCAGCTTCCGGTAGGCCGGCGGCGGCGGAACGCTCGCGATATCGTTCGCGCCGACGACGGCGAGCCGGCGGGCGGCCTCCTCGGCGGTCAGGCCGAGTTCGGCGTCGGTGCGCAGCTTTTCGACGACGGCGGCGGCATCGAGGAGCGCGGGGTCGGGGTCGATCAGCGCGGCGTCCACCGAACGCGCTCAGCCGCTCAGGGGTGGCTCGCCGGCAGCACCGACGGGGCTTCTCTGCGGGACTCCACCATGCGGTTGCGAACGATGTGTTCGACGAGGATCGGCACGAAGGTCTGGACGGGTGCGTCGACGAACTGCTCGGCGGCCTCCTCGGACCAGCGTTTGATCTGCGCGGTCCGTTGCTCGTCGCCCAGCCCCTCATGGCGGGCCAACTTGTCGGCGACGTCGGCCACCGATCGCGCCACGGTTGACCGGCTGCGCGACGGCGCCCCGTCGTCGGCGGGCACCCGCGCCTGCTCCAGCGCCTGACGGGCCACCTCATCGCCGGCGTCCGGGCGGATGACGTGCAGTGTGAGGTGATGGCCGTTCTCCCCGATCAGGATGACGCTGGACGGCTCGTCGCTGGTGAAGGCCAGCAGTTCGACCGTGTGGCCGCCGATCTGCACCAGCGCAGGGGTGTCCTGCCAGCCGTTGCGGCGGTAGCCCACCATCACGACGGGGCCCAGCCGCCCGGACACAGCAGCCAGCAGGGCCGGCAACTCGTCGAGCAGGTTCGTCGTTCGCGGCCACCAGGCACCGTCGATGTGCTCCGATACGGACCGATAAGGCTTGAGCTGTAAGCGATTTTGCATGTGCACGCCTCAATCGTGGTCGGTGCGCCCGGGACCCGGCAGGGTCGGCCGCACCGAAGGGGTGGGACTTTGTGCCCTTTCGGGTTCGATCGCCGGCTCGCCGCCGAGCCACCGCCGCTGTGCGCCCTGCGACGCGCGCAGCAGCAGGTCGGGGGCGACCGCCGACAGGCCGCTGGCGGCCGCCGCGGCCAGCAACCCCTGGCCCCAGGCGAGGGGGTCCAGCGGCGTGCAGCCGAACAGCTGGCTGAGTCCCGGTGTGCTGACCACCACCACGAGCGCGCCCAGCGAGCCGACCGAGGTCAACACCACCAGCGGGGCGCGCGAATCGACCAGCGTCTGGGTGAGCTGCGCACCCACCAACGCCACCAGCGCGACCGTGGCGGCGCGGCGCGGCGGGCCGGTCACGCTGGCCATCGCCCAGCCGGCCGTCGCGCCGATCGTGGTGGCCGCACCGCGGATCCCGATCGCCCGCCACATCGCCGCCTCGTCGCGGTCGACGTCGGCGGTGCCCGTCTGGGGGCTGACGGCCAGAGCTGCGGCCGGCAGCGCGTCGGTCATCATGTTGACCAAGAGCATCTGGCGGGCGTTGAGCACCGAACGCCCGGTCAGGACCGTGGTGATCAGGGCGAAGCACACCTCGCCGAGGTTGCCGCCCAACAGCATCGACACCGCCGACTGCACCCGCCGCCACAGCTGCTCACCCTCGTCCAGCGCGTCGAGCAGCGCCTCGATCCGTTCGTCGAGCAGCACCACGTCCGCCGCGGTGCGGGCCGCATCGCTGCCGCGCGCCGCCACGCCGATGCCCACGCTGGCCGCCCGGATCGCGGCGGCGTCGTTGACGCCGTCGCCGACCATCGCCGTCACCAGCCCGGACCGCTCGAGGGTCTGCACCACGTCGATCTTGTGTTCCGGCGTCATCCGCGCGAACACCACCCGCGCCGCCGCCGCGGCGGCCCGTTGGTCGGCGGACAGCGCCTCCCAGTCGCTGCCGGTGATCACCTGTTCGGCGGTGACGTCGATCCCCAGCTCCTGGGCGATCGCCGCCGCGGTCGCCGGGTGATCGCCGGTGATCAGCCGGACGCCGATGCCACGCTCGCCGAGTTCCTTGAGCACCGCGGGGGCGGCGGCCCGCGGGGTGTCCGCCAGTCCGAGCAGGCCGACCGGCGTGAGGCCGGAGCCGCACAGGGCCTCCAGGCGGTCCGGATCCCTTGCCGCGGAGGCGGCTTCACCCGCGCTGAGTTGACGCTCGGCCACCGCCAGCACCCGTAACCCGTTGGCCGCCATCTCGTCGACCTGTCGTGTCAAGGGGTGGTCGTCGTGCAGCAGCGCCGACGCGAGCACCTCGGGTGAGCCCTTGATGGTCAGCCGGGTGCCGACGAGCGCGGCGGCGAACGGGCGACCGGACTGGAACGGCAGGAAGGCGTCCCGGGTCAGCCGCTGCGGCCCGGAGCCGTCGCCGCGCAGGGCGGGGTCTTCTGCGGCGCGGTGGATCGCGTCGTCGGTGGCGTGGTCGACGCGGTGGGTGTGCCGGGCGTAGCTGGTGCTCAACGCAGCATCCAACAGCGCACCGGGGGTGTAGCCCGGCATCGGGCGCACCGCCTTGACCTTCAGCCGGTTCTCGCTCAGCGTCCCGGTCTTGTCGAAGCACACCACGTTCAGCCGGGCCAACGCCTCCACCGAGTGCGGGTTGCGGATCAGCACCGATTCGCCGGTGAGCCGGCGCGCGGCGGCCAACTGGGCCAGCGTCGCCACCAGGGGCAGGCCCTCCGGGATGGCGGCGACGATCAGCGTGACCGCGCTGGACACCGCCTCGCGCAACCCGGTGCCCCGCGCCACGCTGAGCAGTCCGACCAGGCCCCCGCCGGCCACGCTGAACGGCAGGGCCCGGCGGGTGATGTGCCGCAACTGCCGCTGCAGCCCGATCTCCTGCATCTTCCTCGGCGCCATCGCCAGCGCCCTGCGCATCTCCGACTGCGATCCCACGGCGGTGACCACGGCCACCGCCGTGCCCGCGACCACCGTGGTGCCGGCGTAGAGCATGCAGGTCCGTTCGGCCAGCGGGGCGCCCGGCGTGGGATCGATCTGCTTGGCCACCGGCAGCGATTCGCCGGTCAGCGTCGACTCGTCGACCTCCACGTTCGAGGCGTGCAGCAAGCGGGCGTCCGCCGGCACCACCTCGTCGGCGTGCACCTCGATGATGTCGCCCAGCCGCAGCCGCTTGGTCGGCACCTTCTCGCGGCGGTGCGCGTCCAGCGCACCCACCCGCCGCCTCGCCGGCGGATCCTGCACCGCCAGCAGGCGATTCAGGGTGCTCTCCGCGTGCAGCTGCTGCTCGGCCGACAAGGCGGCGTTGACCAACAGCACGCTGCCCACCAGCACCGCATCCAGCGGCGAGCCGAGCAGCGCGCTGGCCGCCGCGCCGGTGGCCAGCAAGGGGGTGATGGGGTCCGCCAGGTCGTCGCGCATCTCGTCGGCGAAATCGCGGACGACCGCCCACGCCGCCGCGCTCGCGTCGTGCAGCGCACGAATCGGTGGCACCTGCTGCCACCAGGCGGCAGCCGCCTCCTCGCGGTCCTCCTCGGTCGGGCGGGGCAGCAGCCGCTGCACGTCGGCGACCGGCAACGCGTGCCAGTCGTGGATGGTTTCGGGCTTCGGCAGCGGATCGCGCAACGTCTTGGTGGCCGCCCGGTACCCGAACCACAGGCTGGCCGCCATACCGACGTTGACCGATGCCGAACTCCGGCCGGGCACACCGGGAATCAGCATCAACGCGCCGAGCGCCGAAGCCGACGCCGACAACCGGACGGCGTTGTCGGTGGCGGCGCGCGCGGCGGGCAGCGCGTGCAACACCCGCCAGGCGCCGGTCAGGTCATTCGCGATCACATCGGCCGCCCAGGGCGGCGAATGCCCCGGCCGCAGCAGCCCGATCGTCACGTCGGAGCGGTGCGCGGCCCGCATGCCCGACGTGGTCAACAGCGCCACGGTGTTACCGGCGGCCTTCAGTTCCGCAACGGCCGCCGCCACCGCGTGATCGATCGACCCGTCCGCCGGATACAGTTGGTCGAAACCCTGTGCCAGGGAACGTAATCCGTCGTCGTCGAGTGAATATACGCGCGGCTGCGACCGCCTAGCCTCGGTCAGCACCGCGGCGGCGAACGGATCGCGGATGAAGCTGATGAGGGCCTCGCCGACGTTGCCCGCCCCGGGGATGTCGGCCAGGGGGTGCCATCCCGGTTCCAGGCCGTCGTTGTCGAGCGCGGCCCGAACCGCCTCCCAGGCGTGGGCGCGCGCCGAATCCTCCACTCCGAGTACACGACTGACCGTCAATTCGTCGGTGTACAGCGCGCGCGGGTCGACCATGATCGCGTCGATCCGGTCGAGTGCCCGCAACACCCGGGGGCGCAGCACCAGCGCGTCGTGGCGGGTGGAAAGGCCGCGGTTCATCGTGCAGCCGAACGCTTCTCGCACGGTGCGCAACGGCTTGGGGATGGCGGCCAGCGCGGCGGCGCCCGCCGCGTCGGGGTTGCGGGTGAGCAGGCCGACCGCGGCGGCGGCGCCGAGACCCGCCATGCCGACGCGGTTGGCGTAGCGTTCCGCGGGCCCGTCGGGGGGCGCCGGGTTGGCGGTCGGCGCCGCGCCGGCGTCGTCGCGCACCGGACGGCCAGCCAACCCGGGCTCATGCCGGGACCACGCCAGCCTGCCGTTCCACGCCTCGGCCGCCAGCATGGCGCGGGTGGCGGCCTCGGCGGCCGCCGCCGTCGGCGACAGCGTCAGGGCGGCGGTGGTGGCGTTGACGATGCCGAACAACACGTCGGTGCCGTCGGGCCCGAGACGCCGCTCCAGCTCCCTGCGCAGCCGCGGCAGGTGGTCGGCGATCGTCGGCGGTACGGCCACCAAGTCCGGCAACCGGGGCAGCCGCAGCAGACTACCGGTCAGTGAGAGGCCAAGGCCCACAGAGGCGGCCGTGGCCGCGACCATCCGGCCCATCAGCAGCGCGTCGTCGCCCGGCAGGCTGGCCGGCAGCTGCCTGCCCGCGCGCCGTCGTTCGGCGCCGGCGACGGCGCGGCGCAGCGCTGAGGCCGACGGTCCGCCGTCGGCCACGGTTACCACCACCCGCGCGAGGGTGCGGTTGACGTAGGCCTGCCGCACGCCGGGGGTCGCGCGGACGGCCGCCAAAACATCGGTCGTGATCGCCGCGGCGTGCTGGCTTTCGAGCCCCCGCACCTCGACCCAGTGCCGCGCGCCGTTGCTGCTGGTGCGCCGCGCCGGTGGTCCGCCCGCCGCCTCGAGCACCGCGCCCGCCGCCGCGCGGGTCAGCGCCGGAACGTCCGGCGTGGCGCGCACCAGGGACCTGCCCACGCTCATTGCGACATTGCCGCCCAACAGGGCGGTGCCGGCGGCGATTTCGGTTCCCACGGCGGCGACGCGCAGCGGCGCCAACAGCATGCCCAAGCCGGGCAGGCCGCGTCGTGTGGTCACCGTGCTCTCCCGGCTCACGTCGATCGTTCGAGTGTTCTCGGCATGGTAATAGCGGCAGATTAACGGGCGGTGGCGCGCGGGGGAGGAGTCGTTCAGGACCTTTTCGGGTGGCTTTCGTCCCTTGTGAAATCGGCTCGCCTTGCGCCACCGTTGCGCTATGCGAACCGCGTATCACCACCAGCTGGCCGAGTTGACCGTTGAACTCAGCCAGATGTGCGGCCTGGCCAACGACGCCATGCGGCGAGCGACCGAGGCCCTGCTGGAGGCCGACCTCGACGCCGCGGAACAGGTCATCCGGGAGCACGACCGAATGGTGGTGATGCGGGCGGGCGCGGAGCGGGAAGCCTTCGCGTTGCTGGCGCTGCAACAACCGGTTGCCGGGGAGTTACGGGCGGTTTTCAGCGCCATACAGCTCATCGCCGACATCGAACGCATGGGCGCACTGGCCGTGCACGTCGCCAAGATCGCCCGGCGGGAGCACCCGAATCAGGTACTTCCAGAAAATGTCCGCGCGTGTTTCGCCGAGATGGCCAAGGTGGCAATCGCGTTGGGGGACAGCGCAACACAGGTGCTGATTTCCCACGATCCGCAGCAGGCCGCCCGGCTTCGCGAACAGGACGACGCGATGGACGAGCTCTACCGGCAGTTGTTCAGCGTGCTGTTGGATGACGACTGGACCGACAACATTCCCGTCGCCGTGGACGCGGCGTTGCTCGGCCGTTTCTACGAGCGCTTCGCCGACCATGCCGTGGAAGTCGGCCGCCGGGTCGTCTTCATGGTCAGCGGCGACCTGCCCGCGCCGGACGAAATCTCCACCTACTGACAGGCGCTGGAGGGGCTGGGCTGAGAGGATGGCCTCGTGCAGGTCGCGCCCAACATCCACGGACGCCTGTGGCGCCACGGTAAGCCGCAGGACGAGTTCGCATTCGATGACATCTCCGAGTACCTTCGCGAACCCGACGCCCTGGTCTGGGTGGATTTGTGCGAGCCGGACCACGATGCGCTGTGCGACCTGGCTGCCGAACTCGGCCTCAACACGTGGGCCGTCGAGGACGCTGTGGCGGCGGCCGAGCGTGTCAAGGCCACCGCGTACGAAACCCACACGTTCTTCACCGTCTATGCCGTCCACGTCGCGGGCGAAGGCACCGACGAGCCGCGGCGGATGCTGTCCACGCAGCGGATCTCGGCGTTCGTGCTTCCCCGCGGTTTGATCACCGTGCGCTTGACGCCCGACTTCGACATCGCCGCGGTCACCCGGCGCTGGGAGGAGATCGGCGCCCAGCAGTACGGGGTGGGCGCGCTGGTGCACGGGTTGCTCGACGTCGTGGTGGACAGTCACTTCGCGGCGGTCGAGGCCCTGGACGACTGCATCGAAGACATCGAAGACGAGCTGTTCGACGGCAAGCCGCGCCAGGCGAGCTTTCAGCGCAGAACGTTTCAGATGAGACGCGACCTGGTCGCCCTGCGGCGGGTGGCGCTCCCGATGCGGGAGGTCGTCAACTCGATTCAGCACCACCGCCACGAGCTGGGCACTGCCCCGGAACTGGACCCGCTGTACGCCGACCTGTACGACCACGTGCTTCGCGTGTCGGAATGGACGGAGTCGTTGCGCGACATGGTCACAACGATTTTCGAAACCAACCTGTCGCTGCAAGACGCCCGGCTGAACACCATCATGAAGAAGCTGACCGGGTGGGCGGCCATCATCGCCGTTCCCACCGCGATCACCGGCTTTTACGGTCAGAACGTGCCCTACCCGGGCTTCGGCCACCTCGCCGGCTTTCTGGCCAGCACCGGCCTGATCTTCGTCCTGATGGTGGTCATCTACGTGATGTTCAAACGTCGCGACTGGCTATGATCGCCGACCCCCGACAGGAGACCGCCGGCTCGACCACGACGCTGGTCGCGGCCGCCACGGTCGACGAGGTGCTGCGCCGGTTGGACAGCTCGCCGGCCGGGTTGTCCGGCGCGGAGGCCGCCGCCCGGCTCACGCGCTACGGGCCCAACGCGGTGCGCACCCATCGCGTGAATGTCCTTGCGGTGCTGGGCCGTCAGCTGCGCAACGCGGTGCTCATCCTGCTGGCCGGCACCGCAGTCGCCTCGTATTTCCTGGGCGACAGCATGCAGGCCGTCATTATCGGCATCATCCTGGCGGCCAGCATCGGGCTGGGCTTCATCAACGAATACCGCGCCGAGCGGGCCGCCGCCGACCTGCATGACAGCGTGCGCCACAACGCCGTGGTGCGCCGTGACGGGAAGTTCGTCTCGCTCGCCGTGACCGCGCTCGTCCCGGGCGACGTGATTCGGCTGTCGCTGGGGGAGGCGATACCGGCCGATGTTCGGCTGATCGAGGTCAGCGGCCTTGAATGCAACGAAAGCATCCTGACCGGGGAATCGACGGGATCGGAGAAATCGACGGAACCGGTGCCTGCCGGAACCGGTCTGGCTGACGCGACCGACCTGGCCTTCATGGGCACCATCGTCAGTGCCGGGGAGGGGACCGGGGTGGTGTACGCCACCGGTCGAGACGCCGAATTCGGGCAAATCGCATCGGGTTTGGACGATCGCCAGCCCGAGACCGCCTTCCAGGTCGGGCTGCGCCGGTTCTCCTACCTGTTGCTACAGGTCGCCGTCGCGCTGATGGTGGTCATTTTGATCAGCAACCTGCTGCTGCAGAAGCCCATCATCGACTCGGTGCTGTTCTCGCTCGCGATCGCGGTCGGGATCACGCCGCAGCTGCTGCCCGCTGTCGTCAGCACCGGCCTGGCGACCGGATCACGGCAGCTGGCCAAAGCGAAGGTGCTCGTCAAGCGGTTGGTGTGCATCGAAGACCTCGGCGACATCGACATCCTGATCACCGACAAGACCGGCACCCTGACGGAAGGGCGGATCCGTCTGGTGGGCTCGGTCGATCACGCCGGTGCGCACAGCGACGCGGTCTGCCACCTGGGGCTGCTATCCACCGATGTGGACCCGGAAACCGGTGGTGCGAGTGCCAATTCGCTCGATGCCGCGCTCTGGGAGTCCCCGCAGGCGCACCAGTTGGTGGCCGGTGCGGCGCACCGGGTCGCGATGCTGCCGTTCGACCACCAACGCCGGGCAACGTCGGCGCTGGTCGACGACGACGGAGGCCGCGTGCTGGTGGTCAAGGGGGCGCCCGAGCAGGTGCTGGCCCAGTGCCGAGCCGTCCCGCCGGCGGCGGAGGAGACTCTCGCGGAGTTGTTCGCCGCCGGGCGACGGGTGGTGGCCGTGGCCACCAAACCGGCGCCCGCGATGACGACGCTCACCCGGGCGGACGAAAGCGATCTGACGCTCGCTGGGTTCCTGGTGTTTGCCGACGAGCCCAAATCCGCTGCGCGGCAATCGCTCTCCGAGCTGGCCGAGCTGGGCATCGAGCTGAAGATCGCCACCGGGGACAACCCACGGGTCGCCGAAAAGGTATGCGCCGAACTGGGTTTGGCGTCGAAGGGCACCGTCACCGGCGGGGAGCTCGACGGTTTGGACGACCACGCGTTCATCCGCATCGCGCAGAAGAACACGATCTTCGCGCGCATCTCCCCCGAGCAGAAGGCGAAGTTGATCGTCGCGCTGCGGAGCGAGGGGCGATCGGTGGGCTTCCTGGGCGACGGTGTCAACGACGCGCTGGCCTTGCACGCCGCCGATGTGGGGATCTCGGTCGACAGCGCCACCGACGTGGCCAAGGATGCGGCCGACGTCGTGCTGCTGGAAAAGGACCTCAGTGTGCTGGCCACCGGGGTGGCCGAGGGCCGGCGCATCTTCGCCAACACCATCAAGTACGTGCTGATGGGCACGTCGAGCAATTTCGGGAACATGTTCAGCGCCGCGGCCGCGTCGGCTCTGTTGCCGTTCCTGCCGATGCTGCCCAGCCAAATCCTGCTCAACAACCTGCTTTACGACACCTCGCAGCTGGCGATCCCGACCGACCGGGTCGACGCGGCGCAGCTGCACGCGCCGTCGCACTGGAACGTCGCGTTCATCCGGCGCTTCATGCTGATCTTCGGCCCGATCAGTTCGCTGTTCGACTTCCTGACGTTCGGGTTGATGCTGGGCGTGCTGCACGCCGGTGCCATCGAGTTCCGGACGGGCTGGTTCGTGGAATCCCTCGCGACGCAGACGCTGATCATCTTCGTCATTCGCACCCGCATGGTGCCGTTCTTTCGCAGCCGACCCAGCGCGCTGCTGACCGTCACCAGCCTCACCGTGGTCGCCGTCGGTGCCGGACTGACGATTTCACCGCTGGCCCGCACCCTGGGCTTTACGCCGCTGCCGTGGCAGTTCTTCGCCGCGCTGGGCACCTTTGTCGTCTGTTACCTGGTGTTGGTGGAGCTGGGCAAGCTGCTCTTCTACAGCGAGCCGATGCACATCGTCGGGCAGCCGCACCGCACCCGCGGAAGCGCGTATCGCATCCGGCGACGGGCCGCGCGCTATCACTACATCGAGCGGCGGAGGCGGAAGTGATCGTCAGTGCTCGACGGCGATGGCCGGCAGATCCGAAAGGCCTTGCTGGATTCCGCGATCGACCTTGTCCGTGAGGGTGGTGCTGCCCGCCGGAGCAGTCTCCTGGCAACTGCAGCTCAGCGTGCTAAACGGGCTTGGGTCGGCGTTTGCCGATGCTGCCGTCCAACCTGCAGCGCCGAGGATGAGTGCAACGCCGACCAAAAGTTTAGGAATCATTTGGCCTTCGAGTTCTCGAGATAGGTTCAGCGCCAATTTTACCGGCGCGCTTGTCACGAGCCTGTCAACTGCCTGTTAATTTCAGGCCTGATACTTGGGGCAATACGCCCGGATGCTCACGCCCACGAAGTAGCCGGCGTGGTAGCCATCGAGGTGGCTGTTGGTCATGACGTCGTTGGCCACCTGTTGCGCCGATTCGCCGGATTCGAGTTCCTGGCACACCAAATGGCCGGACCGGATGGCGGTTTCGGGCGACTCGTAGTTGATGCCCTTGGCCGTCAGCGCCGCGAGGAAAGCGTCGTCGGCCGCGCTGGCGTGGGCAGCCGGGGCCGCTCCCAGGGCGCCCAGCAGTCCGGTCGCCGGGACAACCCCAGCAGCCAACAGCAACAGCAGCAGGCTGGGGTTGCGAATCTGGGTCCTCGTCATTTCTGATACTCCCGTGACATCGAAGTGCCGTTGCTCGTTGACCGCGGGGGCTGCCCGAATATTATTCGCACGTTGTTGCGTCGCACGGTGCAGGATCACTGATATTGCGATCATCGCCACACCCAGGTTTGCTCCGGCATCGGCTCCGTCGGTGTATTGACGGTATGCCGTACGTGCGTTGGTTGTCAGTGGCCGTCGTAGCCGTGTGCTTGGTGGGATGTGGTGTGCGGAATGTCTCGGCGGCCACCGCTCGGGATGCTTCCGGGACGTTCCGTTCCGGCGGCATGGATCGAACTTACCTGCTGCACGTGCCGCCGGGTAGCCCGGTCGGTCTGGTGTTGAGCCTGCACGGCGGCGGTGGCACCGGGAACGGTCAGCGGGGGCTGACCGGCTTCGATGCCGTTGCCGACGCCCATAACCTGCTCGTGGTCTATCCCGACGGTTACGACAAGAGCTGGGCCGACGGGCGCGGGGCGTCGCCGGCGGATCGCCGGCATATCGACGACGTCGGCTTCCTGGTGGGCCTGGTGAACAAGGTGCAAAACGACTACGGCATCGCCCCCGGGCACGTTTTCGTCACCGGGATGTCGAACGGGGCCTTCATGTCCAACCGGCTGGCCTGTGACCGCGCCGATGTGTTCGCCGCGGTCGCGCCCGTGGCGGGCACTTTGGGCGTCGGCGTGGCGTGCAATCCGTCGCGGCCGGTGTCGGTCTGGGAGGCCCACGGCACCGCCGACCCGCTGGTGCCGTTCAACGGTGGGGCCGTGCGCGGCCGAGGCGGGCTGAGCCACTCCATCTCCGCCACCACCATGGTGAACAAGTGGCGTTCGGCCGACGGATGCCAGGGCGACCCCTCGGTGCAGGCGCTGCCCAGCGTCGGGGACGGCACCGTCGTGCATCGCTTCGACTCCGCCGGGTGTGCGGCATCCACCGAGGTGACCTTCTACCAGATCGACAGCGGCGGGCACACCTGGCCGGGCGGCAGGCAATACCTGCCCAAGGCGATCATCGGGCCCACCACCCGCGCGCTCGACGGGTCGGAGGCCATCGCGGAGTTCTTCCTGGCGCACGCCCGGGACTAGTGGCGATCGCAAGCGCGGCGTAGCCGGGCGCTGCGGGTCGCCACCGCAGGACTAGTGGCGATCGCAAGCGCGGCGTAGCCGGGCGCTGCGGGTTGCCACCGCAGGACCAGTGGCGATCGCAAGCGCGGCGTAGCCGGGCGCTGCGGGTCGCCACCGCAGGACTAGTGGCGATCGCGAGCGCGGAGGGCTAGGAGCGTCAGCGCTGGCAGGACGGGCACCAGTACGTGACCCGCTCCCCGGAGTCGTCGTAGTTGATGGGGGTGCCGCAGCGACGGCAACCCTGCCCCGCGCGCCCGTAGACCCACAGCTGCCGCCCGGCCCTGGTATCGCCGGTGGTGCAGCGGTTCCAGCGGGACCGGTTCAGCCACAACATGTCCCGGGCACGGAGGACCAGCCGGCGCGGGTCGGCGACCGCGCTCACCGGTGCGGTGGGCAGGTGTCCGCTGACGAAACACAGCTCGTTGCAGTAGACGTTGCCGATGCCCGCCAGCACCCGCTGGTCGAGCAGCGCCTGGGCGAGCGGCCGGTCCGGTTGGGCCGCCAGGTTGGCGGCGGCGGTGGTGGCGTCCCAGTCCTCGCCCAGCAGATCTGGCCCCAGGTGCGCGACGGCGTCCCCATCGCGGTCGCGCTCCAGGATCTCCAGGACGCCGAGGTCCACGCCGACGGCGCGGACGGCGCCGGCTTCCAGGACGATCCGCGCCCGGTGGTCGACCCGCACCGGCCGGTCGGCGACCCGCCAGCTGCCGTCCATCTTCAGGTGCGAGTGGATGCTCGCCCGGCCCACCCGGATGAACAGGTGCTTGCCCCGGCTGAGCACCTCGTCGACCGTCTGCCCGGTGAGGTCGACCGTCGCGTACCGGGGGACGCGGACGTCGCAGCGCGTGAGGGTGCGCCCGACCAGGTGCTCGCGCAGGACGGCCGCGGTGTGCCAGACGGTGTCTCCTTCGGGCATCGCTATCGGGGCCTTACCGGAGCCGAAGTCCGCGCGGTGTGCGGGCGAACCCCGCCTCCTGCAAGCCGTCCGCCACGCGGCTGGGCCCGTTTTGGGGCTGCAGCGCCGGTGCGCCGTCGATGCGTTCGACCAGGATCGACGCGACGCGCCGGGAGGCGACCAGCTCGGCCAGCGCCGTGGCCGCCGCATGGTGGGCCGCCGGGTCGTCGGTGAAGGTGAGCAGTGAGCGCCCGCCGCGCTCCAGGAACCAGGCCAGGTGGCCGTCGACCAGCACGACGAGCGCGCCGGCCTTGCGGCCCGGCCGCGCGCTCTCCGCGCCGGACGCCGGCCACGGCAGCGCGGCGCCGTAGGGATTGGCCGGGTCGGCGGCGGCCAGCACGACAGCGCGGTATTCCGGCCGCTCGGGGTCGATCCCATCGCTGTAGCTGCGCAGCCGGTCGACGGTCGAGGCGACGGCGAACTGGGCACCGCCCAGCGACTCGACGAAATAGCCGCGCTGGCACCGGCCGGCTTCCTCGAAGGTGCTCAGCACCTTGTAGAGCGTCGCGAACCCGCCGGTGACGCCCTCGGCCGCGACCGCGCCCCGGGTCAGCACGCCGTGGCGGCCCAGCAGCAACTCCGCCTGGTAGTGGGCGCGCACCGTGGAATCGGGCTCGGGCGGCGGCAGGGCCGACCACCGGCCCGCCACCGTCGGGTCGGCGGGGCGGGACTGCGCGTGCGCCACGCTGTACCGGCTCAGCCGCGGTGGCCGATGTGAGCGGTGCGCCGGGGCCGAGCGTTTGCGGTTGCCCACGCCGCCGAGCATCGCGCGCACCGGCGCGAAGGTGTCACCCGTGACCCACCCGGCCCAGATCAGCTCCCACAGCGCGGCTTTGAGCTCGGCGTCGGTGATGCCGCTCTGGGTCAGATGACGGAAGAAGTACGCGCCGCCGCCGGCCAGCGTGTCCAGGATCGCCCGGTGGGCCTCGGTGAAGTCGATTTCGGCGGGCCCGGCCAGCGTCAAGGGCGCGGAGTCGCCCACGTGCAAGGCGACCCAGCCGTCGCTGGCCGAGATCGACCCTGCGCCCGACCAGGTCACCTCCCCGGTGGCGAGCAGCTCGTCGAGCATGGCGGGGGAGTAGCCCCGGACCCGCGGGCCCAGCACCAGGGGCTCGATCGCCGAGGCCGGCATCCGGACCCCGGCCAGCTGGTCGACCACGGACATCAGCCCGTCCAGCCCCGAGTGGCCCGACGAACCGGGGGAGGCCACCCGGTGCCAGGCCGGCAGGAACCTTCCGTACGCGGCGGTGCTCACCGGTTCGACCTGCGCGCGCAGCGCGGCCAGCGAACGCCGCCGCAACACTCGCAACACCTCGGCGTCGCACCACTGTTCGCCGCCGGGCGCCGCGGAGGTTTCCGTGGCGGCGACGAAGTCGCCGCGCACCAGCCGGCCGTCGGCGGCCAGCCGGCCCAGCACGTCGGCCGTCACCCGCAGCCCCAGCCCGAACCGGCCCGCGGCCGCGGCGGTGGTGAACGGGGTGTGGGTGCGCGCGTAGCGGCCCAGCAGCTCGCCCAGCGGGTCGGCCACCGCCTCGGTGAAGGCCGCCGGCACGCCCAGCGGAACCGGCGCCCCGACGCCGTCGCGCAGCCGGCCGATGTCCTCGATGGCCACCCACCAGCTGCGGCCGGCGAACGACACGGGCAGCACCCGCCGCGCCGCGAGCAGGCCTTCGAGCCAGCCGCCCACCTCGGCGCCGCCGGCCCGGGCGGCGACCTCGTCCTCGGTCATCGGCCCCAGCAGCCGCAGCAGGTCCGCGCCGCCGTCGGCGTCGCGCGCGGCCCGGTCCGCCGACAGGTGCTGCAGCTGGCGGGCGGTCGCGGCGATGACGTCCGGGTCGAGCAGCTCGCGCAGCTCGACCCGGCCGAGCAGCTCGGCCAGCAGCGTGCTGTCCAGCGACAGTGCCGCGGCCCGGCGCTCGGCCAGCGGGGTGTCGCCCTCGTACATGAAGGCGCCGACGTAGCCGAACAGCAGGGACGCCGCGAAGGGCGACGGCCGCGCCGTCTCCGTTTCGAGCACCCGCACCTTGCGCTGGGCGATGCCGGCCATCAGGGCGACCAGGGCGGGCACGTCGTACACGTCCTGCAGGCATTCGCGGATGGTTTCCAGCACCACCGGGAAGTCGGGGTATTTGCGGGCCACGTCCAGCAGCTGGGCGGCCCGCTGGCGCTGGTGCCACAGCGGCGATCGCTTACCCGGGTGCCGGCGGGGCAGCAGCAGCGCGCGGGCGGCGCACTCCCGGAACCGCGACGCGAACAGCGCCGAACCGCCCACCTCGTCGGTGACGATCGGATCGATCTCGTCGGCGTCGAAGACGAACAACTCGGCGCCGGGCGGGGTCTCGCCGTTGTCGGACAGCATGTCCGGCAAGCGCACCACGATGCCGTCATCAGAGGCGGTCGGTTTTTCGTCGAGGCCGTAGCGTTCGCGCAGCCGCCGGCCCACCGCCAGCGCCAGCGGCCCGTTCACCCGCAGCCCGTAAGGCGAGTGCAGGATCACCCGCCAGTCGCCCAGTTCATCGCGGAACCGCTCGACCAGCAGGGTGGTGTCGGTGGGGACCACGCCGGCGGCGGTCCGCTGCTCGTCCAGCAGCGCCCACAGGTTGTCGGTGGCGTAGGCGTCGAAACCCAGGCCCGCGCACCGGGCGTCGAAGGCGGCGCGGTCGAGTCCGGCCAGCTCGCCGGTGAACGCGCCCAGCGCGGCGCCAAGCTCGGCGGGCCGGCCCGCGTCGTCGCCGCGCCAGAATGGCAGCCGGGCCGGCTGGCCGGGCGCGGGGATCACCAAAACGCGGTCGTGGGTGATCTCGGTGATTCGCCAGCTGGTGGCGCCCAGCGAGATGACGTCACCGGGCCGGGACTCGTACACCATCTCCTCGTCCAGTTCGCCCACGCGCGACGGCTTTTCCGACTCGCTGGCGAGGTAGACGGTGAACATGCCGCGGTCCGGGATGGCGCCGCCGGAGGTGACGGCCAGCCGCTGCGCGCCGGGCCGCGCCGTCAGCGTGCCGGTGTCGCGGTCGTAGACCAAGCGGGGACGCAGCTCGGCGAACTCGGTGGAGGGGTACTTGCCCGACAACAGGTCGAGGGTGGCCTCGTACACGCTGCGCGGCAGCGTCGCGAAGGGGGCGCTGCGGCGCACCGTGTCGAACCACCGGTCGGCGTCCAGCGGCTCCAGCGCGGCGGCCGCCACGGTCTGCTGCGCCAGGATGTCCAGCGGGTTGGCGGGCACCCGCATCGTCTCGATTTCGCCGGCGAGCATCCGCTGCACGGTCACCGCGCAGCCGATCAGGTCGGTGCGGTGCTTCGGGAACAGCACGCCCTGGGATACCTCGCCGACCTGGTGGCCGGCCCGCCCGATGCGTTGCAGGCCGCTGGCCACCGACGGCGGCGCCTCCACCTGGATCACCAGGTCGACCGCGCCCATGTCGATGCCCAGCTCCAGGCTCGACGTCGCCACCACCGCCTTGAGGATCCCGCGCTTGAGGTCCTCCTCGACCAGGGCGCGCTGCTCCTTGCTGACCGAGCCGTGGTGGGCGCGGGCCAACAGCGGCTCGGCGCCGTAGGTCTGGCCGCTGCCCATGATGTGCGCGGGCGCCCCGCCCGCCACCTTCGGGTTGGTCTCGCCCGACAGCCCCACACCACAGCGTTCGGCGTGGATCTCGTTGAGCCGGGCGGTGAGCCGCTCGGCCAGGCGCCGCGAGTTGGCGAACACGATGGTCGAGTTGTGCGCCTCGATCAGGTCGACCAGCCGCTCCTCGACGTCGGGCCAGATGCTGTTGTTGGCCAGGTTGGCCATGTCTGGCACCGGCACCTGCACCGCCAGCTCGACGGTCTTGGCCGCCCGGGGCGCGACGATGGTGGTCGGTTGCTGACCGGACAGGAACCGGGCGAGCTCTTCGGGTGGGCGCACCGTCGCGGACAACCCGATGCGCTGTGCGGGCAGCCCCTCCCGCAGCTCTTGTGACAAGTCCTGGAGCCGCTCCAGCGACAGCGCCAGGTGCGCGCCGCGCTTGCCGGCGGCGATCGCGTGGATTTCGTCGACGATCACCGTCTGCACGCCGGCCAGCGTTTCGCGCGCGGCCGAGGTGAGCATCAGGAACAGCGACTCCGGCGTGGTGATCAGCACGTCGGGGGGACGGGCGATGAGCTGCCGGCGTTCGGCGGGCGGGGTGTCCCCGGAGCGGACGCCGACGCTGATGTCGGGCGGGGGGAGTCCGTGGCGCTCGGCGATGCGGGTGAGGCCCGCCAGCGGGGTGCGCAGGTTGCGCTCGATGTCGACCGCCAGCGCCTTGAGCGGGGACACGTAGAGCACGCGGGTGCCGGCCGGCCTCGCGGCCGAGCCGTCAAGACCGCCGCGCGTGGCGAGGGAGTCTAAGGCCCACAGGAACGCCGCGAGCGTCTTGCCGGATCCGGTCGGCGCGATCACCAGCGTGTTGTCGCCGTCGGCGATGGCGTCCCAGGCTTCGGCCTGCGCGGTGGTGGGACCGGCGAATGTGCTGGTGAACCATTCGCGCGTGGTCGCGCTGAACCGGCCTAACGGGTCACGGGTGGTCACCTCACCATGGTGCCAAGGCGTACCGACAAGAGCGCGGGCTAGCGCGGCTGGATTCGGGCCGTCGCCATCGCGTGGGACAACTCCTCGGGTATCTCGGGCACCCGGGCGATGGCGTCGAACAGTGAGTGCGCGCAGGCGTCGGCGAGGCGGTCGGCGTTGATCGTGGGATCGATGATGCGCTGGCGACACAGCTCGAACGTGAACGCCAGCCAGCCGTGACAGATCACCCGCAGGTCGCGCTCGACGTCGCCTTCCAGCTTCGCCCCGGAGATGTTGGCCACCAGGTCGTGGATGCGACTCATGATGTGTTCGAGCTGGCGGTTCTTGGCTTCGTCGTCAACGCCCAGCAGAACCGGGTCGGACCGGCCCAGCCCGACGTAGGCGGCCCAGGCGGCCTCCGGATTCTGCTCGTGGTAGGCCATGTACGCCATGACCCCCATCCGCACCTCTTCGTACATGGTGAGGCCGGTGGCGTCGTCCATATTGGTGGTCTCGTACAGCCGGTCGGCCTCGTCCTTGACCACGGCGGCGAAGAAGGCGCGCTTGTCGGGGAAGTAGTGATACATCAGCGCCCGGGACACGCCGGCGCGTTCGGCGATCTCGTCGATCCGCACCTCGTCGTAGGGTCGCTTTCCGAAGACATCGGCCCCCAAAGCGAGCAGCTCAGCGCGTCGATCCTCGGGGGATAACCGCCTTCGGCCTGTCGGCATGTGAGAGATAGTACTCACCGGTCCTGAGTCGCCGACCACATTGCGTCTTTCCCGGCTCCACGCCCCGGGCCAGCGGTAATCCCTCCGAATAATTGACGGTGCGGGCTATTCGCGCGCCGGCGGGAATTTGGCCGGCAATACCCGGGACTGAGCCGTTTTACGGGGTTTGCCGACGGGTATTTGTCCCCATGCGATTTCCGCTTGTCATCGCGCGGTAACCATTGCGGCGCAGCAAACGATGAACAAAACATTGATTACCCGGGATATGAGGGGCACGGATGCACAAGGCGGATGAGCGATCGGGTGGTGATCGCTTGGGACAGGAAGACGGCGAGGTGCGTGCCGCCATCCGGTTCGCAGCATTGGCCGCGGCCGTGGCGGTCGGCTTCCTGGTGATGGCCGCGCTCTGGGTGAGCACTTGTCCTGGTACCGGTGTGGACACCGCGGCGTGCGGCGCGCCACAGCGGACATTGCTGGCGCTGGGCGGACCGCTGATCCTGCTGGCGGCCGGCCTCTGGGCATTCCTGCGGACCTATCAGATATGGAAGGCGCAGGGCACCTGGTGGGGATGGCACGGCGCGGGCTGGTTCCTGTTCACGCTGATGGTGTTGATGGTCGCCATGGGCGTGGCCCCCATCGCAGGCCCGGCGCTGGTCCTCTGACTGGGGTCTCGCCAAAGGCCTCCCGGGCGATCTACCGTTGATGGTGCAACCCGTATTGAGCTGCGAATGGTTTTACCAACCTCCCCTAGGAGCAGCCATGGGAGACACATTTCACGACCCCGTCGACCATCTCAGGACAACGCGGCCACTCGCCGGGGAGTCGCTGATCGACGTACTGCACTGGCCCGGCTACCTGTTGGTGGTGGCGGGTGTGATCGGCGGATCCGGAAGCCTGTCGGCGTTCGGCTCCGGACATCAGCACGAGGGCATGACCGCCGGGGTGGTGGCGATCATCGCCACGGTTCTCGGGTTGGTGTGGGTGACGCTCGAGCACCGGCGGATCCGGCGGATCGCGGATCGCTGGTACGCCGAGCACCCCGAGGTCCACAGGCAGTGGCCGGCCAGCTAGGAGCGCTTGCGCCGCGGCGCCGCTGAGCGCCGAACCCATTTTTGCCGGGAAGTAAACGCGGGTGGTTACCCGCCTCGTCGAGTGGGTATCAGGTGTGCACCATGATGAGTGCCGGAAGGGTTGCGTCAGCGTGGTCACCCCATGGGGGGCAGGAACACGAAGACACCGACATAGATGCCTACAGCGAGAAATACCAATACGACCAGCGCGATCCCGGCGATCGTCGCCATGCGCTTGAGCCGCCGTGTCCGAGCCGTTTCGGTGGTTTCCGGCCCGTCCATATCGGGCCGCACACCCGGCGGAAACCATGACTAACCGGCTCGAACGCACGGTCCACGGCGGGCTGCGGGGCGGTAGTAGTGTCAGTCAAACATTGCCGGGAGACCAGATGAACGATGCGGGATTGCGCACTAACAAACGTCAGCGTGGCCATCGTGCCGTCGAATTGCACGTCGCGGCACGTCTGGAGAACTTGGCGATGCTGCGGACGCTGGTTGGTGCGATCGGCACCTTCGAGGACCTGGACTTCGACGCCGTAGCGGATCTGCGGCTTGCGGTCGACGAAGTGTGCACCCGGCTGATCCGCTGCGCGACGCCCGACGCAACCCTCGTCGTGGTGGTGGACCCGCAGGACGACCAGTTGGTGGTCGAGGCGTCGGCGGCGTGTGACACCCACGACGTGGTCGCTCCCGGCAGCTTCAGCTGGCACGTGCTGACGTCCTTGGCCGATGACGTCCAGACATTCCACGATGGTCGCGAGCCCAACCAAACCGGCAGCGTTTTCGGTATCACGCTGACGGCGCGACGGGCGGCCTCCAGCAGGTGACACCACCAGCTGCCGGCGGTTCGGTCTCGCGCCCGAACGAGTACGCCGATGTCCCGGAGATGTTCCGAGAGTTGGCCACTGTGGACGGCGACTCGATGGAATTCCAGCGTCAACGGGACAAGATCGTCGAGCGCTGCCTGCCCCTGGCCGATCACATCGCCCGCCGGTTCGAGGGCCGCGGCGAGCCCCGCGACGATCTCGTCCAGGTGGCGCGCGTGGGGCTGGTCAACGCGGTGGTGCGGTTCGACGTCGAGACCGGCTCCGACTTCGTGTCCTTCGCGGTGCCCACGATCATGGGCGAGGTCCGCAGGCACTTTCGCGACAACAGCTGGTCGGTCAAGGTGCCGCGGCGCCTGAAGGAGCTGCACCTGCGCCTCGGCACCGCCACCGCGGATCTCTCGCAACGACTCGGCCGGGCGCCCACCGCGACCGAACTGGCCGCCGAACTCGACATGGACCGCGAGGAGGTCGTCGAGGGCCTGGTGGCGGGCAGCTCGTACAACACTTTGTCCATCGACAGCGGCGGCGGCAGCGAGGAGGACGAAGCCCGCGCGATCGCCGACACCCTGGGCGACGTGGATACCGGCCTGGACCGGATCGAGGATCAGGAGTCGCTTCGCCCACTGCTGGAGGCCCTGCCCGAGCGGGAGCGGACGGTGTTGGTGCTCAGATTCTTCGAGTCGATGACGCAGACCCAGATCGCCGAGCGGGTCGGCATCTCTCAGATGCACGTGTCCCGGTTGCTGGCGAAGTCGCTAACGCGGCTGCGCGACCAATTGCAATAGGAACGGCGGCTCTTCGCCCTCGGCTCGCAGCGGTTCCAGCAGCGGCTCGGCCGCGTGCGTCGTCACCGGGAGGGTGCCGTCGGGGTCGCAGATGCGCAGCAACCTCGCCACCGCCGGGCTCGGCGCCATCGCCCAATCCAACTGGGCGCCCGAGCAGACGACGTTGATGCGGTGTAGCGCTGAAAAGCCTGCTGTGCCAATGAATTTCAGGCCGCGCAGGTCCAGGATCACACGCCGGGAACGAGCGACGACGTGTCGGACGTAGGCGGCGAGCTGATCGGCGTTGGCGGCGTCGAGCTCACCGTCCACGGTGACCAGGGTTCCCGCTGGGTCCCAGCGCGCGGTGAACTGCGCCGCCCGGCTGTGCTGCCAAGATTGGGCCACAGACATTACTGACTCCATCCGTAGAGCAGTTGTGCTGCGGAAAACGTCAAGCGTGAATTGAAGCGAAAAAACAGGGAGTTCGTCTTCCCCACGCCCTTTGACGTAATCCGGACGGCTGTGAACTCAACCTGACCCGAACGCTACCCGCGTCAGACCTAGTCGACAACTGTTTCCCAGGATTATCGTCCGACGGGCTATTTGATCTCGGCGAGCACCGTGCCCTGGGTGATGGCGGCGCCGGCCTCGACCGCAAGTCCGGTGATGACACCGTCCTTGTGCGCGGTGACCGGGTTCTCCATCTTCATCGCCTCGAGGACCACGACCAGGTCGCCGGTGGCAACCTCCTGTCCCTCCTCGACCGCGACCTTGACTACGGTGCCCTGCATGGGCGCGGTCACCGCGTCGCCAGAGGCGGCGCCCCCGGCGTGCGCCCCGCGCTTGCGCGGCTTGGGCTTCTTGCGGATGACGCCGGCCGGGTCCGCGGCACCGTTGGAAAGCGCCAGATCGCCGGGCAGCGACACCTCGAGCCGCCGGCCACCGACCTCAACGACCACCGTCTGGCGGGGCCGGGCGTCCTCCTCGTCGAGGGGCTCGCCGGCGGTGAAGGGCTCGATGGTGTTGTTCCACTCGGTCTCGATCCAGCGGGTGTGCACCGAGAAGCTGTCGCCGTCACCGATGAAGGCGGGATCGGACACCACGGCGCGGTGGAACGGGATGACGGTGGCCAGCCCCTCCACGTGGAATTCAGAAAGAGCACGGCGGGAGCGGGCGAGGGCTTCTTCCCGGGTCGCGCCGTACACGATCAGCTTGGCCAGCATCGAGTCGAACTGGCCGCCGATCACCGAACCGGCCTCGACGCCGGAGTCCAGGCGAACGCCGGGCCCGCTGGGAGTGTCGTAGCGGGTGACCGGGCCGGGCGCCGGCAGGAACCCACGTCCGGCGTCCTCGCCGTTGATCCGGAATTCGATGGCGTGGCCGCGTGGCGTCGGATCCTCGGTGAGATCCAGCTTTTCGCCGTTGGCGATCTTGAACTGCTGCAGCACCAGGTCGATGCCCGCGGTCTCCTCGGTGACCGGGTGCTCGACCTGCAGCCGGGTGTTGACCTCCAGGAACGAGATCAGGCCGTCCTGGCCGACCAGGTATTCCACGGTGCCGGCGCCGTAGTAGTGCGCCTCCTTGCAGATGCGCTTCGCCGACTCGTGGATCTCCTTGCGCTGCGCGTCGGTCAGGAACGGCGCGGGCGCCTCCTCCACCAGCTTCTGGAAGCGGCGCTGCAGGGAGCAGTCGCGGGTGCCCGCGACGATGACGTTGCCGTGCTGGTCGGCGATCACCTGCGCCTCGACGTGGCGGGGCTTGTCCAGGTAGCGCTCGACGAAGCACTCGCCGCGGCCGAAGGCGGCGACGGCTTCGCGTACCGCCGACTCGTACAGGTGCGGGATCTCTTCGATGGTGCGCGCGACCTTCATGCCGCGGCCGCCGCCACCGAAGGCCGCCTTGATGGCGATCGGGACGCCGTACTCCTCGGCGAAGGCCACCACCTCGTCGGCGTCCTTGACGGGGTCGGGCGTGCCGGGCACCAGGGGGGCCTGGGCGCGTGCGGCGATGTGGCGGGCGGTGACCTTGTCACCGAGGTCGCGGATCGACTGGGGGCTCGGGCCGATCCAGATCAGGCCGGCGTCGAGGACGGCCTGCGCGAAATCGGCGTTCTCCGAGAGGAAGCCGTAGCCGGGGTGGACGGCGTTGGCGCCCGACTTGGCCGCCGCGTCGAGGAGCTTGCCGAAGTCCAGGTAGGACTCCGCGGAGGTCTGGCCACCCAAGGCGAACGCCTCGTCGGCGAGGCGCACGTGCGGGGCGTCGGCGTCGGGCTCGGCGTACACCGCCACGCTGGGCAGCCCCGCATCGCGGGCCGCGCGGATCACCCGGACAGCGATCTCGCCGCGGTTGGCGACAAGCACTTTGGAGATCCTCGAGCTGGCGTGACTAGCCACTGCGCCTCCTGTTTGGCAGATCTGAAGCGGACGTGTTTCCGCCGTGGGCTTCTTTAAGAGAGTTTCTTACAACTCCCGGGAAGTCTAAGCGCCGCGCCGTGAGGCCGATCAGGCGGTGCCGGAATTCGGAGCCGACTCGCGCACCCGCCGCTTGATGCGAGCGAGCATCGCCGACATGCCGCGCAGCCGCAGCGGGCTGATCAGCGCGGCCAAGCCCAGGTCGGTGTAAAAATCCTCGGGCACCGCCAGAATGTCGGCCGCGGGCTGCTCGTCAAGACCGGCGGCCAGGATCGACGCGAACCCCCGGGTGGTCGGCGCCTCGGCGGGCGCGCTGAAGTGCAACCGCACCCGGTTCGGGTCGCTGGCATCGACGTGGAGGAAGAGCGGGGTCTGGCATTCGGGCACCGGCTCCATGGCCTGCTCTTCCAGCTCGGGGGGCAGTGCCGGGAGGTCGTTGGCGAATTCCAGCAGCAGCGTCAGCTTGTCCTGGCCCTGGACTTCGGCGAAGTCGGAGACCACCTCGGCTAACGGGGCGGGCAGCGTCATCGGACCGGAACGGCCCCCGGCTCTTCGCCGGCGACGATCGGCGTGCGCACGGTGTTGCCCCACTCCGTCCAGGATCCGTCGTAGTTGCGCACCCCGGGCTTGCCCAGCAGGTACGTGAGCACGAACCAGGTGTGGCTGGACCGCTCGCCGATGCGGCAGTACACGACGGTCTTGTCCTCGGGATCGATGAAGGCGTAGAGCTCCTCGAGCTCCTCGCGGCTGCGGAATCGCCCGCTCTCATCGACCGCCTTGGCCCACGGGATGGACCGGGCCGTGGGGATGTGGCCGCCGCGCAGCACGCCCTCCTCCGGGTAGTCGGGCATGTGCGTGCGCTTGCCGGTGTACTCGTCGGGCGAGCGCACGTCGATCAGCGGCTGGCTGCCCAGGATGGCCAGGACGTCGTCCTTGAAGGCCCGGATGGGTTCGTCGTTGCGCGCGACGTCGGGATAGCCGGTGGAGGTCTTGGTGGGGACGTCCAGGGTGGTCTCCCGGCGCTCGGCCAGCCACAGGTCGCGCCCGCCGTTGAGCAGGCGCACATCGGGGTGGCCGAACAAGGTGAAGACCCACAGCGCGTAGGCGGCCCACCAGTTGCTCTTGTCGCCGTAGATCACCACGGTGTCGTCGCGCGAGATGCCTTTGCGGTCCATCAATTCGGCGAACTGCTCGCCGTTGATGTAGTCGCGGACCCTCGGGTCGTTGAGGTCGGTGTGCCAGTCGATCTTGACCGCGCCGGGGATATGGCCGACGTCGTAGAGCAAGACGTCCTCGTCGGATTCGACGATCACCAGGCCGGGGGTGCCCTGGTGGGCGGATAGCCAGTCGGCGGTGACCAGCCGTTCGGGGTGGGCGTAGGCCGTCAGAGTCGGGCTTGGATCCGGGGGTAATGCCACGCCTTCGAGCCTACCGTCAGGGCTCAATTGGCCATCGGGTCAGTGCTTGCGGACCACCCGCTCGGGCACGCCGGGGTTCCAGATGGTGACGTCAAGGTGGCCGTCGCGGACCTCGACCGCCGATGCCCCGGTGATCTCGGCGCCGAGCAGGTCGAATCGCTGCTCGCGCAGGTCCAATCCGGTCTCGGAGAACAGCGTCTCGGCCAAGCGCCGGTGCACCGCGCCGTAGGGAACGACGCGGGCCAGGCCCCACAGCTTCGCGTCGCCGTCGATCACCTCGGTGTCGACCGTCGCGGTGTGCAGACAGAACCTCGGGTCGCGCGCCAGATCGAGGAACTTGGTGGTGGCCGGCATCCCGGGCAGCCATAACTCTTCCTCGAAGATCCGCGGCTCCATCGGGCTGATCCGGGGGAACCCGTCGGAGCGCAGGGTGGCCAACATGCACAGGTTGCCGTTGGCGCTATGTCGACGGGTGAAGATGCCGGCGATGCGCGGCGCTTGGGCGGTGAACTCGGTCCACGTGGTCATGGCTTGACCCTTGGGTTGCTCGGCGTTGCCGCCCACAGCTCGGCTATCGACAACCCGGCCCGCTGCAACATGGACCGCAGCAGCGGCAGGCTCACACCGATCACGTTCGACGGGTCCCCGTCGATCCCGTCGACGAACCAGCCGCCCAGCCCGTCGAGGGTGAACCCGCCGGCCACGTGCAGTGGCTCGCCGCTGGCGACGTAGGCCCGCAGGTCCGCCTCCGTGGGTGCGGCGAAACGCACCGTGGTGCAAGCGGATTCGACTTCGCGATGGATGATCGCGCCGCCCTCCAGCCGCAGCAGGCAGTGCCCGGTGTGCAGCCGGCCCGACCGGCCAGCCATGCGGCGCCACTGGGTCATCGCTTCGTCGGCCGACCCCGGCTTGCCGCACAGTTCGCCGTCGAGGTAGAGCATCGAATCACAGCCGACGACAACGCAATCGGCGGTGACGGTGCCGGCCAGCTCGCCCGCGACGCGCTCGGCCTTGGCCTCCGCCAGCGCGCACACCACCTCAGCGGGCGCGGCTTCGGGCCCCAGCTCCGCGACGACGGCGTCTTCGTCCACGCCGGAGACCACGACCAGCGGATCGATGCCGGCCTGGCGCAGCACCTGCAGGCGGCCCGACGAGGCCGACCCGAGGACCAGCCGGGTCAATGCTTCATGTGCGTCATTTGCTGCATGGTGAGCCGCTGGTAGTTGGACATCGCGAATCGCAGCCGGTCCACCGGCAGGCCCCAGCGGGTGGGCTCGGGTTCGGTGGGCTCGGGGACGCCGCCACCGACGACACCGAGCGCGGTGACCAGCGCGGCCACCTCCTCGTCGGTGGGGCGACCCTTGAGGACGTGGATGTGCGGCTCGTGCGGCTGGTGCGCGGCTTCGGTTGTCTCGGAACCGTTTTCGTCGCTCATGGCCGAATCGTTCGCCCCACTCCCGTCGCTCACTGCGTTCGCACCGTTCGTCCGGCTCACAGCGGAATGTTCCCGTGCTTCTTGGGGGGCAGGTGCGCGATCTTGCGTTCCAGCAGCCGCAGCGCCGTGCCGATGTAGCCGCGGGTGTGCGACGGCGGGATCACCGCGTCGACGTAGCCCCGCTCGGCGGCGACGTACGGGTTGACCAACGTGTCCTCGTACTCCTGCTGCAGCTCCAGCCGCAGGGCGTCGACGTCCTTGCCCTCCTTGGCCGCCTCGGCCAGCTGCTTGCGGTAGACGAAGCCGACCGCCCCGGAGGCGCCCATCACCGCGATCTGCGCGGTCGGCCAGGCAATGTTGACGTCGCAGCCCATGTCCTTGGAGCCCATGACGCAGTACGCGCCGCCGTAGGCCTTGCGGGTGATGACGGTGATCTTCGGGACGGTGGCCTCACCGTAGGCGAACAGCAGCTTGGCGCCACGCCGGATGATGCCGTTGTATTCCTGGCCGGTGCCCGGCAGGAAGCCCGGGACGTCCACCAGCATGATGATCGGGATGTTGAAGCAGTCGCAGGTCCGGACGAACCGGGCCGCCTTCTCCGAGGCGTTGATGTCCAGGCAGCCGGCGAACTGGGTGGGCTGGTTGGCCACGATCCCGACCGGCCGGCCCTCGATGCGGCCGAAGCCGACGACGATGTTGGTGGCGTAGCCGTTCTGGATTTCCAGGAACTCGTCGTCGTCGAGGATGCGGGTGATCACCTCGTGCATGTCGTACGGCTGGTTGGCCGAGTCCGGGATCAGCGTGTCCAGCTCGAGGTCCTCCTCGGTGAGGTTGTCCTCGATGGCGCCCTCGGGGACGGGCTCGGCGTAGCGCGGCGCGTCGGTGGCGTTGTTGGGCGGCAGGTAGCTGAGCAGGTCGCGCACCCAGTCGAAGGCGTCCTGCTCGCCCGAGGCGACGTAGTGCAGGGTGCCCGACTTGGCCATGTGGGTGTGGGCGCCGCCGAGCTCCTCCATCGTGACGTCCTCGCCCGTGACTGTCTTGATGACGTCCGGCCCGGTGATGAACATCTGGCTGGTCTGGTCGACCATCACCACGAAGTCGGTCAGGGCGGGGGAGTACACGTGCCCACCGGCGGCGGCGCCCATGATCAGCGAGATCTGCGGGATCACGCCGGAGGCCAGGATGTTGTTCCGGAAGATCTTGCTGTACAGGCCGAGGGAGACGACGCCCTCCTGGATGCGCGCGCCGGCGCCGTCGTTGATGCCGATCAGCGGGCGGCCGGTCTTGATCGCCAGTTCCTGGACCTTGACGATCTTCTCGCCGTACACCTCGCCGAGGCTGCCGCCGAACACCGTGGCGTCCTGGCTGAAGATGCACACTTCGCGACCGTCGATGGTGCCGTAGCCGGTGATCACGCCGTCGCCGAGCGGGCGGTTGTTGTCCAGGCCGAAGTTCTTGCTGCGGTGGCGCGCCAGCGCGTCGAGTTCGACGAACGAGTCCTCGTCAAGCAGGGCGAGGATGCGCTCGCGGGCGGTCAGCTTGCCCTTGGCGTGCACCTTCTCGACGGCCTCTTCGCCCACCGGGTGCAGCGACTCTTCCCGGCGCTTATGCAGTTCGGCCAGCTTGCCTGCGGTGGTGTGGATGTCGATGGTGTGCTCAGCGGCCGGCTCCGCGGTGTGGTCGGTAACGCTTGTCATGGGATCCGAGCTTAGCGGCGGGCTAGTCTCCGCTGATGGACTGGGCGACCGAATGCGATCTGCTGGTCGCGGGATCGGGCGGTGGCGGGGTCACCGGTGCCTACACCGCGGCGCGCGAAGGCCTGGACGTGTTGCTGGTGGAGGCGACGTCGAAATTCGGCGGGACCACCGCCTACTCCGGTGGGGGCGGCGTCTGGTTCCCGTGCAACCCGGTGCTGGTGCGAGCCGGAGTTGACGACACCATCGAGGACGCGCTCACCTACTACCACGCCGTCGTCGGTGACCGCACCCCCCGTGAACTGCAGGAAACCTATGTCCGCGGCGGCGCCCGGCTGATCGAGTACCTGGAAGCCGACCCCCTGCTGAAGTTCGTGCCGTTGCCCTGGCCGGACTACTACGGCAAAGCGCCGAAGGCGCGGCTGGACGGCCAGCGCCACATCGCCGCGAAGCCCTGGAAGGTGGCCGCCGCCCCCGAACTGCGGGAGGTCATCCGCGGGCCGCTGGACACCGACCGGCTCGGGGCGGAACCGCCCGCCGACTACTACCTCGGGGGTCGCGCGCTGATCGCGCGGTTCCTCAAGGCGATCGAGCAGTATCCGACGGCCTCGCTGCGGCGTGACACCGCACTGGTCGAGTTGGTGATGTCCGGAGGGGCGGTGACGGGCGCGATCGTCGAGAGCGACGGTGAGCGCCGCGCGATCCGGAGCCGGCTGGGGGTGCTGCTGGCCGCCGGCGGCTTCGAGAACAGCGAGGAGCTGCGGCGCAGATACGGGGTACCGGGCGCGGCCCGAGACACCATGGGCGGCCCGGGGAGCCGGGGGCTGGCGCTGCAGGCCGGCATCGCCGCGGGCGCTGACACCGACCTGCTGGATCAGGCGTGGTGGTCGCCGGGCATGACCCACCCGGACGGCCGGTCCGCCTTCGCGCTGTGGTTCACCGGTGGCATCTTCGTGAACCAGGACGGCAACCGGTTCGTCAACGAGTCCCGCGCATACGACCGGGCCGGCCGCGAGATCATCGCGCAGCTGCAGGACGGGTCAATCACGTTGCCGTACTGGATGATCTACGACGACGCCGACGGCGAGGTGCCGCCGGTGAAGGCGGCCAACGTCTCCATCGTCGAGACGGAGCGCTACGTCGCCGCCGGCCTGTGGCACTCCGCGGACACCCTGGAGGAACTGGCCGACAAGATCGGTGTTCCGGGCCGGCAGCTGGCGGCAACTGTGGCCCGGTTCAACGGTTTTGCCGCGTCCGGCGTCGACGAGGACTTCGGCAGGGGCGACGAGGCTTTCGACCGTGCGTTCTCGGGGGGCGCCTCGCCCCTGGTGCCCATCGATCGCCCGCCATATCACGCCGCGGCTTTCGGCATTTCGGATCTGGGCACCAAGGGCGGCCTGCGCACCGACACCGCCGCCCGCGTGCTCGACACTTCCGGCAAGCCCATCCCCGGCTTGTACGCCGCCGGCAACACGATGGCCGCGCCCAGCGGCACCGCCTATCCCGGCGGCGGCAACCCGATCGGAACCAGCATGCTGTTCAGCCACCTGGCTGTCCTGGACATGAGCCACCGGCGCCGCTGAGTTCTACGCTGGGTCCGGTGACAGACCGAGACCAGCTCAGGGCACCGCTGGACCAGGCCGCGCTGCGCGCCGAACTGATCGGCACCGGACTGGGCTGGCGGCGACTCGACGTCGTCGAACAGACCGGCTCCACGAACGCCGACCTGCTCGAGCGAGCGGCGTCAGGGACCGACGTGGCCGGGGCGGTGCTGATCGCCGAGCACCAGACGGCGGGCCGCGGGCGACACGGCCGCAGCTGGTCGGCCACCCCGCGGACCCAGATCACGATGTCGGTCGGCGTCAGCATCGTCGACGTGCCGACCGCCGGCTGGGGCTGGTTGCCCCTGGCCACCGGGGTGGCGGTGGTCGACACGGTGGCCCCGCTGCTCGGCGGGGTTCCGGTGGGGCTCAAGTGGCCCAACGACGTGCTGGCGGGCGCCCCCGAATCCCCGGGCAAGCTCGCCGGCATCCTCGCCGAGGTGGCCCGTCCGGTGGTGGTGATCGGTCTGGGACTCAACGTGTTTCAGGCGCCCGACGGCATCGAGGGGGCCACCTCGATGCTCGACCTCGGTGTGCAGGCTCCCGACCGCACCCTGCTGGTGTGCGGGCTGTTGTCCGAGCTCGGCCGGCGGATCGTGGCGTGGCGCGCCGCGCGCGGGGCGGACTGGGCGCTGGCGGCCGACTACCGGGCGCGCAGCCTGACCATCGGCCACCGGGTGCGGGCCCACCTGCCCGGCGGCAAGGAAGTGGTCGGGGACGCGACCGCCGTCGACGACCAGGGCAGGCTGTGCATCGACACCGGGGGAGAGACCGTCGTCGTCTCGGCGGGCGACGTGGTGCATTTGCGCTAGTTGTCCGGCCCCGCGCGGCTAATGTCGGCGGGCATGAGCTACCCGGATAACGTCCTGGCCGCGGGCGAGCAGGTTATCGTCCACCGCCACCCGCACTGGAAGCGGTTGATCTGGCCCGTCGTGGCCCTGCTGTTGGCGACCGCCCTGGCGGCGTTCGGATCGGGATACCTGAACTCGACGCATTGGGGTCAGCTGGCCAAGAACATCATCTATGGCGTCATCTGGGGCATCTGGCTGGTGATCGTCGGCTGGCTGACGCTGTGGCCGTTCCTGAGCTGGCTGACCACTCATTTCGTCGTGACGAACCGGCGGGTGATGTTTCGGCACGGGGTGCTCACCCGCACCGGAATCGATATCCCCCTGGCACGGATCAACAGCGTGGAATTCCGCGATCGGATCACCGAGCGAATGTTTCGCACCGGGACGCTGATTATCGAATCGGCGTCACAGGATCCGTTGGAGTTCTATGACATTCCGCGCCTGCGCGAGGTGCACGCGCTGCTGTATCACGAAGTCTTCGACACCCTGGGTTCGGAGGAGTCGCCCAGCTGACCCCACCGGCCGGCCCGGTTGCGCCAGGTGCGCAGCGGAGTGACGTTCCCGCCCTCGATCTCGTCCTCGAGCATCTCGGCGATGCCGCCGGCGGTGAGGGCGGATTCCAGTGCCTTGTCGGGGTTGCGCGCGAACTCGTCGGGAAACACCCAGCGCCGGAACGCCCAGAAGCGGAAGGCCATCTGCAGCAGGTTGCCGATGATGTAGGCCGAGATGAAGTCGGCGATGTTTTCCACGGTCAGCGAGACCATCGGCTCCCGCAGCTGCAGGACGTAGCTGGAGAACCACAGCGGCGCCATGGACAGCAGCACCCCCACGCCGCTGAAGGCGAAGAACAGCAGCGCCTCGTGGTGCCGTTCCCGGCCGCCGCGATCGCGGAAGCTCCACTCGCGGTTCAACACGTAGGAGGCGATCACCGCGACGATGCCGGCGATGACCTTCGCGGTGACCGGCTTGGAGTCCAGAATTGTCAGCTTCAGGGTGTAGAAAATCGCCGAGTCGATCACGAACGTGGTGCCGCCGACGATGGCGAATTTGATCAGCTCGTGGTGGCGCAGCAAATAGGGCTGAATAAACCCGGGCATGCGCTCGATTGCGGCGTCGGCGAAGGGCACAAGTGGTCAGTGTACGGACGGACACAAAATCGACGCAAAATCGTACATAACGATTCGGTGTCACCGCCGGTCAACACGCCGCCCGCGCCGTGACACCATGATGGCCGTGCCGAGTACACGCCCGCCCAGGGCCGCCCCCGCAGTAGCGCCGTTGGTCGCCATGGTCGGCGGCGGCCAGCTTGCCCGGATGACCCATCAGGCCGCGATCGCCCTGGGGCAGACGCTGCGGGTGCTGGCGACCGCCGCCGACGAGCCGGCCGCGCAGGTCACCCCCGACGTCGTGATCGGTTCGCACACCGAGCTGGAAGACCTGCGCCGGGTCGCCGCCGGGGCCCATGTCCTGACGTTCGATCACGAGCATGTGCCGGGCGAGCTGCTGGACAAGCTGGTCGCCGAGGGCGTCAACGTCGCCCCGCCGCCGCAGGCGCTGGTGCACGCCCAGGACAAGCTGGTCATGCGCCGGAAGCTGGAGTCGCTGGGCGTTCCCGTGCCCAGCTACGCCGAAATCCGGAGCGTCGACGAACTCGATGCCTTCGCGCGGCGCATCGCCGGCCCCGTGGTCGTGAAAGCGGTGCGCGGTGGCTACGACGGGCGCGGGGTGCGGATGGCACGCGACCCGCTGCACGCCCGAGAGATCGCGGCCGACTTCCTGGCGGCTGAGGTGCCGGTGATGGCCGAGGAGCAGGTGAGTCTGCGCCGCGAGCTTTCGGCGCTGGTGGCGCGCTCACCGTTCGGCCAGGGCGCGGCGTGGCCGGTCGTCGAGACGGTGCAACAGGACGGGATCTGCGTGCAGGTGATCGCGCCCGCCCCCGGGCTGCCCGATAGCGTCGCGGCCGCCGCCCAGCAGCTGGCGTTGCGCCTGGCCGCCGAGCTGGGTGTGGTCGGGGTGTTCGCGGTCGAGCTGTTCGAGACCACCGACGGGGAGCTGCTCGTCAACGAGCTGGCGATGCGACCGCACAACTCCGGGCACTGGACCATGGACGGGGCGCGCACCAGTCAATTCGAACAGCACGTCCGCGCGGTGCTGGACTATCCGCTGGGCGACACCGACGCCATCGCGCCGGTGACGGTGATGGCCAACGTGCTCGGCGCCGCGGAGCGGCCCGCGATGACGATCGACGAGCGGTTGCACCACCTGTTCGCGCGGATGCCCGACGCCCGGGTGCACCTCTACGGCAAGGAGGAACGGCCCGGTCGCAAGGTCGGCCACGTCAATTTTCTGGGTACCGACATGGCGGAGGTGGCCGCGCTGCGGACGCGCGCCGAGTTGGCGGCACACTGGTTGTCGCACGGGCAGTGGACGGACGGATGGGATCCGCATGAGTGAGCCTCGCGTTGGCGTGATCATGGGCAGCGACAGCGACTGGTCGGTGATGTCCGACGCCGCGGCGGCGCTGGCCGAGTTCGACGTGCCGGCCGAGGTTCGGGTGGTCTCGGCGCATCGCACGCCCCAGGCGATGTTCGACTACGCGCGCGGCGCGGCCGACCGCGGCATCGAGGTGATCATCGCGGGCGCCGGCGGCGCCGCCCACCTGCCCGGGATGGTCGCGTCCGCGACGCCGCTGCCGGTGATCGGGGTGCCGGTTCCGCTGGCGCGCCTGGACGGCCTCGACTCGTTGCTGTCGATCGTGCAGATGCCTGCCGGCGTCCCGGTGGCCACGGTCTCGATCGGCGGCGCGCGCAACGCGGGCCTGCTCGCGGTGCGCATCCTCGGCTCGTCCGACCCGGCGCTGCGGGCCCGCCTCGTCGAGTTCCAAGGCCAGCTGGCCGACAGCGTGCGCGCCAAGGATGAGGCGCTGCAGCAGCTGCACGGTAAAGTTACCGGCGAGTAGCAAGGAGGCTTGAGATGGCTGGTTGGGCCGGAGACCCGTCGTTCGATTTGTTCCAGTTGCCCGAGGAGCACCAGGAGCTGAGGGCGGCGATCCGCGCGCTGGCGGAGAAGGAGATCGCGCCGCACGCCGCCGACGTGGACGAGAATTCGCGCTTCCCGGACGAGGCGCTTCAGGCGCTCAACGCGTCCGGCTTCAACGCGGTCCACGTCCCCGAGGAGTACGGCGGCCAGGGCGCGGATTCCGTCGCGGCGTGCATCGTGATCGAGGAGGTCGCCCGCGTCGACGCCTCGGCCTCGCTGATCCCCGCGGTGAACAAGCTGGGCACCATGGGGCTGATCCTGCGGGGCTCCGACGAGCTGAAGAAGCAGGTGTTGCCGTCCATCGCCGACGGCACCGCGATGGCGTCCTACGCGCTTTCCGAGCGGGAAGCCGGCAGCGACGCGGCCTCGATGCGCACGCGGGCCAAGGCCGACGGCGACGACTGGATTCTCAACGGCGCCAAGTGCTGGATCACCAACGGCGGCAAGTCGAGCTGGTACACCGTCATGGCGGTCACCGACCCGGACAAGGGCGCCAATGGCATCTCCTCGTTCATGGTGCACGCCGACGACGAGGGGTTCACCGTCGGGCCCAAAGAGAAGAAGCTCGGCATCAAGGGCTCCCCGACCACCGAGCTGTACTTCGAGAACTGCCGCATCCCCGGCGACCGGATCATCGGTGAGCCGGGCACCGGCTTCAAGACCGCGCTGGCGACGCTGGACCACACCCGCCCCACCATCGGCGCCCAGGCGGTCGGCATCGCGCAGGGCGCGCTGGACGCCGCCATCGCTTACACCAAGGACCGCAAGCAGTTCGGCAACCCGGTCAGCGACAACCAGGGTGTGCAGTTCATGCTCGCCGACATGGCCATGAAGCTGGAGTCGGCCCGGCTGATGGTCTACCACGCGGCCGCCCGCGCGGAACGCGGCGAATCCAACCTGGGCTTCATCTCCGCGGCGTCCAAGTGCTGGGCGTCGGACGTCGCGATGGAGGTGACCACCGACGCGGTGCAACTCTTCGGCGGCGCCGGCTACACCGTCGACTTCCCGGTCGAGCGGATGATGCGCGACGCCAAGATCACCCAGATCTACGAGGGCACGAATCAGATTCAGCGCGTTGTCATGTCGCGGGCGCTGCTGCGCTGAACGCGACGCTAGCATCTCTCAGGGCAGCCATTCGGGGTGGTGGGGCCACACGTAGAGTCGTGCGAATGGGTCTGACCGTGGGGGTCTCAGTGAACGGCCTGGCGCCGTCTGTGCGCGCCCGGATGACCGGGAAATGATGCCCGTGCGCGCTCCAGTGACCCCGCCGGCGAACTGGCAGTCGTTCTCGTTGCTATTGGTCGAGGACGACCGCGCCGACGCGGTGCTGGTGGAAGACCTGATCGCCGATGCGGTCGCCGATATCCGGGTGGTGTGGGCGCAGTCGATGGCCCACGCCGAGCGCGAACTCGCCTCCGCCCGGCCCGACTGCGTGCTGCTGGACCTACACCTGCCCGACGCCAACGGCATGGACGCGCTGGACCGCATCGCCAAGCGCGACGCCACCGTTCCCATCGTCGTGCTGACCGGGCTGAACGACGAGTACTTCGGCGCCTCGGCGGTCGCCGCCGGTGCCCAGGACTACCTGGTGAAGGGCCGGGTCGAGCCCGAGATGCTGCGGCGCGCACTGCTGTACGCGATCGAGCGCAAGCGCGCCGAGCTGATCGCCGCCGACCTGCACGCGACCCAGCTGCGGGCCCGGGAGAACGCCCTGCTGGAGCGCGGCCTGCTGCCCTCCCCGCTGCTACTGGACAACCCGGGCGTAGACATCGTCGCGCGGTACCGGCCGAGCCGCGAGGACGCGCTGCTGTGCGGCGACTTCTACGACGTGGTCCAGACGCCCGACCGGGTCGTTCACGTCCTGATCGGCGACGTCGCTGGGCACGGGCCGCACGAGGCCGCCCTGGGCGCGGCGCTGCGCATCGCCTTTCGCGCGCTCACCTTCGCCGGCGTGCACGGGGTGGAGCTGATGCGGCAGCTCGAGCGGGTGCTGCACTCCGAGCGCACGGGCACAGGCGTTTTCGCGACCGTGCTCAGTCTGGAGATCCCGGCCGACAGCCAACTCATCACCGTCATCCGGGCCGGTCACCCCGGGATGCTGTTGCAGCGCGACGGAACGGTCGAATGGGTGGAGCCGCCGGGAGGTCCGGCGCTGGGCCTGCGCGCCGACGACGACTGGCCGCGCCATGAGATGGACTTTCCCGCGGGCCACGGCCTGCTGCTGCTGACCGACGGCCTGTTCGAGGGGTATTCCGGACAAGGCACCCAGCGCCTCGGCGAGGACGGTCTGCTCGAGCTGGCCCGCTCGCACGCGAACCGGCCGGGACTGGAGTTCGTCGACGCGCTCATCGACGGCGCCCAGGCGCTGGCCCAGTCGCAGGGCGGGCTCACCGACGACATCGCCGTGCTGCGGGTCGAACGGACCACCAGGTGATCCCGAGGTTGCGCCGCCTGCGCCTGTCGCAGCTCACCGTGCGTGGCTGGCAGGCCCTGGTCCTGGTCAGCATGGGCGTGATGGTGCTGGCCGGCGCACTCGTCGGCGCGCTCTTGCTGGACCGCACCGACGAGATGACGCACGAACTCCTCGACAACATCCAGCCGGCGCGCGTGGCGGCCTTCCAGCTGCAGGCCGCGCTGCGCGACCAGGAGACGGGCATCCGGGGCTACCTGATCGCCGGGGACCGGCAATTCCTCACGCCGTACTACGACGGGCAACACGCCGAACGCACTGCGGTGGACGACATCCGGCGCCACCTGAGCGAGCGTCCGGACCTCATCGGTGACCTGGACGCGATCGAGAACGCCGCGGCCAAGTGGCGGGCAAGCTACGCCGAACCGGTCATCGGCACCGTGATGCCGAACGGCAAGAACGTCACGAGCAAACCGTCGGCGGAGCGCGGCAAAGCCGAATTCGACCATTTGCGAATGCTTTTCGACAGCCAGAACGCGGACCTGGCCGCCGCGCGGGCGACCGCCGCGGACGAACTCAAGCGGGTCGATGCCTGGCGCAATAGGGCATTCGGCGCCATGGTGTTGCTGTTCTTCGTCACGGCCGGGATGCTGGGGGTCCTGATCCGGGACACGGTCGCGCGTCCGCTCGCCGCGCTGGCCGCGGCGTGCCGGCGGATCACCGAGGGCAACTTCGAGGAAAGCATCGCGCCGCCGAAGCGGCCCAAAGACGTTCGCGACATGGCGATCAACGTGGAGAACATGCGCAAGCGCATGGTCGACGAGCTCGAGACATCGCGTACGGCCCAGGCGCAGCTGGACGAGCAGGCGGCCGAATTGCGCCGGTCCAACACCGAACTCGAGCAGTTCGCCTACGTCGCGTCGCACGATCTGCAGGAGCCGCTGCGCAAGGTCGCCTCGTTCTGCCAGCTGCTGGAGCGGCGATACGGCGACAAGCTCGACGAGCGCGGTATCGAATACATCGGATTCGCGGTCGACGGGGCCAAACGGATGCAGGCGCTGATCAATGACCTGCTTACCTTCTCGCGCGTCGGGCGCCTGGGTGCCACGGAGACCGACGTGGACCTCGACACGGCGCTGGACTCCGGCCTGGCCAACCTGGCCACCGCGATCGAAGAGTCGGAAGCCGAAATCGTGCGCCCCGACGCGCTCCCGCGGATCAAGGGCGACCCCATGCTGCTGACGATGCTATGGCAGAACCTGATCGGCAACGCGGTGAAGTTCCGGCACAAAGACCGCCGGCCCCGCGTCGTCATCGAGTGCGCGCCGGGCACCGGCGTCCACGACGGCGAATGGGTGATCACCGTGTCGGACAACGGCATCGGTATCCCGGTCGAGTTCGCCGACAAGGTCTTCGTCATTTTCCAACGCCTGCACGGCCGCGACGTGTACGCCGGGACCGGCGTCGGCCTCGCGTTGGTCAAGAAGATCGTCGAGCATCATGGCGGCACCATCCGGATCGACCCGACCCGCACCGACGGGACGCGGTTCGAGTTCACGCTGCCCATGCCCGAGCCCGCCGGTGAAGCAGACTCAGACGCTTTGGAAGGAGCGCATCAATGACATCAGAAGGCAGAGCGATCGACATTCTGCTCGTCGAGGACGACCCGGGGGACGAGCTCATCACGCGAGAAGCCTTCGAGCACAACAAACTCAAGAACCGGCTCCACGTGGCGCACGACGGAGAGGAAGGCCTCGACTACCTCTACCGCCGCGGCAAGTTCGAGGATGCGCCGCGGCCCGACCTCATCCTGCTGGACCTGAACCTGCCCAAGTACGACGGCCGCCAGCTGCTGGAGAAGGTCAAGTCCGACCCGGACCTGGCCCGCATCCCGGTCGTCGTGCTCACCACCTCCTCGGCCGAGGAGGACATCCTGCGCAGCTACAAGCTGCACGCCAACGCCTACGTCACCAAGCCGGTCGACCTGGACCAGTTCATGAAGGCGGTCCGGCAGATCGACGAGTTCTTCGTCCAGGTGGTGCGCCTGCCCAGCCTGTAAGGCTATGGCGCCGTGAGGAACTCGTCATTGTGCTGCCCGGGCGCGGGCGGGGGATCGGTGACCACCGCGTCGAAGCTCGCGTAGCGCGCCGGCATGCGGACCACCGTGACCGCGTCGCCGCCGGTGCCCACCCGCAAGGCGAGCTCGTTCTCCCCGAACAGCGGGGTGTCCACCACCTGCTTCCAGGTGTAGGCCAGGCAGGCCATCAGGCCACTTTCCTGAAGCAGCTCAACCCATTCGGCCGCCGTCTTGGCGGCCAGCGCCGACTCGAGTTCTTCGGTCAACTCGTGGTAATTCATTGCCCGCGAACGCTGATCGATGAACCGCTCGTCGGTCAGCAGGTCCGGCCGCCCGATGATCTGGCACAGCTTCGCCCAATGCTTTGGCACATACGCGCTGATCACCAGGTACCCGTCGGCGGCCTTGAACGCGTCGGAGGGTTGGGTCGCGAAGCCAACTCCCTTGCGCTTCTTCGGCTTCGGTGTGGCGTCGGGCTTGGCAGCCTCGCTGGGTTTGTTCAGATGAATCGTGAGCTGACTGGCCTGCAAGTTGACCGCCACGTCGTACATGGCGACGCTCACCACGTCGGCGACGCCGTGGCGCTCCCGGTTGAGCAGCGCGGCCAGCACCGCCTGGGCCAGCACGTGACCGCTGGCGGCGTCGACGAGCTGGAAGGGGATGATCTGCGGTTTGCCGGTCGGCGTCGGCATCCCGGTCGTCATGCCCGACTCGGCTGCGACCATCAGATCGACGCCCGGCCTGCTGCCGTGCGGGCCGTTGCCGCCGTAGGCCGACAGCCGCGCGTAGACGAGCCGGGGGTTGCGGGCGCGCAACTCGTCGGGGCCCAGGCCCATCCGCTCCATCACGCCGGGGCGGAACCCTTCCAGCACAACGTCGGCGTCATCGACCAGCCGCAGAATCTGTTGCTTGGCTTCGTCGTTCGTGAGGTCGACCGCCACCGACTTCTTGCCCCGGTTGTGCGGCAGAAACAGCGTGGGCAGCGGCGGACGCCCGGGCAGGACCGCGGTGATGTGCCGGGCCGCCTCACCCAGGGGCGCCTCGACCTTGATCACCTCGGCGCCCAGGTCGGCCAGCACCTGGCCGGCCAGCGGCCCGGCGATGTTCTGGGTGAAATCGAGTACCCGGAACCCGTCAAGCGGCTTGGCGGGCATGCTGTCTGCCATGGGTGGCCTTCCGTCAACGGGCCGCGTGCAACTCCGCGATGCAGTAGTAGTTCTCGGCGAACGGCGCACCGGCTTCGGTGCGCTGCAAAGGTAACCCGTTGTCGGCCAACAACTGATTCAGGGGTGTGCGAACCGGGCGCCAGCCCCGCCGCTGCAGATACGTCGCCGGGTCGTTGCGCTCGCCGGGGAACCCCAGGTCGCCGAGCGCGATGTCCAGCCCGTTCTCCCGCCACTTCTCGCTGGCGGCGTTCAGGGCGTCCCCGTTGTCGCCGGAGTTGCTGAAGACCTCGGCCACCAGCCGGCTCCCGTCGGCGCTGAGCGCGGTGACGTCGTCGAGCAACCGGTCCTGCGCCTCGGGCGGCAGGAAGCCGAGCAGGCCCTCGGCGGCCCAGGCCGCCGGCCGCCCGGTGTCGAAGCCGGCCTCGCGTAGCGCCGACGGCCAATCGTGGCGCAGGTCGATGGGCACGGCCCGAACCTCGGCGGTGGGCCGGGCGCCCAGCTCGGCGATGGTCGCCGTCTTGAATTCGATGACTTGCGGTTGGTCGATCTCGAACACCGTGGTGCCCGCCGCCCACGGCAGCCGGTAGGCGCGCGCGTCCAGGCCCGAGGCCAGGATGACGACCTGGCGGATGCCCGTCGCACCCGCCTCGGCGAAGAACGCGTCGATGTAGCGCGTGCGGGCGGCCAGCATGTCGGTCATGCGTTGCATGCCCCACGGGGCGCCGGGCTCGTCGACGTCGGCCGAGCTCAATTCGCCGGCGGCCCACCGCGTCATGAAATCGACGCCGACGGCGCGCACCAGGGGCTCGGCGAACGAGTCGTCGATCAGGCCGTCGCGGGTGGCCCGGGCCCGTCCGGCCGCCACCATGGTGGCGGTGGCCCCCACGCTCGTGGCCAGGTCCCAGCTGTCGTTGTCGGTGCGCGTCATCGGCAATGCCCTTTCCGTCTAGTCGTTAACCAGAGTAACGATGGTGACGAAAGACCCCTGTCGCAGTGGCGTTGCGCCCTTATTCCCGGGCGGCGCCCGGCGGCAGCATCGACGTGTGGAACCTCTTCGGCGCGCGGGCTTGGAAGCCCGGTCGCTTTTTCTCTATGTCCGGTCCGGGGGATTGGGGTGGCTACCGCCCGGGCGGATCGTGCCGGCGCTGCGCGCCCTCAAACGCTACGGCCTGCTGGGGGCGGCGCCGGCGATCGCCGCCGGGCGAGACCGTGACGGGGTGGCGCTGATCGACGAGCGCGGGTCCCTGACGTTCGGTGAGCTGGACGAGCGGACCAACGCGTTGGCCAACGAGTGGCGGCGGCGCGGGCTCGGCCCGGGCGCCGGTGTGGCCATCCTGGCCGGCAACCACCGGGGCTTCCTGGAGGCCGTCTTCGCCGCCGCCAAGTGCGGCGCATTCGTCCTGCTGCTCAACACCGGCTTCGGGCGCACGCAGTTCGCCGAAACGCTGGCCCGCGAAGGCGCGGACCTGCTGGTCTACGACGAGGAGTACAGCGCCGTCGTCGGGGACGTCCGCCCGAGGCTGGGCCGGATCCGGGCCTGGACGGATACGCCCGCTCCCGACTCCCTGGACGCGCTGATCGAACGCGGGGATCCCCGCCCGCCGCCCTCGTCGGGTGGGCGGCCCAAGATTGTCATCTCGACCAGTGGGACGACGGGAACGCCGAAGGGCGCCGCGCGCTCCGAGCCCCACTCGCTGATACCGGTGGGCGGTCTGCTCGGCAAGGTGCCGTTCCGCGGCCGGGAAGCCACGGAATGCTGTGTGCCGCTTCTTCATTCGATGGGTTTCAGCCACGCGATGTATGCGATGGTGCTGGGCTCGACCCTGGTGCTGCGCCGCCACTTCGATGCCCGAGAGACGCTGGCCAGCGTGGCCGCGCATCGGGGCAGCGCCATGATCGTCGTGCCGATCATGTTGCGGCGCATCCTTGATCTGGGGCCGGCCGCCCTGGCCGAGCACGACCTGTCGTCGCTGCGCATCGTGTTCATCGGCGGTTCCCAGCTCGGTGGCGCGCTGGCCACCCGGGCGCTCGAGGCGCTCGGCCCCGTGGTCTACAACATGTACGGATCCACCGAGGTCGCCTACGCCACCATCGCCACGCCGGCCGACCTGACCGCCGCGCCCGGCTGCGTGGGCGCGGTGGTCCCGGGCTCGGTCGTCAAGATCTTCGGCGACGACGGCCGCGAGGTGCCGCCGGGGACGCCGGGGCGGATCTTCGTCGGCAACGTGCTGACCTTCGAGGGATACACCGATGGCGGCACCAAGGAGTCGGTTCACGGCCTGATGTCCACCGGCGACATGGGTCATTTCGATTCCGACGGCAGGCTCTTCATCGACGGGCGCGACGACGAGATGATCGTCTCCGGCGGGGAGAACGTCTACCCCGGCGAGGTCGAAGAGGCGCTTACGCAGCATCCCGGCATCCTCGACGCCGCCGTCGTCGGCGTCGACGACGAGGAGTTCGGGCAGCGGTTGCGCGCCTACCTCGTGCTCCGGCCGGGCGCGACGCTGACCGAGCACGATGTCCGGGAATATGTGCGAAACCGGCTGGCGCGCTTCAAGATTCCGCGTGACGTGATCTTCGTCGACGAGCTGCCGCGCAACGCGGGCGGCAAGGTGCTCAAGCGGGTGCTAGTCCAGCCGGTAGCGGATCAGCCGGGAGCTGTTGGCCACCACCGCGACTGACGACGCGTTGTGCAGGATCGCGGCCAGCACGGGGGATAGCGCACCGCCCGCGCCGATGATCAGCCCGGCGGCGTTGACGGCGATGGACATGCCGTAGTTCTCCCGGATGACGTCGACGGCCCGGGCGCCCAGGTCGCGCACGTCGAGCAGCCGGTGCAGGTCGTCGTTGGCCAGTGCCACGTCGGCGGTCTCGACGGCGACGTCGGTTCCGGCCAGGCCCATGGCGATCCCGATGTCGGCGGCCGCCAGCGCCGGGGCGTCGTTGATGCCGTCGCCGACCATGCCGACCACGTAGCCGTCGTTCTGCAGCCCGCGCACCACCTCGAGCTTGTCCTCCGGCATCACCTCGGCGCGCCACTCGTCGAGGCCCAGCTCCTCGGCGACTACCCGGGCGATGTCCGGGTGGTCGCCGGTGAGCATGACGATGCGCCGGATACCGTTGTCCCGCAGCTGCTTCAGCACCTCGACCGCCTCGGTGCGCACCTCGTCGCGCAGGCTGATCAGTCCCACCAGCTTGCCGTCGACCGCGAGCAGCAGCGGGGTCTCGGCCTTGCGGCGCAGCCGGTCCACCCACTCCGACGCCTTCTTCGACACCCGCACCTTTTCGGCGCGCAGCAACCCGGGGCTGCCCAGCAACAGGGTGCGGCCGTCGGCCCAGGTGCGCATGCCCAAACCCACCAGGACCTCGCACTCCTCGTGCGGCGGGATGGTGATGTGGCGTTCCTCGGTGGAGCGGATCACCGCCTCGGCCAGCGGATGGCGGGAGTGGATCTCCGAGCTGGCCGCGTAGGCCAATACCTGCTCGGGTTCCCAATCCTTGTGCAGGGCAATGATATTGGTGACGACGGGGCGGCCGACGGTGAGCGTCCCGGTCTTGTCGAACACGATCGCGTCGACCCGGCCGGCCTGCTCGAGGTGGGAGCCGCCCTTGATCAGGATGCCGCGGCGGGCGCCGTTGCCGATCGCGGCACTGATCGCGGTCGGGGTGGACAGGCCCACCGCGCAGGGGCACGCGATCAACAGCATGGTCATCGCGCGGCGCACATCACCGGTGACCGCCAGGGTGAGGGCCGACACGATGAACGAGGTGGGAACGAAACGGCGGGAGAAGTTTTCGCCCACGGTCTGGATGGGCGCGCGGTCGTGTTGGGCCTCCTCGACCCGGGTAATGATGCGCCCGATCGCCGTCTGGTTGCCGACGGCCTGCGCGCGCACCACCAGGCGCCCGCGCACCACGACCGACCCGGCGTGCACGTGCGCGCCGACCAGGACCGAGACGGGCAGGTTCTCGCCGGTGATCGCGGACTGGTTGACGATCGCCTCGCCGTCGGCCACCTCACCGTCCACCGGTATCGCGACGTGGTCGTGGATGATCACCTCGTCGCCGATCTGGACGCCGTCGATGGGGACCTGGACTTCGGCCCCATCGGTCAGCCGGATCCACGCCGTGTCCTGGCTGCCGCGCAGCAGTTCGGAAATCGCCCGGCGGGTCCGGCGCAGGGTGAGGTCTTGCAGGTACTCGCCGATGTTGAGCAGCCACAGCACCGTCAGCGCCACCACGTTCTCGCGCAGCACCAGGCTCGCCACCGTCGCCGCCGACACCAGGGCGTCGGTGCCGGCCCGGCCGGAGCGCAACGAGCGCAGCGCGCCGCGCAGGAACGGGTAGCCGGTGAAGATGGTGACGCCGGTGGCCAGCACCCGGCCGTTCGGGCCGAGCAGCGGCGGCCGGGCGAACACGTAGCGGCGCACGCCGAGCAGGGCCAGCGCGGCACCGCCGACGACCATCCGCAACACGTCGGTGTTGCGGATCTCCTCCGAATGCGGCGCGCGTGCGGGAATCAGCTCGGCGGCGACGTGTGCGGCGGAGCTGATCGCGCCCAGCACCGCGGCGCGGTCACAACGCCGGGGCGAATACCAGACGACGACGGATCCGGTGCGCGGGTAGGCGTGCACCACGCGCACGCCATCCTCGTTGGCGACGGCCTCCTCGATCGCCACCGCGCGCCGGGAGTCGCACCGCAGCCAGTCGACGGAAACCCGCATGCGCCCGGCCGCATCCGAAACGATTTGCAGCGCGGGGTCTTTCGGTTGGACCGGGTCCAGGGCGGTGGCGAGCGCCATCTGCGCGGGGATCAGTGGTCGTGCTGGTGGACGTCGGCGACGGCCGGCGTGGGCGCTTCCTCGCCGATGCGTTCGCGGGCTTCGGCCATGACGTCGGCGATCTTCAGGCGGGCGGACTCGGCGGCTTCCTCGGCCTTGCGCGTCCCGCGCAGCCCCAGCTCGGCAGCCGACACCGCGGTCTCGTGCAGCGGCGCCTTGGCCACGGCCTTGCGCACCACCTCGTAGGCCGTCACGCCGACCAGGCCGGTGACCACCGTCGATGCCGCCTTTGCCAAGAGCGCGTACCCCGCCATTACCCGGACCTCCCTGTCGTCGTGGCGTCAGCTGATGCTCGCTCGACGTTAACATTGAAATATTGCGATATCAATATGTATCCGCGCGTTAGAGCACCCGGGTGACCTTTTCGGTCTCGATCCTGCGCTGCAACGCCGACGGGTCGGGATTGGCCACCTGCACCAGCGAGCCGCCGACGGCCAGGATCGCCAGCGGGCCGTCCACCAGCTCGCCGGGTTCCGACCACGCGGAGGTGGACAGCACCCGGTCGGCGGCCGTCAATTCCTTTGCGGCGGCGGCGCTTTGGCAGTCGGCGAGGACCTCGTCGACCGATCGGCCGGCCAGCGCCGGACCGGGATGGGGTTCGGCGACGATCTGGTCGCCGTGCACCCGCACGGCGGTCGCGTAGTCGGTGACTCCGATCGGCAGGTCGGGCGCCGAGCGGCCGAACGGGTCCAGCGACAGCACCGCCACCTCGCCGGCCCCGGTCTCGTCCGCCTCGTCCAGCCGCTCGGCGGTGCACATGGCGATGTCGGCCGGGCCCGATGCGAGCACGGCCTCGGCGCCGATCCACCACACCCCGAACAGCACGGCCGCGGTCTGCCAGTGCGCGGGCAGCAGGATCGCGACCCGGCTGCCCGGTCCGGCGCCGAGCTCGTCGCGTAACAGGTTGCCGGTCTTGGCCGCCCAGTTGGCCAGCGTCGCCGCCGACAGCTCGATGCGCTCGCCGGTCGCGTCGTCGTAGTAGGTGATGCGCGGGCCGACCGGGTCGGTCCGCAGCATCGGGTCGAGGATGGCGCCGGCGAGCGTGCTCAGTTGATGCACTCGGGCTTGTCGGAACCGGCGGTCAGGATCGGCGAGGGCGGCGGGACGTTCGGGTCGGCCGCCACCGCACCGACGTTGGACACCCGGGCGGGCAGCACCGACGCGGTGCCGGAAAGTCCGGAGCCGGGGCCGGTGTAGTCGTTGCCCAGCACCACCTTGACCGAGCCCGCCGCGACGGATGCATCGGCGACCACCGGCAGCCCGCCGAGCTCCTTGGCCACCTCCTGGGCCCCCAGGTCGTCGGTCTTGGCGGCCCGGACCTGGCTGCCCTTGACGTGGCCGGCGTCGTTGTTGCCGACGGTGCCTGCGCCAAATCCCTTGGCGGTCAACACCTGTGAGACCGCCGATGCCAGACCGTTGATGTCGGTGTCGTTGATCACGCTGGCGGTGGTCTTCGCCGGGGTGTAGGCGATCTCCTCGGTCTTGCCCTGCTCCTGCTCGTGCAGTAGCCCATTGACCCAGTCCTGTACCTGATGCGGGTCCACCCGCACCACGCTCTGCATCCCGTCGTCACTCCAGCCGGCCCCGTCCAGCACCGGGATGGTGGCGAACGCGACGTTGCCGCCCGCGAGCTTCTGCATCTGCTGGACGAAATCCATTACGTCCCATCCCTGAGAGATCACCACCGAGCGTTGCACCGCGGCCTCGAGGCGTCGCACGGTGGTGGGGCTCGACAGCGTCTTGCCGGAGATGACCCGGTGGGCCAGCGAGGCCATCACCACCTGCTGACGCACCACCCGGTCCAGGTCGCCGCGCGGCAACTCGTGGCGCTGACGGACGAAGCTGAGCGCCTCCGGCCCGTCCAGGCGTTGCGGGCCGGCCGGGAAGTCGGCGCCCGAAAGCGGTTCGAAAACCGGCTCTTTGAGGCAGACGTCCACCCCGCCGAGCGCGTCGGTGATCAACGAGAAGCCGAGCAGCCCGATCTCGGCGTAGTGGTCGACGGTAACGCCGGTGAGGTCGGCGACGGTCTTGATCAGGGCCTCGCGCCCGGCCTCGGTGCCCTGCGCCGCGGCGTCCTCGGCCGAATCGCCGGCCTTGACCAGGCTGGTGCGCTTGGCCTCGCGGGTCTGGCCGTAGACGCCGTTGATCTTCGTCTTGCCCAGGCCGGGGGCCGCGACGTAGGAGTCGCGGGGGATCGAGATGGCCGTCGCCGACTTCCCGTTGTTGGGGATCCGGATCAGGATGATCGTGTCGGTGTTGGTCGCTTCCTCGTCGCCGGCCCGCAGGGCGGCCAGCTCCTCTTGGGACAGCGGGTTGCCGTGCGCATCCGTGCGGCTGTCGAGGCCGACCAGCAGGATGTCGATCGCGCCGTCGTCGCCGCCCTTGCCGAGCGAGGGCGCGGACATGTGGAAGATGCCGTCCTCGAAGGACCGGACGTTGCTCCACGCGAGCCCGGTGCCCAGGACCACCACAAGGGTGAGCGCAGTGGCAATCACACGAACCACACGTTGCACAGGCATCCCACTAGGTTACTTGCGGCACACCTGCTTCGCGGGTAACGAGCCCCCGCGCGCCCCGGCGTTCGCCCGGGCTTTCCCGGGCATGCCAGACTCGAACCATGTCGAGCAGGATCGTGATCGCCGGTGCCGGGGGCCAGCTGGGCGGCTATTTGCGCTCGCTGGCGGCCAGTCAGGGCCGCGACGTGGTGGGGCTGACCTCGTCGGAGTGGGACATCACCGACCCCGCCGCCGCCGAACGGATCATCGAGCGCGGTGACGTGGTGGTCAATTGCGCGGCCTACACCGACGTCGACGGCGCCGAGAGCGACGAGGCAGGCGCCTACGCCGTCAACGCCACCGGCCCCGAGAACATCGCCCGGGCCTGCGCGCGCGCCGGTGCCCGGTTGATCCACGTCTCCACCGATTACGTCTTCAACGGGGACTTCGGCGGCGCCGACCCGCGGCCATACGAGCCCAGCGATCAAACCGCCCCGGCGGGCGTGTACGGGCGCAGCAAGCATGCCGGGGAGGAGGCCGTCATTTTGGCGTTGCCGGACGCCGTCATCGTCCGCACCGCCTGGGTCTACACCGGCGGCGACGGCAAGGACTTCGTCGCCGTCATGCGCCGGCTGGCCGCGGGGGACGGCCCGGTGAACGTCGTAAACGACCAGGTCGGGTCACCGACGTATGTGGGCGACCTGGCGGAGGCGCTGCTGCAGATCGCCGACGACCACGTGCCCGGGCCGATCCTGCACGCCGCCAACGAGGGCGCGGTGTCCCGCTTCGAGCAGACCCGCGCGATCTTCGAAGAATGCGGCGCAGACCCCGAGCGCGTGCACCCGGTCAGCACCGCGGAGTTTCCGCGCCCCGCCCCGCGCCCGACCTACTCCGCGCTGTCGGGCCGCGAGTCCGCCGCGGCGGGCCTGCGGCCGCTAAGGCCCTGGCGCGCTGCGCTTGTCGCGGCGCTCACCGCCGATCTACCGTTACCCTCTACGCGTGACTGACGTCCTGCCGGTCGTGACGGTGACCTACTCACCGGGCCCACACCTCGAGCGATTCCTGGCCTCGCTGTCGCTGGCCACCGAGCGGCCCGTGTGTGTGCTGATGGCCGACAACGGCTCCACCGACGGAACCCCGCAGGCCGCCGTCGAGCGCTATCCGAACGTGCGACTGTTCCACACCGGCGCCAATCTCGGGTACGGCACCGCGATCAATCGCGCGGTCGCGCAGCTCGCCGAGACGCCGGACATCGACGACGACTGGGTGATCGTGGCTAACCCCGACGTGCAGTGGGGCCCGGGCAGCATTGACGCCCTGCTGGACGCCGCCACCCGCTGGCCGCGCGCCGGCGCCCTTGGCCCGCTCATCCGCGACCCCGACGGCTCGGTGTACCCGTCGGCGCGCCACCTGCCCAGCCTCATCCGCGGCGGCATGCACGCGGTCGTCGGCCCGCTCTGGAAGCGCAATCCGTGGACGGCGGCCTACCGCCAGGAGCGGCTGGAGCCCACCGAACGCCCCGTGGGCTGGCTGTCGGGGTCGTGCCTGCTGGTGCGGCGGTCCGCCTTCGGCCAAGTCGGCGGGTTCGACGAGCGCTACTTCATGTATATGGAAGACGTCGACCTCGGGGACCGGCTCGGCCGGGCCGGCTGGCTGAACGTCTACGTGCCGTCGGCCGAGGTGTTGCACCACAAGGGCCACTCCACCGGCGACGACCCGGCGAGCCACCTGGCGGCGCATCACAAGAGCACCTATATGTTCCTGGCCGACCGGCATTCCGGGTGGCGGCGCGCGCCGCTGCGCTGGACCCTGCGGGCCTCACTGGCGCTGCGGTCCCGTCTGATGGTGCGTGGCGCGCTGCGCACCCGGAGACGGAAACTGGCGGAAGGGCGGCGCTGAGATGGCTAACCCGCAAGTCGATGCCGTAATTCTGGTCGGCGGCAAGGGCACCCGGCTGCGGCCGCTGACGCTGTCGGCGCCAAAGCCGATGCTGCCGACCGCCGGGCTGCCGTTCCTGACCCACTTGCTGTCGAGGATCGCGGCGGCGGGCATCGAGCACGTCATCCTGAGCACCTCGTATCAGGCCGCGGTGTTCGAGGCGGAGTTCGGCGACGGGTCCAAGCTCGGCCTGCAGATCGACTACGTCACCGAGGACCGGCCCCTGGGCACCGGCGGCGGCATCGCCAACGTGGCCGCCCACCTGCGTCACGACACCGTGATGGTGTTCAACGGCGACGTGCTCTCGGGTTCGGACCTCAATCAGATGATCGACTTCCACCGCGCGCAGCAGGCCGACGTCACCCTGCACCTGGTGCGGGTGGGCGACCCGCGGGCCTTCGGCTGCGTCACCACCGACGAGAACGGCAGGGTCACCGCCTTCGTGGAGAAGACGCAGGATCCGCCCACCGACCAGATCAACGCCGGCTGCTACGTCTTCGAGCGCGGCATCATCGACCGCATCCCGCGCGGGCGCGAGGTGTCGGTCGAACGCGAGGTGTTTCCCGCCCTGCTCTCCGATCCGGACGTCAAGGTGTGCGGCTACGTCGACGCGACCTACTGGCGGGACATGGGCACACCGGAAGACTTCGTGCGCGGTTCGGCGGACCTGGTGCGCGGGATCGCTCCGTCGCCGGCGCTGCACGGCCACCGCGGCGAGCAGCTGGTGCACGACGGCGCGGCGGTGTCGCCCGGCGCCGTGCTGATCGGCGGCACCGTCGTCGGGCGCGGCGCCGAGATCGGTCCCGGCGTCCGGCTGGACGGCGCCGTGATCTTCGACGGCGTCAAGGTCGAGGCGGGCAGCGTGATCGAGCGATCCATCATCGGCTTCGGCGCGCGCATCGGCCCGCGGGCGCTGATCCGCGACGGCGTGATCGGCGACGGCGCCGACATCGGTGCGCGCTGCGAGCTGCTGCGCGGCGCCCGGGTCTGGCCCGGCGTTTCGATTCCCGACGGCGGCATCCGCTACTCGTCCGACGTCTGAGGCCCCATCCCTGTGCGCGAGTGTGCAGCTAGCCGCACGCTCGAGCCCGAGTGTGAAGCTAGCTTCACACTCGGCGGCTAGGGGCGGGTGGCGCGGCCGACCAGATACGCCAGCGCGTGGTCGGTGCCGTCGGGCAACGCGCCGGCCGGCCACCAGCGCAGGTCGTCCGACTCGTCGCTGATCGCGATCCGTGCGCCGGCGGGCGCGTGCGCGACGAACTGCAGATCCAGGTGGCGGGTGGGCACGCCCAACGAGCAGGTGACCGGGTGGACGTGGATGGCGGCCAGCCGGGGCTCGATGCGCAAGCCGTCGACGCCGGACTCCTCGGTGGCCTCGCGCAGCGCCGCGGCGACGATGTCGTCGTCGTCCTCATCGCAGTGGCCGCCCAGCTGCACCCACCGGCCCACGCGGGGATGCAACGTCAACAGCACCCGGCCGCCGGTGTCGTCGAGCACCAGCGCCGAGGCCGTGACATGACCCGGTACGCACTCGCGGCGACACGCGTCGGGCCGAGCATGCACATAGGCCAGGACCGCGTGCCGCAACGCGTCCTGCGCCGCGTCGGGCGCCTCCCACTCCGACAGCAGCGAGATCGCCGACTCCCGGACGCTCACCGGGAACCCCGTCGCTTCCGGCGGTCCCGCAGCGCGACCCAGGCCGCGCGGCAGTGCGTCACCACCTCCGGCGCGAGCCCCAGGCCGTCGATCAGGACGTGGCGGTCGACGAGGTCGAGCGCCTTCTCGATCTCGTTGGCCTTCAACAGCAGATCGACGTCGCACGCGAGCTCGGGGCCGGCGAGCGCCGGCGGGGGAATGGGGAGCTGCTCGGCTTCGCGCGGTTCCAGCTCCAAAATCCCCCCGCCGTAACTGCGGCCGATGACCTCGGCGAAGGCGAACGTCACGCTGTTGTGGAACACCGCGGCCAGCCCGGTCGGGTCGACACCGCCGGCGAGCCGGACCCGGTGCACGGTGTCGGTGCTCGTCGACGCGGCGGCGTTGACGGTCAGCCGCGGCGCGCGGTGGATCTGGCGCAGCATGAACAGGTCCGGGATCCACAGCGACGGCGTGCTCCACCACGGCTTGCGGATCGAGCACTTGAAGCCGCGATCCACGCCGGCGGCCGCACCGGCAGCGATGTGGGCGAGCACGGCGGGGTCGACGGGGTCGCGCGGCGCGTTGAGCAACCAGCCGCGGCGCCCGGCGGCGACATCGCTTGCCCGGCAGTCGGTGTCGTAGACCAACCCGGACAACTGCGCGCTGCGCGAGACGAGCGGGACGCAGTGGGGCAGCAGCCCGAGCTCGCGGGCCTGCGCGTCGGTGAGCGTGAAGAAGCTGTTGCGGCCCGTCACGATCCCCACATCCACGGCGGCGACCGACCCGAGCCGGATCAGCATCGTCGACCGCTTGAGGGTTCGCAGCAGCCGGATGGCGGCCGGGTCGAGGAAGTACTGGGTCCACTTCTCGTTCTCGTGCAACAGCGCGGGCGCCCATTCGGCGTCCAGGTCCGCGTGCGCGAGGGCACCGGCGTCGGTGAGGTGGACCGTGCGGATCCGGGCGGGCCCCGGGCCGGCGACCCCGCAGAACAACACCACCTCCTGCAGGACGCCGTCGAACACCAATCGCTCGAACGTCACCAGCGTGATGTCGCTGAACCGGCTCAACAGGAACTCGCGCAGCTGTGCGGCGTAGGTGACCTGGAGTAACTCGGCGGGCAGCACCAGGCCCACCCGGCCGCCGTCGCGCACCAAGATCGAGCTCGCCACCACGAAGGGGACCCAGGCGTTGGTCAACCGGGTGGGCCGCAATCCCTCGCGCCGCATCAGCTCCAGTGCGGGATCGCGCTGCTCGGACGCCCAGTTGCCGAACCGGATGTAGGGCGGGTTACCCGCGACCCCGTCCCAGCCGCCGGGCGCGGCGCTGGCCAGCCACGCGAACAGGTTCGCGACGTCGACGGGCGCGAATTCCCGTGCCTTGGCCGCCTCTTCGGCGACGAGTTCGACGCCGTGGACCCGCCCGCCGAGGGCGGCCAGCTCGCGCAGGATCGCACCGTCACCGCAGGAGGGTTCCAGCACGCGCGGTCCGGCGTCGCGCACCCAGCGGGCCAGGAACCGGGCGACGGGCGCCGGCGTGTAGTAGCCGCCGCGGGCCTTGTCGGCGGACGCCGCCGCCTTGCCCGCGAACGTTTTCATGGGGCCAGTATCACTTGCGGATCAACAAATCCCCGGCGTCCGCCGTGTCACGCGGGCCGGCGGGTTCCTCGGGGTAGCCGATCGCAATGGCGCCCAACGGCTCCCAATCACCCGGCAGGTCGAGCTCGGCGCGCACCAGGTCGGCGGCGAAGATCGTCGAGCCGATCCAGCAGCTGCCCACCCCCCGCACGGCCAACGCGACCAGCAGGGCCTGCACGGCCGCCCCGACCGCGACGGTGAACATGGTGTGCTCGGCGTCGGTGCGGGCCGCGTCGGGATACGTGTGCGCACCGTCGGGAACCAGCATCGGAACGACGACCTCGGGTGCGTCGTAGAGAATCTGGCCGCGCGCCACCCGCCGCTCCACCGAGTCGGCGGGCCGGCCGTCGCCGGCGAGGTCCGACCGCCACTTGTCCTTCATGCGGTCCAGCAGCCGCGTCCGAACGTCGGGGCTCTGCAGCCAGACGAACCGGACCGGCCGGGTGTGGTGCGGGGCCGGCGCGGTGAGCGCCTCGGCGACGGCGGACTCGATCAGCTCGGCCGCGACCGGCTCGGCGCTGAACCGGCGCACCGACCGGCGCAACAGCTGCGCCTGGCGGCGCCCCATGTCGAGCGCCTCGGCGGTGCCCAGCCAGAACAGGTCTTCCTCGCCGGGCCGCAACAGCTGCCGGGCCGTCGAGCCGTCGTCGGCCACCGCCAGGCCGCGCACCACGGCCACCGGCATGGCGGTCAATTTGCCCTTCACCAGATCGGCCGCCGCGGCGACCTCGTCGGCGACCGCGATCTCGGTCACCACCAGCTCGTTGCCGTGGCGGTCGACGGTCCCCGAATAGCCGTGCAGCACAGCCAGACCGGCCGACCCCACCGCCGCGTCGATCTGGCCGTTGCGCCACGCGCGGCCCATCGTGTCGGTGATGACCACGGCGACGTCGACGCCGAGCCGGTCGGCCAGCCCGGCACGCAGGGCCGCGGCGCTGCCGTCCGGGTCGACCGGCAGCAGCGCCAGTTCGTCGCGGCCCACGTTGGATCCGTCCACGCCCGCGGCGGCCTGAATCAGGCCGATGCGGTTCTCGGTGATCAGGGTGCGGCCCTTGCGCGCCAGCACGCGCACCGCCTCGGCCTCGACCAGCTTGCGCCGGAGTTGGTCGCGCTCCTCGGCATCCTGCGGCGCCGGCACCAGCCGGCCCTCGCACTTGGACACCACCTTGCTCGTCACCACCACGACGTCGCCGTCGCGCAGCCAGGGCGCAGCCGCGGCCAGGGCCGCGCTCAGGTCGTCGCCGGGCCGGAATTCGGGCAGCCCGGCGACGGGCAGGATCTCGATCGCCGCGCCGGTGCCGTGTTCGGTCACGGCTTCACGCCCGCGAGGTCGAGCCCGGCGCTCACCATCTCGGCCGTCGCCTTCGGGTCGGTCATCAAAAGCGGCACGGCGGCCACCGCCACACCCTGAATGTCGGCGTGGTCGCCCTCGTGCACCAGCCAGCAATCCAGGATTCCGGTGCCACCGCGCGCCCCGTAGTGCTGGCCGACCGCCTCCGCGGTGGACTCCACCCCGATCACCGACAGGCACGCATCGGCCATGCCGCGCAATGGTTTTCCACCGATGATGGGCGAGTAGCCGACGACCGGGGCGGTCGCCGAGCGCAACGCCGCCCGGATGCCGGGGACGGCCAGGATGGCGCCGACGCTCACCACCGGGTTGGACGGCGCCAGCAGGATGACGTCGGCGTCGGCGATGGCCGCGACAGCATCACCTGTGGCGGTGGCCTTTTCGGCGCCGACGAACGCGAAGCTGTGCGTGGGCACGCCGGCGCGGTAGCGCACCCACCACTCCTGGAAGTGAATCGCCCGCCGGGTGCCGTCGTCCGGATCGGTGATCACCACATGCGTCTCGCAGCGGTCGTCGCTCGCCGGCAGCAGTCGGGCGCCGGGTTGCCAGCGATCGCACAGCGCCGAGGTGATCTGCGAGAGCGGGTAGCCGGCGCCCAGCATCTGGGTGCGCACCAGATGGGTGGCGATATCCCGGTCGCCGAGGCCGAACCAATCCGGCTGCACGCCGTAGCGCGCCAATTCCTCTTTGGCGTGCCAGGTTTCGTCGCGGTGACCCCACCCTCGCTCCGGGTCTACCCCTCCACCTAAGGTGTACATGCAGGTGTCCAGATCCGGGCAGACCCGCAGTCCATGAATCCAGGCGTCGTCGCCGATGTTGACGATTGCATTAAGTTCGTGGTTGCCGGTTCCCGCGTCTGGGTGCTGTTGCGTTTCGAACTGTCCCAGCCCGAGCAACTGTTGAATCCCCAGCAGGAAGCGGGCGCCGCCAACCCCACCGACCAGAACGGTGACCTTCACGTGGACGACAGTACTGCCCGACGACTGTGCGGTGGCGGGGCCGTTACGCGGCCCTTAAGCGTAGTCGCGCGCGGTGTGATCGACACGCCGAATGCGCAAAACAACGGAAACGCCGTAATTCGGTCACGAGATGGTATGGAAATGCGCCGTAATGCTTGACCCGGCAGATTAACCCGTGTCTAATCACAACAGTGTCATTTCCCGGTTGGCCGGCCGGTTCCGGTGTCGCAGACCGAGATTCGATCACTTGTTCGAATTGTCGGTACACATCAGAAAAGTGGGAACCACTCACTCTCCCAATCAAACTGAGGAGGCGGACGACCGTATGTCTTACGAACATCTTCGAGGAGTCATGGCGAGCACGCCGCACACCCCTATTGTCTCAGCGCCGGTCCCAACCGTTCGGCCGCACCTGACCGTGGTTCCTGATGCGCCAGTCGCATTCGAGCCCGAGCCGATGCTGGCGCCCGTCGCTGACCAATGGCAGGACCGGGCGCTTTGCGCCCAAACGGATCCCGAGGCGTTCTTCCCGGAGAAGGGCGGCTCCACCCGCGAGGCGAAGAAGATCTGCCTGGGGTGCGAGGTACGCCACGAGTGCCTGGAGTACGCCCTGGAGCATGACGAGCGCTTCGGTATTTGGGGCGGGCTCTCCGAGCGCGAGCGCCGTCGCCTCAAGCGCGGCATCATCTGACGCCGCGCCACAACGTCATTCGTCGTCGATCGTCGGGTCGATGACCGACGGCTCTACATCGAGGTAGATGGCCACCTGGGCCACCAAGATTTCGTGCAGTAAATCACCAAGTTCGACGGTGTCCTTAGCCCGTCGCTCAATTGGCTTGCGGAACAAGACAATTCGTGCCCGCGTGGCGTTGCCGCGGACGTCGACGCCGGCCGGGATCAATCGCGCCAGCGGGATCGGCCCGTCGGCGATCACCTCGGGCGGCCACTGCACGCTGTCGGGATCCTTGGCCGCGATCCGCGGAATCTCGTCGACCGCCACGTCGAGGTCGGCCAGGCGGGCCTGCCAATTCCGCTCGATGGGTTCGTAGGCCTCCAGCACCGCCATGTCGAATCGCTCGGCCCGGCTGCGCCACCCGGGCACCGTCGGCGGCAGCAGCGGGCCGCGCACATCGCGGCCCCGCCGGGAGGACCGATGGGAAGCGAATCGGCCCTGAGACCGATCCCTGTGCGGGGAGCTGCGCGAATCGCCCACGCGCCGATGGTAACGGTTGCACATCGGGGGTCGGCCGGTTGCGCGTGTCCGGCGCTTCGACGGCGTTTCCGCACGATAGCCTTTCGGCGTGAACGTTCCCCGTCGCTGTTGCCGGCCCGGGTGCCCGCACTACGCCGTGGCGACCCTGACGTTCGTCTACTCGGACTCGACGGCAGTCGTCGGCCCGTTGGCGACCGCGCGGGAACCGCATTCCTGGGACCTGTGCGTCGGCCATGCCGGCCGGATCACCGCGCCCCGCGGGTGGGATCTGGTGCGCCACGCCGGCCCCCTCGTTTCTGAGCCCACCCACCCCGACGAGGACGACCTGGTCGCCCTGGCCGACGCGGTGCGCGAGGGTGGCGATCGCGGCGTGCCGTACGCCGCAACGCCGGTGAACGGTTTCGCCGACCCACACATTCACCACGGCGGGTCGCAGGCCACCGCGCCCAGCAGCAGTGTGCTCGCGCCGCCCGAGCATCGATCCGGCCGGCGCCGCGGGCATCTTCGGGTGTTGCCCGACCCCAGTGACTAGCCGTTCCGGCGTCGCGCGCATTCCCCGCGCACCGCTACGGTCGGTGTTTCCCGGGGGCCGATAGGCTGACGGCCAACAGGCGAAGGAACAAACCCTTTCAACGCGTCAGGAGGCCCCGGCATGTCTCGGCTCGCCGCGACCGTGCACCGCGTCGTCAAGGCTTATGACGTACGCGGGCTGGTCGGCGAAGAGCTGGACGAGCCGCTGGTCACCGCTTTGGGGGCGGCCTTCGCCAAGCTGATGCGCGGCGAGGGTGCCCGGCAGGTGGTGATCGGCCACGACATGCGCGACAGCTCGCCCGCGCTGGCCGCGGCATTCGCATCCGGCGTGACGGGCCAGGGCCTGGACGTGGTGCGGATCGGTTTGTCCTCCACCGACCAGCTGTACTTCGCCTCCGGGTCGCTTGACTGTCCGGGCGCGATGTTCACCGCCAGCCACAACCCGGCGGCCTACAACGGCATCAAGCTGTGCCGCGCGGCAGCCAAGCCGGTCGGCGCCGACAGCGGCCTGCGCATCATCAGCGAGGATGTGATCGCCGGGGTCGAGCGCTATGACGGACCACCAGGAACCGTCACCGATCGCGACGTGCTGGAGGACTACGCGACGTTCCTGCGTTCGCTGGTGAACACCGCGGGGCTACGTCCCTTGCGAGTGGCAGTGGACGCCGGCAACGGCATGGCCGGCCTCACCGCGCCCGCGGTGCTCGGCGCGATCGGCTCAATCACCTTGTTGCCGTTGTACTTCGAGCTTGACGGCTCGTTTCCCAATCACGAGGCCAACCCGCTGCACCCGGCCAACCTGGTCGACCTGCAGGCCTACGTCCGCGACAGCGGGGCCGATATCGGGCTGGCCTTCGACGGGGACGCCGACCGCTGCTTCGTCGTCGACGAACGCGGCCGGGGCGTGTCGCCCTCGACGGTGACCAGCTCGGGCACCGCCCGCGACGTGATCACGTTGTGGATGATGGTGGCGCCGATCTCGCGCCCCAGCTCGCGGGCGGCCACCAGGCTGGTCACCG
>NZ_LZIE01000035.1:0-10499 GCF_001667155.1 Mycobacterium sp. 852002-53434_SCH5985345
CGCCGCCGACTCCGCCGTCGCAGACGGATACCGCCGCTCGAAGTGCTCATCGAACTCCGCGATCACCGCGGGCGACGGCACCCTCGATTCGAACATACATTCGATTATGCCACCCGGCTACGACAACCGCATGGCCCCCAGCCCGTCCGCGGCCGTCGCGGAAATCGTGCTCCGCACCATGAAGCGTGGCTCCCCCGCCGGCCACGGCCGGCCGCGATGCATGACCGCGCGGTTATCCCACATCACCACGTCGCCCTCGCGCCACGAGTGCACGAATCGGGCCTCACGGGCAGTTGCTGCCTCGGTCAGCCCGGCGATCAGCTCCCGCGCCGCCGCCGGCGCCATACCCTCGATCGCGTACGCGTGCGAGGCCAAATACAGCGCCTTGCGGCCGTTGACCGGATTGCGCCACACCAGACGCCAGCATTGCGGCGGCAGCGCCGCGCGCTCGGCCGGGCCGGCCAGGTCGGGCGCGATCTTGCCGCGCGAATAGGCGTACTCGTGCCAGGCAAAGCAATCTTCGAGCCGCCGTTGTAACCCGGGATCGAGGCGTTCGAAGGCGAGCCGGGTGGAGACATACTCGGTCTCACCTCCATGCCCCGGAATGACGCGCGACGACAACACCGAAGCGAGCGCCGGGACGCGCTTGAACGAGCTGTCGGTATGCCAGAGCTGGTTGGCCTTGTTCTCTAGGGCAATCCGGTGGCCTTCGGGCACGACGTTGCCCGCCTCGTCGAGGGTCTTGAGGATGACGAGGTTGGTGCCATGCCCGTCCGAACCGACCTTGGTGACCTCGAGCGGACCGAAGCAGCGGGAGAAGGCGAGCTGCGCTTCGTCGGTGAAGTCCTGATCTCGGAACACCAGGACCGAATGCTCCTCGAACGCCGCGCGTACCGCTGCGTGCGCGACCTCCGATGCCGCGACGTCCTGAATGCTGACCCCACACACCTCTGCAGCGAAGCCCAGGCCCGACGGGACGATCTCCATCGGCGGCCTCCGAAGCGTTCGAGGTTTTCAATACGACTGTCCACCTAGAGCGCGCGCCCGGCAAGCCATCGGCACGACAGACCGAGCGAAACTACGGCCCCGCTCGCCGGCTGACGAACTCGCGGCGGTCCCCCGTCACCGGATCGTCGAACTCGATGCGCTGCGCCAGCAACCGCAGCGGCGTGCTGAAATCATCGGCCGGCACGTCAATGATGTTGGGGTACAACGGGTCTCCGTTGATCGGTACACCAAGGGCGGCCATGCTCACGCGCAGCTGGTGGGTGCGCCCGGTGCGCGGGGTGAGCCGGTACAGGCCGTCCGGGGAAAGGAGTTCCACCAGCGTTTCCGCGTTGGGCGCTCCGGGTTCGCAGACGGCCTGCAAAACCCCGCGCCGCTTGACGATCCGGCTGCGCACCACGCGCGGCAACACCAGGGCCGGGTCCACGGCGGCGCGCGCCAGATACGTCTTGCGCACCAACCCCCGCGAGAACAGCGTCTGGTATGTGCCGCGCACCTCGCGGCGCGCGGTGAACAGCAACACCCCGGCGGTCAGCCGGTCCAGCCGATGCGCCGGGCTCAGCTCAGGCAGGCCCAGCTCCCGGCGCAGCCGCACCAGCGCCGTCTGCGCCACGTGGCTGCCGCGCGGCATGGTGGCCAGAAAATGCGGCTTGTCGACGACCACGATGTCGGCGTCGCGATGAAGCACCGGAATGTCGAATGGCACCGGAACTTCATGAGGCAGCTCCCGGTAGAGAAACACGTGTGATCCGGCGGGCAGCACCGTGGCCTCGTCGACCACCGCACCGTCGGCGTCGACCACCTCCCCGGCCAGCACCTTCGACCGCGCCGGCGCGCCGAACCGCTCGGTCAGCTCGGCCAGGACCGGTCCGCCGTGCAGCCGCACCCGCGCCGGGCCGAGCCCGTCGCGCACCGGCAGCGGCGCCGTTCTCACCTGACGCTCAATTCAAAGGCACCGGCTCGAGGATCTCGGCGCGCGCCTCCGGGGCGCTCGCCCGCAGCTCGTCCGCCGACACGTCGTCGGGCTGGGCCTGCGACAAGATCTCGGCCTCCACCCGCGCGGAGTAGTTCGCCACCTCACGCTCGACGTCGGCGGCACTCCAGCCGAGCACGGGCGCGACCACGTCGGCGACCTCGCCGGCGCAGTCCACGCCGCGGTGCGAGTACTCGATGGAAATGCGCATCCGGCGGGCCAGGATGTCCTCGAGGTGCAGCGCCCCCTCGGCGATGACGGCGTACAGGGCCTCCACCTTCAGGTAGCCCGGCGCCTCCTTGATCGGGCTGAGCAGGTCGGCGTTTCCGGCCGCCAGACCCAGCACGTCGCCGATCAGCGAACCGTAGCGATCCAGCAGATGCCGCACCCGGTACGGATGCAAACCTTGCAGCGCCGCAACGTGTTCGGCCTGATTCACCAGGGCGAAGTAACCGTCGGCACCCAGCAGGCTGACCTTCTCGGTGATCGAGGGCGCCACGCGGGCCGGGACGAACTGGGCCGCCGCGTCGATCGCATCGGCGGCCATCACCCGATAGGTCGTGTACTTGCCGCCGGCGATGGCCACCAATCCCGGCGCGGGCACCGCCACCGCGTGCTCGCGCGACAGCTTGGAGGTCTCCTCGCTCTCCCCGGCCAGCAGCGGCCGCAGCCCCGCGTACACGCCGTCGATGTCGGCATGCGTCAGCGGAATGGCCAGCACGGTGTTGACCGTCTGCAGGATGTAGTCGATGTCGGCCTTGGTGGCCGCGGGGTGGGCCAGGTCCAGATTCCAGTCGGTATCGGTCGTGCCGATGATCCAGTGCGTGCCCCACGGGATGACGAACATCACCGACTTCTCGGTGCGCAGGATGATGGCGACGTCGCTGACGATACGGTCGCGCGGCACCACCACGTGCACGCCCTTGGACGCGCGCACCTGAAATCGCCCGCGCTGCTTCGACAACGCCTGAATCTCGTCGGTCCACACCCCGGTCGCATTGACCACGACGTGGCCGCGGACTTCGGTGACGGCGCCGTTCTCGGAGTCGCGGACCCGCACGCCGGTCACCCGGTCGCCCTCGCGCAGCATCGCGACCACCTGGGTGGAGGTCCGCACCACCGCGCCGTAGTGGGCGGCGGTGCGCGCGACGGTCATGGTGTGCCGGGCGTCGTCGACGACGGTGTCGTAGTAGCGGATTCCGCCGATCAAGGACGTCCGCTTTAAGCCAGGGCTCAACCGCAACGCGCCGGCCCGGGTCAGATGCCTTTGCGCCGGAACGGATTTCGCGCCGCCCATCCGGTCGTACAGGAAGATGCCCGCAGCGACGTAGGGCCGCTCCCACACGCGGTTGGTCAGCGGAAACAAGAACGGCATCGGCTTGACCAGATGCGGCGCCAGGGTGGTCAGCGACAGCTCCCGCTCGTAAAGTGCCTCGCGCACCAGCCCGAACTCCAGTTGTTCGAGATAACGCAACCCGCCGTGAAACATCTTCGACGACCGGCTCGAGGTGCCCGACGCGAAATCGCGCGCCTCGACCAGCGCCACCTTCAGCCCTCGGGTGGCGGCGTCCAGCGCGCAACCGGAGCCCACCACGCCGCCGCCGATGACGACGACGTCGAACTGCTCGGCGCCGAGTCGCTCCCACGCCAGCGCGCGCTGCTGAGGTCCCAACGTGGAAGCCGCCCAGGTCTGTGTGCTCTGGGGCGCCTGTATCGGGTTGCTCACGGCAGAGGACTCCTCACCGGGAAACTCCTGTCGGTTACTCGCCAGTAGGACGGTGTCGGACCAAGGCTAGTCGAGATCGTCGTGGGCCATCAGCCGACGAGCGGCCTCGGTGATCGAACCGGACAGCGACGGGTAAACGGCGAGCGTCTGCGCCAGCTCGTTGACCGTGATGCGGTTTTGGACGGCCACGGCGATCGGCAGGATCAGTTCCGATGCGATCGGGGCCACCACCACGCCACCGATCACCACGCCGGTGGACTTCCGGCAGAACATCTTCACGAAACCCTGTCGCAGCCCGGACATCTTGGCCCGCGCGTTGGTGCGCAGCGGCAGCATGATCGTGCGGGCCGACACCGAACCGTCGTCGATCATCGTTTGCGGCACCCCGACGGCCGCGATCTCCGGCCGGGTGAACACCGTCGCCGCCACCGTGCGCAACCGGATCGGGCTGACGCCCTCGCCCAGCGCGTGATACATCGCGATGCGGCCCTGCATGGCGGCCACCGACGCCAGCGGCAGCAGGCCGGTGCAGTCGCCGGCGGCGTAGATGCCGGCCACGGAGGTCCGCGACACCCGGTCCACGGTCAGGTAGCCGCCGCGGCCCAGCTCGATGCCGACGCGGTCCAGGCCGAGCCCGCCGGTGTTGGGGACCGAACCGATGGTCATCAGGGCGTGGCTGCCCTCGACGGTGCGCCCGTCGGCCAGGGTGACCAGCACGCCGTCTCCGGTGCGGGTCACCGACTGGGCACGGGCGTTCTTGACCAGCTCGACGCCGCGCTCGGAGAACGCCTCTTCCAGGACCAACGCGGCGTCGGCGTCCTCGTAGGGCAGCACCCGGTCCCGGCTGGCGACAACCGTCACGGGTACGCCCAGCTCGGTGTAGGCGTGCACGAACTCGGCACCGGTGACACCCGACCCGACCACGATGAGGTGTTCGGGCAGCGCCTCCAGGTTGTAGAGCTGCCGCCAGGTCAGGATCCGCTCACCGTCGGGCTGCGCGGACGGCAGGACCCGCGGGCTGGCGCCCGTCGCGATCAGCACGACGTCGGCCTCGTACTCGCTGGTGGTGCCGTCGGGGGCGGTCGCCTTGATGCGGTGGCAGGCCAGCCCCGGCGTGGGGTCGATCAGCTCGCCGTGCCCGGCGACCACGTGCACGCCCATGCCGAGCAGCTGTTCGGTGATGTCGGCCGACTGCTCGGTGGCGAGTTGCTTGACCCGGGCGTGAATCCGCGGCAGCGAGATCTTCGCGTCGTCGATGTCGATGTCGAAGCCGAGCCGCGGCGCCCTGCGCAACTCGGTGCGCAGCCAGGTCGACGCGATGAACGTCTTGGACGGCACGCAATCGTCCAGCACGGCCGCGCCGCCGATCCCGTCGGAGTCGATCACCGTGACGTGGGTGGTATCGGGGTGGGAGGTGGCGGCCACCAGCGCGGCTTCGTAACCGGCCGGGCCTCCACCGAGGATCACGATGCGGGTCGCCACAGCCCCAACCTAGCGGGGGGACCCGGGCCACCGCAGCGCGGCGACGATGCCGTCGGGACAAGACCGCGCGCGCGTGTGACGTCTAAGCTTTCCCCGTGCCGATCTACGCCGCCTACGGGTCGAACATGGATCCTGAGCAGATGCTCAAGCGCGCACCCCATTCGCCGATGGCCGGAACGGGCTGGTTGCACGGGTGGCGATTGACGTTCGGGGGCGAGGACATCGGCTGGGAAGGCGCGCTGGCCACGGTCGTCGAAGATCCGGATTCCAAGGTGTTCGTCGTCCTGTACGACATGACCCCGGCCGACGAGAACAACCTCGACCGGTGGGAGGGCTCCGAGTTCGGGGTGCACAAGAAGATCCGCTGCCGGGTGGAGCGCATCTCGTCGGACACCAGCACCGACCCCGTGCTGGCGTGGCTGTATGTGCTCGACGCCTGGGAGGGTGGGCTGCCGTCCGCGCGGTATCTCGGCGTGATGGCGGATGCGGCCGAAATCGCCGGAGCGCCGGCCGATTACGTGCACAACCTGCGAACTCGACCGGCCCACAACGTCGGTCCGGGAACGGGCTCCTAAGGCCCGTGTCGATTCTCTCCACACCGGTGGTCGCCGACGCACTGGCGCGTACGTTCGCCGCCACGGTCAGGCCGGCTCCCAAGGCCGCCGTGCGGTTTCCGGAATTTCGGAGCCAGACCTCTGAGGTCTCCATCCCCACCCGGCACGGCGCGGCGTCGGCAACCGTCTACCGCCCGCCGGCCGGCACGGCGAACCCGTCCGTCTACGTCAACGTGCACGGCGGCGGCTTCGTGGTCGGGCACCCCGAACAAGACGATCCGTGGTGCCGATACCTCGCCGCGAACGCGGGCGTGGTGGTTATCAATCCGGACTATGTGCTGGCGCCGCGTCACCGCTTTCCCGCGGCGCCGCATCAGGTCTACGACATCGTGTGCTGGGCGGCGGCCCCCGACCGCGACTGGGACGGCAGCCGGCTCTGCGTCGGCGGCCAGAGCGCCGGCGGCAACCTCAGCGCCGCCGCGGCACGGCTGGCCCTGGAAGACGGCGGGCCCCGCATCGCATTGCAGGTGCTGCATTACGCGCCGCTTGACCTCGTGACGCCCACCCGCGACAAGCCGTCCAGCGCCGGCGACCGGGCGGTCATGAAACCGTGGATGGGCGAAGTGTTCGACACCGCTTACGTGACCGACCCGGCACAGCGGCGCGACCGCCTCGCCTCTCCCGCCTGGGGTGACAACGCCGACGGAATCGCGGGCATCGCACCGGCACTGGTCGTGACGGCCGAACACGATCGCCTTCGCGACGAGGCCCGCAGATACGCCGAAAAGCTCGACGCCGCAGGAGCATTGGCGGAGTACCACGAGGTGGCCGGCGTCGACCACGGCTACAACATCATGAGTGCGGCGACCGACGTCACCCGGCGAACCTATGCGCACATCGCCGGGCACGTCGTGCGTGCCACGAGCTAGGGCAGCGAAAACGCGGCCGCCTGCTCGACGATGTTGACCATCACGCGCAGCCCGATCGCCAGGGCGCGCTCGTCGAGGTCGAACGTCGGCTGGTGCAAATCCAGCTGCGGCCCCTGGCCCGGCCACACGCCCAGGCGCGCCATCGCGCCGGGAATCTCCTCGAGGTACCAGGAGAAGTCCTCGCCCCCGCCGGACTGGCGGGTGTCGGCGAGCGCGTCCGGGCCGATGGCCTCGATCGCGTGGGTGAGGATGCGCGTCGAGACGTCCTCGTTGACCACCGGCGGCACGCCGCGCCGGTATTGCAGCGTGTGGTCGATGCCCAGCGGCGCCAGCAGTGCCGACACCGTGTCGCGGATGATCTCCTCGAGGCCCACCCAGGTCTGCCGGCTGGCGGTGCGGACCGTGCCGCCCAGCACCCCGCTCTGCGGGATGGCGTTGGCGGCCACCCCCGCGTTGACCGCGCCCCACACCAGCACGGTGCCGTTGCGCGGGTCGATGCGCCGCGACAACACCCCGGGCAGCCCGGTGATCAGCGTGCCGAGCCCGTAGACCAGGTCGGCGGTCAGGTGCGGACGCGACGTGTGCCCGCCCGGGGAATGCAGGATGATCTCGATCTGGTCGGCCGCCGAGGTGATGGGCCCGTGCCGGACCGCGATCTGGCCGACCTCGAGCCGGGGATCGCAGTGCAGGGCGAAGATCCGCGACACCCCGGTGATCGCCCCCGCGGCGATGGCGTCGATCGCGCCGCCGGGCATCAGCTCCTCGGCGGCCTGGAAGATCAGCCGCACCCCGACCGGCAGCTGCGGCACCGACGCCAGGGTCAGCGCGGTGCCGAGCAGGATGGCGGTGTGGGCGTCATGGCCGCAGGCATGCGCGACGTTGGGCATGGTGGAGGTGTAGGGCGCGCCGGTGCGCTCGGCCATGGGCAGCGCGTCCATGTCGGCCCGCAGCGCGATGCGCGGCTCGTGTTCGGGCCCCAGATCGCAGACCAGTCCCGTTCCGCCCGGTAGCACCTTTGGGTTGAGCCCCGCGTCGGCCAGCCGCTCGGCGACGAACTGGGTGGTGGCGTACTCCTGGCGGCCCAGCTCGGGGTAGCGGTGGATGTGCCGGCGCCATTCGACCAGGTCGTCGTGGTGTGCGGCCAGCCAGGAGGAAGCGGCGTCGGCGAGGCTCATGCGTGCGCCCGCCGTTCCTGCGCGGCCAGCACGCGGTCACGTTCGGCCGGCGTCTGGGCCAGCTGAACCACCGTGCGGGCCAGCATGATCGCGCCCTCGACGACGGCGCGGTCGGCGCTGGGGCCGGCGGCGGCCGTGGCGAACGCGCGCTGGTGCACCATGGCGCCACCGGCGTCGACCCCGACGATCGGATGGATGCCCGGCAGCACGTGCGTCACGTTGCCCATGTCGGTGCTGCCCATGGGCAGCGCCGCTTCGAACTCGCGGGCCACCGGCTCGCGCCCGAGCCGGCGCATCTCGTCGCGGAAGACGTCGGCCAGCCATTCGTCGGGCCTGAGTTCGTCGTAGGGGGGTGCCGGGTTGTCGATCTCGTAGTCGCAGCCGGTGGCCAGCGCACCCGCGGCGAAGCACGCGTACATCCTGCCCTCCAGCTGTCTCAACGAGTCCGATTCGACCGCCCGCATGGCATACAGCAGCGTCGCGTGCCCGGGGATGACGTTGACCGCCTGGCCGCCGTCGGTGACGATGCCGTGCACCAGTTGGCCGGGGGCCAGCTGTTGCCTCAACAGCCCGACGGCCACCTGCGCGACGGTCACGGCGTCGGCGGCGTTGACCCCCTGATGCGGCGCGACGGCAGCATGGGATTCCTTGCCGCGGTAGTGCACGGTCGCTTCCGACAGCGCCAGTGAACGGGCCGCCGCGATGTCGGCGGGCCCCGGGTGCAGCATCACCGCCGCCGCCACGTCGTCGAACACCCCGGCCTGCAACAGCAGCGCCTTGCCGCCACCCGCCTCCTCGGCGGGGGTGCCGATCAGAGCCACCCGCAGGCCCAGGTCGTCGGCCACCTCGGCCAGCGCCAGCGCGGTGCCCACCGCCGATGCGGCGATGATGTTGTGGCCGCAGGCGTGGCCGATCTCGGGAAGCGCGTCGTATTCGGCGCACACCCCGATGGTCAGCGGCCCGCTGCCGAAGTCGGCGCGGAAGGCGGTGTCCAGGCCGCCCGCGGACGCGGTGATCTCGAAACCGCGTTCGGCGACCAGCGCCTGGGCCTTGGCGCAGCTGCGATGCTCGGCGAACGCCAGCTCGGGCTCGGCGTGGATGGCGTGGGACAGCTCAACCAGGTCGGAGCCCCGTCGCCGCACGACATCCTCGACGTTGTCCAATGCGGTGGTGGGCATTCTCGCAGTATCCCACCGCGACCTTCACGGCCTCAGTTACACCAGCCCGGCGATGAATCCGGCGGCCTGTCCGGGGTAGGGCGGCACACCGTAATCGTGGTGGGCCTCCCGGTCCCGGCCGCCGACCACGCACACCGGATCACCGTCAACGCAGATGTCGATGGCGCGGCCGGCGAACTGGCCCGCGGTCGACAAGGGCGTGTTGAACCGGTTTCCGGGGTTGCCGAACACCGCCACCGCCCTGACCTTGTTGGCCAGCCCCGGGTCCAGCGCGGGAGCCGACCCGAAGTTGCCGATGCGCTCGCCCAGCGGCGGCACCCCCGCCAGCATCGAGACCGCGGCGGCGCCCTGCGAGAAGCCGCCGAGCACCAGCTTCGTCGCCGGGCACTGGTCGACCATCTGCGCGATGTGGTCGCGGGCGTCGTTGGCGCCGTCGGCGGTCTGCAGGAAGTTGTAGCTGGCCGGGTAGTTCACCGCGTACGCGTCGACGCTGCGCGAGCCGAGGGCGGGCTGCAGCGCGGCGAGCAGCGCGTCTCCGGCGACCCCGAGGCCGGGCGGCTCCGCGGTGCCGCGGGCGAAGATGAGCTGAACGTCGGGACATCCGTCGGCCCGCGCCGGCGCCGTCGGACCGGTCGTGATCGAAAGCACCGCCACCGCAACGGCGACGGCTAGGCCGACAACCGGCCACCTACGAAGATTCATGCGGCAGATTTTCACATATTCCGGCGCGCGCCACTCCGCCGCTAAGCTCCCCGACTGTGGCCGAACCCCCGCTCGACCCCGCCGACCTCGCGCGGCGGGCGGCGCAGGCCATCGGGGAGCGCACCGGCGTACCCGAGCACGACGTCGCCATCGTGCTCGGATCCGGCTGGCGCCCGGCGGTTTCCGCGCTCGGCTCCCCGACCGCCGTGCTGCCCCAGGCCGACGTGCCCGGGTTCGCGCCGCCCACCGCCGTCGGGCACACCGGCGAGCTGATCTCGACGCGAATCGGCGATCGCCGGGTGCTGGTGCTGGTCGGTCGCGTGCACGCGTACGAGGGCCACGACCTGTGCCACGTCGTACACCCGGTGCGCGCGGCCTGCGCGGCGGGGGCGCGCATCGTCGTGCTCACCAACGCGGCCGGCGGCGTGCGGCCCGACCTGGCGGTAGGCCAGCCGGTGCTGATCAGCGACCACCTCAACCTGACCGCCCGTTCGCCGTTGGTCGGCCCGCAGTTCGTGGACTTGACCGACGCCTACTCGCCGCGGCTGCGGGACCTCGCCCGCCAGGGCGACCCGGGACTGGCCGAGGGCGTCTACGCCGGCCTGCCCGGGCCGCACTACGAGACGCCCGCCGAGGTGCGCATGCTGCGGATGCTGGGCGCCGACCTGGTCGGCATGTCGACCGTGCACGAGACCATCGCGGCCCGGGCAGGCCGGCGTAGACGCCCTCGGCCAGTCCCGGGTCGCCCTGGCGGGCGAGGTCCCGCAGCCGCGGC
>NZ_LZIE01000036.1:0-698 GCF_001667155.1 Mycobacterium sp. 852002-53434_SCH5985345
TCCGACGGCAAGGAGAACAAGCCGTCCAACCCCAGCGATCCGCATGACGGGGTCTACACCGCGGCGCGGCTGGCCCGCGACGAGGGGGTGCCCATCTCGACGATCTCGTTCGGCACCAAGACCGGTGAGATCGAGATGGACGGGCAGCGCGTCGCCGTCCCGGTCGCGACGGATCAGATGAAGATGATCGCCAAGCTGTCCGGCGGGCAGTCCTACACCGCCAGCAACGTCGCCGAGCTCTCCAAGAGCTACAACGCGATCGAGAAGGACATCGGCTACCGAACGGTGCCGGGACCGGGCAGCGCAGGGTGGTTGCGCCTGGGCGTCATCACCGCCCTGATCGCTACGGCGCTGGCGCTGCTGATCAACCGGCGGCTCCCGGTCTGATCGCTCAGGAGGGCAGCCGGCGGTTCAGGAGCAGACCGGCCAAGATGGCGCCGGCCATCGCGACTGCCCCCAACAGCATCCACGCCAGGCTGGCGTCGCCCTTGACGGTCTCGTAGCCGATCTGGCGCTGCAGGGTCGCATAGACGTTCTTCAGCGACTCGAGGCTGTCGGCGTGGAACGACTGGCCGTCGGTGATCTCGCAGATCTTCTGCAGCGTCTGGTCGTCGACGGGAACCGGGATGGTGGCGCCTTCGTACTCGACCGTGCCGTACGGCGTCCCGAAGGAGATCGTGGAGATCTGCACACCCTCG
>NZ_LZIE01000037.1:0-632 GCF_001667155.1 Mycobacterium sp. 852002-53434_SCH5985345
ATCAACGACCCCGACCCCGGACCGGCATAAATCCGCGCCGAATTAACCTCCGGCGGAAGCGCCCCAAAATCAAACACCATTGACTCCTTTAACCCGTCGCGGCCGCGTTGGCCGCCTCAGTCACCGCGTACGATCCCGAGCTCATGCCCAGGGTGTTGACGAACATCTCGTGAATCGCCGTGGCTTGGGCGCTCACGGCCTGGTACATCTGGGCGTGCGCGGAGAACTGCGCCGCGGTCAGTGCTGACACCTCGTCCGCGGCGGCCGGCACCACCCCCGTCGTTGGGGCCACCGCCGCAGCGTTCTGCGCGTTCAGCGTCGAACCAATGCTTTGCAGATTGCCCGCCGCCGCGGCCAAGGCCTCGGGCTGCGTCGTGACGAACGACATTTGGATTCCCTCCCTATTCTCTAGGCTCGCTGGCCTTCGAGGAACGGTTTGCCGGTGGGCTTACCGCAGGCATGGCTCACTGGTGAGATTAATGGGGTCACGCCTTGCCTCGCCTCCCTAGTGCCGACTGTTCATACGTGTACAACTTCCGTTCACCTGGGCTTTCCCTATCCGGCCGAGGGTGGGCGGGTTAGGACGCTGTAGCGGAAGCCGTATTTGTGGGAGTAGCCCGCGGCTGCCCCGG
>NZ_LZIE01000038.1:0-3832 GCF_001667155.1 Mycobacterium sp. 852002-53434_SCH5985345
CCCCGGTCAAACCGGTTAGCGCCGTGCGGATTTCGCCGAGCTCGATGCGGTAGCCGCGGATCTTGACCTGCTCGTCGGCGCGGCCCAAGTACTGCAGCTGCCCATCGGAGCCCCAGCAGACCAGGTCGCCGGTGCGATACATGCGTGCCCCTGGGCCGCCGAATGGACAGGCGACAAACCGCGACGCCGTCAGCGCCGCCCGGCGCCAGTACCCGCGGGCCAGCCCGGCGCCGGCCACGTACAGCTCGCCGACCACGCCGGGTGGCACCGGCCGCAGGGATTCGTCGAGCACGAACAACGCCGCCCCGGCGACCGGGGAGCCGATCGGAACGACGGCCGAGCCGGGGGCAAGCGGCGCGCTGATCGCCGCGTACACCGTGGTTTCGGTGGGTCCGTAGGCGTTGGTCATCACCCGTCCGGGCGCCCACCGGTCGACCAGCTCGGTCGGGCAGGCCTCGCCGGCCACCACCAGGGCCGCCGACTCCAGCCCCCGCGGGTCGAGCATCGCTGCGGCGGAAGGGGTTTGGCTCAGCACGCTGACCCGCTCGGCGACCAGCAACTCGTGCAGGTCCTCCGGGGATCGCACCACCGCGTCGGGGATCACCACCAGGCGGCCGCCGCGCAACAGCGCGCCGAAGATCTCCCACACCGACACGTCGAAGCCGTAGGAATGCCACTGCGACCACACGCCGGCGTCCGGCAGGCTGGCGTCCACCGTCGCCATCAGCTGCGTCACGTTGCGGTGGCTGACCGCCACACCCTTGGGCACCCCGGTGGTTCCCGAGGTGTAGATGAGGTAGGCGACGTCCTCCGCGCTCGGCGCCGGCAACGCGATGACGGGCTGGGCGTCGACGGCGGGATCGTCCACGTCGATGACCGCCACGTCGTACCCGTCGAGCCGGTCGGCAAGGGCGGCGGTGGTGACCACCGCGACGGGCGTGGCGTCGGCGAGCATGAAGCCGATCCGGGCGGCCGGATGCGCGGGATCGATTGGCAGATAGGCCGCCCCGGTCTTGAGCACCGCCACGATCGCCACGATCGCCTCGGCCGCGCGATCGAACAGCAGTGCCACGCACTGTCCCGGGGCGGCGCCGCGGCCGGCCAGCAGGTGGGCCAACCTGTTGGACGCCTGGTCGAGCTCGCGATACGTCCACGACCGGGTACCGCTGCTGAGCGCAGGCGCATCCGGCGTGCGCGCCGCCTGGGCGGCAAAGGATTCCGGAATCGACGTCGGCGCGTTTGCCGGCGCGGCCAGCGCCGCCCGGTTGCCGATCTCGTCCAGCCGGGCCCGTTCATCCGCATCGAGCAGGTCGACCGACGACACGGGGCGGGCGGGATCGGTGGTCATCGTCGCCAGCACCCGCTGCAGGCGCCCGACCAGTGTCTCGATGCTGTCCGCGTCGAACACGTCGGTGCGGAATTCCACCCGCCCGCCGATCCCGGCGGGCTCGTCGGTCTCGGTCCAGCGCTCGGTCATCGAGAAGGTCAGGTCCATGCGGGCGACCTGGGTGTCCAGCGGTATCGGGGTGACCCGAACGTCGCCCAGGGCCAGCCCGGTCGCGGGGTCGTTGTCCTGCCCGCCGAAGTTCTGCCAAGCCAGCATCACCTGAATCAGCGGGTGATGGGTGAGGCTTCGGGTCGGGTTGACGCGCTCCACCAGCACCTCGAAGGGCACGTCCTGATGCTCGAAGGCCTCCAGGCTGCGCGCGCGCACCCGGTCCAACAGCTCGGTGAAGGTGGGGTTGCCGGACATGTCGACGCGCAGCACCAGGGTGTTGACGAAGAATCCGACCAAGTCGTCGAGCGCGGGGTCGCGCCGCCCGGCGATCGGAAAGCCCACCGCCACATCGCTACTCGCGCTCAGCTTGGCCAGCAGAACCGCCAGAGCGGCCTGCACCACCATGAAGCTGGTCGCATTGTGTTCGCGGGCCACCGCCGAAACCTGCTGCTGCAAGTCGGCCGGCCAGTCGATCGCCACCGTAGCCCCGCGCTGGTCGGCCACCTGCGGGTAGGGGCGGTCGGTGGGCAACTGCAACCGCTCCGGCATGCCGGCCAGGGCCTCTTCCCAATAGGCCAGCTGGGCGGCGATGCGGCTGTCGCTGTCCTTCAGGTCGCCGAACTGGGCGCGCTGCCACAACGTGTAATCCACGTACTGGACCGGCAATTCGTCCCACTCGGGGGCCTGCCCCGCGCATCGGCTGGCGTACGCGACGCCGAGGTCGGCGGCCAGCGGCCGCAGCGACCAGCCGTCGGCGGCGATGTGGTGCACCACGGCCACCAGCACGTGTTCGTCGTCCGCGACGCGGAAGACCCAGGCGCGCAACGGAATATCGGTCGCCAGGTCGAAGGTGCCGCGCGCCGCGGCCTTGACGGCCTCGTCCAGCCGGCCCGCCGACCAGCCGCTGGCGTCGACGACCTGCCAGCCGAAATCGGCTCGCTCCGCGGGGATGACCACCTGCTGGGGCGTTCCCTCGGGCGCGGCGAACACGGTGCGCAGGCTCTCGTGGCGGGCCACCACGTCGGCCAGCGCCGCACCGAGCACGTCGGCGTCGAGCCGACCACGCAGGCGCATTGCCGCCGCCATGTTGTAAACCGGTGACGGGCCTTGCAATTGGTCCAGGAACCACAGCCGGCTCTGGGCGAACGACAGCGGGACGACCGCCGGCCGGGGGCCGGCCACCAACGGCTCGAGCCGGCCGGCGCCCTCCCCGATCCGGGGTGCCAGCTGGGCGATGGTGGGCGCCTCGAACACGGCGCGCACCGACAGGTACTCGTCTAGGTCGGTGTTGACCGCGGCGATCAGACGCATCGCCAGGATGCTGTCGCCGCCCAGGTCGAAGAACGACTGGTCGATCCCGACGCGATCGACCCCGAGCACCTGGGCGTAGATCCCGGCCAGGATCTCCTCGGTGGGATTGGTGGGGGCGCGATAGCCCGAGGCGGTGTATTCGGGAGTGGGGAGGGCGCGGGTGTCGAGTTTGCCGTTGACCGTCACGGGTAGCGCCTCGAGCACCACGATCCCGGCCGGGACCATGTAGCCCGGCAGCCGCTCGGCCAGCGCGGCGCGCATTGTGGCCGGCTCGGCGGCTCCGGTGATGTAGCCGACTAGTCGCTTATCGCCGGGGCGGTCCTCGCGGACGACGACCACCGCTTCGTCGACGCCGTCCAAAGCGGCGAGGGCCGAGCGGATCTCGCCGATCTCGATGCGGTAACCGCGGATCTTGACTTGCTCGTCGGTGCGTCCGACGTACTGCAGTTGGCCGTCGGTGCCCCAGCGCACCAGGTCCCCGCTGCGATACATCCGTTGTCCGGGCTCGCCGAACGGGCAGGCCACGAACCGCGATGCGGTCAAGTCGGGCCGGCGCACGTATCCCAGGCCCACCCCGCGCCCGGCGACATACAACTCCCCGATCACCCCGACCGGCACGGGCCGCAACCAGCCGTCCAGCACGAACAGTCCTGTCCCTGGCACCGCCGAACCAATCGGCGGCGCACCGGATTTCGCGGTCAGCGGGGTGCTCATGGACGCGAAGATCGTGCTCTCGGTCGGGCCGTAGACGTTCATCATCGCCCGCCCTGGTGCCCAGCGGTCCACCAGCTCCGGGGGTACGGGCTCCGCGCCGATCACCAGCGCCGCGGAGTCCAGGCCTTCCGGTGACAGCATGCGAACGGCCGCCGGGGTCTGACTCAACACCGTCACCTTCTCGGCCACCACCAACGCATGAAAATCCTTCGGCGAGCGCGCCACGGCCTCCGGGACCACCACCAGTCGCCCGCCGTGCAGCAGCGCCCCCCAGATCTCCCACACCGAGAAATCAAACGCATACGAATG
>NZ_LZIE01000039.1:0-205192 GCF_001667155.1 Mycobacterium sp. 852002-53434_SCH5985345
CACGCCCTGGCGGGTGCTCTGCCGCCACTTCTTCTCATCGGCGATGCGGGCGGCGGCGCCTGGCGCGGCTCGGGCGGCGCCCGCGGGCAACGCCCCACCGGCCGACGTACCCCCGGCCGAGCAGCCGGCGCCGCCCGATCCGCGCAAGGAGCTCGCCGACCGCATCGCCGATGAGAAGAAGTGGCGGCAGAGCACCCGCCAGGGCGTCCAGTTCCTCGCTTTGCAGTTCCAGGCGACCCGCTGCGACAAAGAGGACATCCTGGCCGGCAACGACGATCCGAACCTGCCGCTGGTGACGTGCTCGACCGACCACAAGGTGGCCTACCTGCTGGCGCCGTCGATCATCAGCGGCGACCAGATCCAGGACGCCACGTCCGGCATGAACCAGCGCGGCATCGGTTACGTCGTGGACGTGCAATTCCGCCCCGCGGCGGCGGGTCCTGGGGATAGGGCCGCGGCTGAGCCGGCGGTCGGCCGCCGGGCGGCGCGGGCTGAGCCGGTGCTGGCTGGCCGGACGGCGGCGGCACCTGGCCCGACGCGGGCGCCTGGCCCGGCGGCGGCGCCTGGCCCGGGGGCGGCGCCTGGCCCGGGGGCGGTGCCTTCGGGGCGGGCTTGGGCTGGACGGCCTGCGCGGGCATCGAGTTCAGCACCGGGCGGATGTAGAGGCGGGCTGTCTGGCCCAGGTTGCGGGCCTCGTTGCCGTCATTGCCGGGCACGGTGATGACCAGGTTGTCGCCGTCGACAACCACTTCGGAACCGGACACGCCAAGCCCGTTGACGCGCGCACTGATGATCTGCTGCGCCTGTGCCAGCGCATCGCGGCTCGGGCGCGACCCGTCCGGGGTGCGCGCGGTCAACGTGACGCGGGTACCGCCCTGCAGGTCGATGCCGAGCTTGGGGGCGGCGCGCTTGTCCCCGGTCAGGAAGACCAACAGGTAGACGCCGACGAGCAGCAACAAGAAAACCGACAGGTAGCGGGCAGGGTGCACCGGCGCCGAAGACGATGCCACGTTCCTTCTATCTCCTCGAGTAGCGGTTCTTACCCCGGACAGAGCCCGCAACAGAGCCTAGTGCCGCGCACGCGCCCGTTGCGCAAGCGGTCCGCCGCGGCGGACCGATCTTCCGTCAGGAATCCTTGATAACCCGGCCCTCGTCGGATTCTGCCAAGTCGTCGGCGTCGTCACCGTCGGCCAGGTCTTCATCGTCGTCGGGCAGGATCCGGTCGCGGATGGCCAGCTTCATCCACGTGGTCACCACGCCGGGGGCGATCTCCAGATCCACGGTGTCCTCCGTGAACGCGACGACCGTCGCCTGCAGACCGGACGTCGTGTGCACGCGGTCCCCCGGCTGCAGTGACTCGTGCAGGTCGATGGTGGCCTGCATCGCGCGCTTCTGGCGGCGCGACGCGAAGTACATGAACCCACCCATGATGAGCAGGAAGGGCAGGAACAGGATCAAACTCTCCATGACGGGCCTGTCTTTCGTAGTGGCATTTAAGGCACTTCTTGTCGCCGGGTGCCGGAACGACCCGCGGGCCGCGCACCTCGTACCGGCCAGTGTGCCATTGCCGCAGGTCGCTCCCGACCGCCGCGGTGCGCGGGAGGCCCGACGCCGCCGCGCCGGATAGGCTTTAGTGGCGACGTGACAGGCGCGCCGCGGTGAGGAGAAGATCGTGGCCGGCCTCGAGCAGACTCGCCAGCTGGTCACCGAAATCCCCGGTCCCGCTTCGCTGGAACTGACCAAACGGCGCGCCGCGGCGGTGTCCCATGGGGTCAACGTCTCGCTGCCGGTGTTCGTCGCGCGCGCCTCCGGCGGCATCATCGAGGACGTCGACGGCAACCGGCTCATCGACCTGGCGTCGGGCATCGCGGTGACCACCATCGGCAATTCCGCACCCCGGGTGGTGGAGGCCGTGCGCGCGCAGGTCGCGGAGTTCACTCACACCTGTTTCATGGTCGCGCCGTACGAGCAGTACATCGCCGTCGCCGAGGAGCTCAACCGGATCACGCCGGGCTCCGGCGAGAAGCGTTCGGTGTTGTTCAACTCCGGCGCCGAGGCGGTCGAGAACGCCGTCAAGGTCGCACGCACCTACACGCGCAAGCCCGCTGTCGTGGCGTTCAACCACGCCTATCACGGCCGCACCAACCTGGCGATGGCGCTGACCGCCAAGTCCAAGCCCTACAAGAGCGGCTTCGGCCCGTTCGCGCCGGAGGTCTACCGCGCCCCGATGTCCTACCCCTACCGGGACGGCCTGACCGATAAGGAGCTGGCCACCGACGGGGAGAAGGCCGCCGCGCGGGCGATCGACGTGATCGAGAGTCAGGTCGGTGCCGACAGCCTCGCCGCCGTGATCATCGAACCGATCGCGGGCGAGGGCGGATTCATCGTGCCCGCCGAAGGGTTCCTGCCCGCCCTGCTCGACTGGTGCCGCAGCAACGACGTGGTGTTCATCGCCGACGAGGTGCAGACCGGCTTCGCGCGCACCGGCGCGATGTTCGCCTGCGAGCACGAGGGCATAGAACCCGACCTGATCTGCACCGCCAAGGGCATTGCCGACGGGCTGCCGCTGTCGGCGGTCACCGGCCGCGCGCCGATCATGGACGCATCGCACGTCGGCGGTTTGGGCGGCACCTTCGGCGGTAACCCGATCGCTTGCGCGGCAGCACTGGCCACCATCACCACGATCGAAAGTGACGGGTTGATCGAGCGCGCTCAGCAATTGGAACGGCTGATCACCGAACCGTTGTTGCGTCTGCAGGCCGGCGATGACCGGATCGGCGATGTGCGTGGCCGCGGCGCCATGATCGCCATCGAGTTGGTGAAGTCAGGGACCTCGGAACCCGACGCGGAGCTGACTCAGAAATTGTCCACCGCGGCCCACGCCGCCGGGGTCGTCGTGTTGACCTGCGGCATGTTCGGCAACATCATCCGGCTGCTGCCGCCGCTGCCGATCAGCGACGAGCTGCTCAACGAGGGGCTCGACATCCTCGGCCGGCTCCTGGGCGACCTGTAAGACCGGTAAGACCCGGGGACTCATCGGCTCGCGTGGGCAATCTCACAACGACCGCGGCGGCGCGCCCATGGTGGAATACCGTTACTTTAGCTAACGTTCTAAACGTCAGCGCATCGGCGCGAAAACGACTCACTATCTTTCATTGCAAGGGAATTTGTTTATGTCGACCATCAATCGCGACGAGCGGCTCGAGCGCCGCATCGAGGACCTGACCGCCAACGACCCGCAGTTCGCCGCCGCGCGTCCCGACCCGGCCGTCGAGGCCGCCGTCGAGAAGCCCGGGATGCCACTCCCGCACGTCATCCGCACCGTGCTCAAGGGGTATGCGGACCGGCCGGCCCTCGCGCACCGCGCGGTGGAGTATGTCGAGGACGCGGCGACCGGACGCACCAGGCTGGAGCTGATCCCCCGCTACGAAACCATCACGTACGGCCAGCTGGCCGACCGCGTCGAAGCGCTCGGCCGCGCCTGGGCCAACGACGAGGTACACGTCGGTGACCGGGTCTGTGTGTTGGGCTTCAACAGCGTCGACTACGCCACCATCGACATGGCGCTGGCCGTCATCAGCGCGGTGTCGGTGCCGCTGCAGACCAGCGCGTCGCTTACGTCGCTGCAGCCGATCGTGACCGAGACCGAGCCCACCGTGATAGCGGCGAGCGTGAATCAGCTGCCCGAGGCCGTGGAGTTGATTCTGAGCGGCCACCGGCCCGCCAAGCTGGTCGCGTTCGACTACCACCCCGAGGTCGACGACGAGCGCGAGGCCGTGGAAACCGCGCGCACGCGGTTGGCAGAGGCCGACGTGCTGGTGGAGACCCTGGCCGAGGTGCTCGGGCGCGGCAAGGCGCTGCCGGAAACGGTCATCCCCGCCAGCGAGGAATCCGACCCGCTGGCCCTGCTGATCTACACCTCCGGCAGCACCGGCGCACCCAAGGGCGCGATGTACCCGCAGAGCAACGTCGCCAAGATCTGGCGCCGGGGCAGCAGGAACTGGTTCGGCGAAAGCGCCGCGTCGATCACCCTCAACTTCATGCCGATGAGCCACGTCATGGGCCGCGGCATCCTGTACGGCACGCTGGGCAACGGCGGCACCGCCTACTTCGCCGCCAAGAGCGACCTCTCCACGCTGCTGGAGGACCTCGAGCTGGTGCGGCCGACCGAGCTGAACTTCGTGCCGCGCATCTGGGAGACCCTGTTCGGCGAATTCCAGCGCCAGGTGGAGCGGCGGCTGTCCGAGGGCGGCGACCGCGAGGCTGTGGCGGCTCAGGTGCTGGCCGAGCAGCGCCAGTATCTGCTGGGCGGGCGGTTCATCTTCGCGATGACGGGCTCGGCCCCGACCTCGCCGGAGCTGCGCGCCTGGGTCGAGTCCCTGCTCGAGATGCACCTGATGGACGGCTACGGCTCGACCGAGGCCGGGATGGTGCTGTTCGACGGCGAGATCCAGCGTCCGCCGGTGATCGATTACAAGCTCGTCGACGTGCCGGACCTGGGCTACTTCAGCACCGACCGGCCGCACCCGCGCGGTGAGCTGTTGCTGCGCACCGAGAACATGTTCCCGGGCTACTACAAGCGGGCCGAGACCACCGCCAACGTGTTCGACGAGGACGGCTACTACCGGACCGGCGACGTGTTCGCCGAGATCGCGCCCGACAAGCTGGTGTACGTCGACCGCCGCAACAACGTGCTCAAGCTGGCGCAGGGCGAGTTCGTCACCCTGGCCAAGCTGGAGGCCGAGTTCGGCAACAGCCCGCTGGTGCGCCAGATCTACGTCTACGGCAACAGCGCCCAGCCCTACCTGCTGGCCGTCGTGGTGCCCACCGAGGAGGCGCTGGCCTCGGGCGACCTCGAGACGCTCAAGCCGAAGATCGCCGACTCGCTCCAGAACGTCGCCCGTCAGGTGGGCCTGCAGTCCTACGAGGTGCCCCGCGACTTCATCATCGAGACCACACCGTTCAGCCTGGAGAACGGTCTGCTGACCGGGATCCGCAAGCTGGCGTGGCCGAAGCTGAAGCAGCACTACGGCGAGCGGCTCGAGCAGCTCTACGCCGAGCTCGCCGAGGGGCAGGCCAACGAGCTCGCCGAATTGCGCCGCAACGGCGCGAGCGCGCCGGTGCTGCAGACGGTGAGCCGGGCAGCGGCCGCGATGCTGGGCACGGCGAGCACCGAGCTGACCCCCGACGCGCACTTCACCGATCTGGGCGGAGACTCGTTGTCGGCGTTGACGTTCGGCAACCTGCTGCGCGAGATCTTCGACATCGACGTCCCGGTGGGCGTCATCGTCAGCCCGGCCAGCGACCTGCAGGCCATCGCCAACTACATCGAGGGCGAGCGCCAGGGCACCAAGCGGCCCACCTTCGCCGCGGTGCACGGTCGCCCCAAAGATCAAGCGACCACGGTGCACGCCGGCGACCTCACCCTGGACAAGTTCCTCGAGGCCGAGACGCTGGCCGCCGCGCCCAGCCTGCCCAAGCCCACCACCGAGGTGCGGACGGTGTTGCTGACCGGCGCGACCGGCTTCCTGGGCCGCTACCTGGCCCTGGAGTGGCTCGAGCGGATGGACATGGTCGACGGCAAGGTCATCGCCTTGGTGCGCGCCAAATCCGACGACGAGGCGCGCGCCCGGCTGGACAAGACCTTCGGCGTGGGCTCCGCGCACAGCGACCCAGCGTTGGTGGCGCACTATCAGGAGCTGGCCGCCGACCACCTCGAAGTGATCGCCGGTGACAAGGGCGAGGCCAACCTCGGTCTGGAGCAGCAGACCTGGCAGCGGCTGGCCGACACCGTCGACCTGATCGTCGACCCGGCCGCTCTGGTCAACCACGTCCTGCCCTACAGCGAGCTGTTCGGCCCCAACGCGCTCGGCACCGCCGAACTGATCCGGATCGCGCTCACCACCAAGCTGAAGCCGTACACCTACGTGTCGACGATCGGCGTCGGTGACCAGATCAAGCCGGGCGAGTTCGTCGAGGATGCCGACGTCCGGCAGATCAGCGCAACCCGGGCGATCAACGACAACTACGCCAACGGCTACGGCAACAGCAAGTGGGCCGGCGAGGTGCTGCTGCGCGAGGCACACGACCTGTGTGGCCTGCCCGTCGCGGTCTTCCGGTGCGACATGATCCTGGCCGACACCACCTACGCCGGCCAGCTCAACCTGCCGGACATGTTCACCCGGCTGATGCTGAGCCTGGTCGCCACCGGTGTCGCACCCGGTTCGTTCTACGAGCTGGACGCCGAGGGCAACCGTCAGCGTTCGCACTACGACGGCCTGCCGGTCGAGTTCATCGCCGCGGCGATCTCGACGCTGGGGATGCAGGTGCTGGACACCGGGGACGGCTTCCAGACGTACCACGTGATGAACCCGTACGACGACGGCATCGGCCTCGACGAGTACGTCGACTGGCTGATCGACGCCGGCTATGGGATCCAGCGGATCGCCGACTACGGCGAATGGCTGCGGCGGTTCGATCAGACGATGCGGGGCCTGCCCGAGCGGCAACGCCAGTATTCGCTGCTACCACTGCTGCACAACTACCAGCGGCCCGAGCAGCCGATCAACGGATCGATGGCCCCGACCGACCGCTTCCGCGCCGCGGTGCAGGAGGCGAAAATCGGCCCCGACAAAGACATTCCACATGTCTCGGCGCCGATCATCGTCAAGTACATCACGGACCTGCAGCTGCTCGGACTGCTGTAAGCACAAGACAGCGATCGCCCAGTCCGTGACGGACTGGGCGATCGCTGTTTCTAGCTGAACCGGTTACTGCTGTGGGTGTGGCCAGCGCAGGTACGCGGCGTTGGCGCCCGACGCCGGGCGATGGCGACGCCACCCCCGCTTCGGCTCCGGGTCGGCAGCCGTACGCGGCTTGGTCAACGCGCCCGAGGACACCTCGGCGGGCTCGTACGCCGAGTCGCGGTAAGGCTCGACGCCAGGCGCCGACACGGCTGTCGCCGGCGCTACGGGCTGGACGTCCCGCGCCAGCCGCACGGCCGTGCGGGCGAGCACCACACCGCCGACGAAGACGATCAGCGCACCCAGTCCGGAGAAATAGCTGACTTCGAGCACCGCACGCTTGCGCTCGGTGGCGGCGACGGGGTCACCGGCGGAGCCGATTCCCAGCAGCGGCGCGAGCTGACCACCGACGATGAACCAGGCGCCGGACAGCACCGCCAGCCATCCGCCCAGCATGGCCGCCACCCGATTTCCGGCGATGATCAACAACAGACCGCCCAGCACGGTCGCGGCTCCCGGCAGGACCTCGAGCCACCCACGAGCCGAACTCCACGCCCACTCCCGGTCGGGTGAGTAGGCGAAATTGAAGCGCGGTCCGACAAACGGTATTAACGCCCCCCAAGCTCCCAAGATGACCAGGAGCAATCCGCTGACCGCGCCACGCGAACGCGGCATGCTCAGCCCGCGGGTTTGGCCGTCTTCTGCGTATTTCATGATTTCCCCTCGTTGAATACCGGGCCTATTTCCGGCCGGAGATGGGTACCCGGCGGTTTCCAGTCGTAACCCATCGGGCACGTGAACACCACCGCTCCCGGTGACGATTGGGGCTGGTGAGGCTGCTGTTACTGCTGAAGTCCGAGCAGCAGCAGCACGATCGCGATCACCGGGAAGGCACCCTGCGTCACCGCGGCGCGCGCCTTCTCCGGCGCGGACAAGAGCAGCACCACGGCGGCCGCCGCCATCGAACCGACGCCGGCGAAAATCAGCGCCGCGCCAACTGCGTTGTGCCGCAACATGATCGCGGCAATGCCCAGGCCGCTGACCACCGCCAGGAACAAGTTGTAGAAGCCCTGGTTGAAGGCCAGCAGCTTGGTGGTCTCGGCTTCCTCGGCCGTGGTGCTGAACGTGGCACGGGTGCGCGGCGAGGTCCAGGTCAACGATTCCATCACGAAGATGTACACGTGCAATAACGCCGCCAATGCGGCGAATACCAACCCGGCGGCGATCATCGCTCCTCCTCGCTCGTCGAGGCCCGCATGTCCCCGGCGCCGGTGACTCTACCGACCTGCGGGTGGCGGAGTGCCGTGACGCGAAAGGGCGCCGGTAGCCAATCGGCTACCGGCGCCTCCCGAGTTGGCGGTTACCGCCTACACGCCGGCGTGGTGGTGGCGGTGGAACAGGCCGCCGCCCGCGCGCCGGCCGAACAGGCCACGCCCGCGCGGCTCCGGCTCGGCTGCCGTTGCGTCCGCCCGAGCCGCCGTCACGCCGCGAGTCTCGTCGTACATGCCGGGCTCACCCGCCGGTACGGCGTCGCCCGCCACCGGCGCCGGTTCCCTCACCACGACATCGCGTGCGTGCCGAACGGCCAGGCGCGCGACGGCCGCCCCGCCCAGGAACACGATCAAGGCGCCCAGACCGGTGAAGTAGGTGATCTCGAGCAGGGCTCGCTTCAGGTCCGTGGACGCCACCGGTTGACCGAGGCCCCCGATGCCCAGCGTCGACGCGAACGCGCGGCCCACCACGAACCACGCGCCGCCGGCGACCGCCAGCCAGCCGCCGAACACGGCGCTGGCCCGGTTACCGGACAACAGCACGAGCAGGCCGCCCAGTGCGGTAGCGGCCCCGGGAAGCACCTCGAGCCAGCCCTTGGTCGTCGTCCACGTCCAGGCCGGGTCGGACATGTACGCCCAATCGATGTTGGGCCCGAAGAACGGCACCAATGCGCCCCAGGCGCCCAACAGAATCAGGAGCAGGCCGGTCAGCGCGCCGCGGGTGCGCGGCATGTACAGCGCGCGAGGGCGTTCATAGTCGTAGCGCGTGGTCCTCATCAGAATCTCCTTCAACAGGTATTGCTGTTGTGAGCTTGGTTACCCGACGGCGCCCACGTATAACCTGCTGCGGGCCGCGCATGTGGTTTGCTGCGAACCTTCACCCAGATGCCCGCCGCGCCGGTGGCGGCCCTCTGAGCAGGCCGGATCCCGCCGGCGCGCGTGCGCGCACCGGCTCGGCGGAAAGGTCACGATTTGGCCGCAATCGGCCGGGCCGCCGACGGTGGCGGTCCGCTTCGCCCGCCTACGCCCCTAGTCGAACAGACCGGGTTGGCCCAAACCGGCCGCGCCCGCCGGTGGGCTCATGCCCAGGTGAGTCCACGCCTGAGCGGTGGCCACCCGGCCCCGGGGGGTGCGGGCCACCATTCCGGCGCGAACCAGGAACGGCTCGCAGACCTCCTCGACGGTGGTCGCCTCCTCGCCGACCGCCACCGCCAGCGTCGAAACCCCGACCGGCCCGCCGCCGAAACTGCGGGTCAGCGCCGAGAGCACCGCCCGGTCCAACCGGTCCAGGCCGAGTTCGTCGACGTCGTAGACCGCCAGCGCGGACTTGGCCACGTCACGGGTGATCACCCCGTCGGCGCGGACCTCGGCGAAGTCCCGGACCCGGCGCAGCAGCCGGTTGGCGATGCGCGGCGTGCCGCGCGAGCGCCGGGCGATCTCCTGGGCCGCCTCGGCGCCCAGCCCGATACCCAGAATGCCGGCGGAGCGGGCCAGCACCCGCTCCAGCTCGGCGGGCTCGTAAAAGTCCATGTGCGCGGTGAAACCGAACCGGTCGCGCAGCGGTCCGGTCAGCGCGCCGGACCGGGTGGTCGCGCCGACCAGGGTGAAGGGCGCCACCTCCAGGGGGATCGACGTCGCCCCGGGACCCTTACCCACCACCACGTCGACCCGGAAGTCCTCCATGGCCAGGTACAACATTTCCTCCGCCGGCCGGGCGATGCGGTGGATCTCGTCGATGAACAGCACGTCGTGCTCGACCAGATTGGACAGCATGGCGGCGAGGTCGCCGGCGCGTTCCAGCGCGGGGCCCGACGTCACCCGCAACGACGTCCCGAGTTCGGCCGCGATGATCATGGCCAGCGACGTCTTGCCGAGCCCGGGCGGACCCGACAGCAGGATGTGATCAGGCGTGCCGCCGCGGTTCTTGGCCCCCTCGATCACCAGTTGGAGCTGTTCGCGCACCCGCGGCTGGCCGATGAACTCTTGCAGCGAACGCGGCCGCAGGCTGACGTCGATGTCACCCTCCCCGACGGAAAGCGCCGGGGAGAGCTCGCGGTCGGCGTAGTCGTCGGTCATTTGCGCCGCTCTCCCCCGCAAGCGGGTGGTGCCCCCACCTCATCGCTTCGCTCTGCATCGTCGCCGGCGCGGGTCATCGCGACTTACCCAGCAGCGACAGGGCGGCCCGCAGGGCGCCGGACGTCGTCGCGTCCTGCTCGGTGGCCAGCACCTTGTCGGTGGCCTCCTCGGCCTGCTTGACGGCGAAGCCCAGACCGACCAGGGCCTCCACCACCGGGCCCCGGACCGCGTGCCCGTTGACCACTGATGCGCCGCCCGGTGCGCCCGCGGTGACGGCGCCGACCTTGTCCCGCAGCTCGAGCACCATCCGCTCGGCGCCGCGTTTGCCGATCCCAGGCACCCGGGTCAGCGCGGTGACGTCGCTGTCGTGCAGTACCTGCCGCAGCGCCGCGGCGTCGTGAACCGCCAGCGTCGCCATGGCCAACCGTGGCCCCACGCCCGACACCGTCAGCAGCGTGAGGAAGAGGTCGCGGGTGTCGGAGTCTGGAAACCCGTACAGCGTCATCGAGTCCTCGCGGACCACCATCGCGGTGATCAGCCGGGCCTCGGTCCCGGTGCGCAGGGTCGCCAACGTCGACGGTGTCGCGTTCACCCGGTAGCCGACGCCGGCGGCCTCGATCACCGCATGGTCGAGCGCCACCTCGAGCACCTCGCCGCGCACCGACGCGATCATCGCGCGGCCTTGAGCTTGGCCAGATACTTGTGCCGCTGCTGCTCGGCCAGCGCCTCGGCCGCGGCCATCCGGGCCATCATCGGCGCCCGCCAGCAGTGACAGATCGCCAGCGCCAGCGCGTCGGCGGCGTCGGCCGGGGTCGGTTTGGCTTGCAGCGCAAGGATTTTGGTGACCATCGCGGTGACCTGAGCCTTGTCGGCGGCGCCGTTGCCCGTCACCGCGGCCTTCACCTCGCTCGGGGTGTGAAAGTGCACGTCGATGCCGCGCTTGGCGGCCGCCAGCGCGACGACCCCGCCGGCCTGCGCGGTGCCCATCACCGTCGAGACGTTCAGCTGGGAGAACACCCGCTCGATGGCCACCACATCCGGCTGATGGGTGGCCAGCCAGTGCTCGACGGCATCGCTGATGGCCAGCAGCCTGTGGGCCAGCGGCGCATCAGACGGGGTCCGAACCACGTCGACGTCGAGCGCGACCACGCTACGCCCGCTCCCACTTTCCACCACCGAAAGTCCGCATCGGGTCAGTCCGGGGTCGACGCCCATCACGCGCATTGCCCGCTCCCACCTGTAGAACAGCTGTTCGATACCCTAGCGGCCGGGGGCGACGGCTCCGCGGACGACACGCGGCGGCGCCGCCGATTCCCGGCTCGGGACGTTACAGCGCCGAACCCACGCAAAAGCTGTTAGCTTTTACCCCACGTTCGCTCAAGCAATGTGGCAACGGAAGGGTTTGCGTGGGATCACTGCTGGTCATTATCGCGATCGTGCTGTTCATCGCGTCAATCGTGGTGTTGGTCATCGCTTTGCGGCGCCCCAAGCAACCGGCCCCGCCGCGCGGACGCCAGGATCCCCTCTCGTTCAACGCGATGCCGGAATTCGGCCCCCGCCAACTCGGCCCCGGCGCGATCGTCAGCTACGGCGGCGTCGACTACGTGGTCCGCGGATCGGTGACGTATCGCGAGGGCCCGTTCGTGTGGTGGGAGCATCTGCTGGAGGGCGGCGACCAGCCGATCTGGTTCAGCGTCGAAGAGGACGACGGGCGCCTCGAGCTGGCGATGTGGGTCAGCCGCAAGGACATCCAACTGCAGCCGGGTGACTCTTACGTCGTCGACGGGGTGACGTTTCACGAGTCCGAACGCGGTCGCGCCTCGTTCACGACCGAGGGCACCACGGGCCTGCCGGCGGGCGGCGAGATGGAGTTCGTCGACTGCGCCAACTCCGACGAGTCCGCGCTGCTCTCGTTCGAGCGCTGGGCGCCGGGCATGCCGTGGGAGGTTTCGACCGGCAAGCCCGTGCTCACGGGCGAGCTGACCGTGTATCCGGCACCCCCGCCCTCCTCCCCCTAGGGCGCGTCGGTGCCCCTTCATCAACTCGTCGTGGCCCCTTCGGACGTCTCCGGCCAAAAGCTCGGCCTCGCGCTCAACGCGCCCGCACCGCCGCCGCTGGCGACCTGCCTTCTGCACCACCCCGGCGGCGGCGCCCTGCGGCTGGGGGTCCTGGGCGCATCGCACGTCGTCACCGTCGAGCACGGCGCGGGCCGGTTCTCCGAGGAGGTCTCCTGCACGGCACGCGGCCTCGGCGTCGACCTGCCGGAGCACACGGCCGCGCCCGGCTACTCCCTGCAATCCCGCACCGACTCCTACGACGAGGCGGCCTTCCGCCGGATGGCGCGCGACCTTCGTGACCGGTGCGCGCGGGAAAAGGGCTGGCTCGGTGGCACTTTCCCCGGCGACGACGCCGCGCTGACCGCGCTGGCCGCCGAACCCGACGGCGCCGGCTGGTATTGGCAGACCTGGCACCTCTACCCGCGCAGCCCTTTTGGCTCGGGCGGCGACGTGGTGCACACGGTGAGCCGGTGGCACCCGTGAGCCGCAATCGCCTGTTCGTGATCGCCGGTGCGCTGGCCGTCGCGGCCGTCGCCTGCCTGGTGCCCGGAATCATTCTGTCGCAGAAGAACATTGCTTCCTACATCGCGAGCCACTATCACGAGTACTCCCACGACGCGAACGGGAAGCGCTACGAATGCAGCGGGCCTCCCGACGACGTGGCCGACGCGCTCGCCGAGTATCAGGCCCCCGAGGCGCGGGCCGCCAACGGCGACAGCGAGTACCTGCGCTACAGCAGCAACATCGTGATCGTCGGCCCCGACGGCAATCGCCCGTGCAGCATCCGCCTGGAAGGCCTGAACGCCGGATACAGCCACGGCGCTTTCATCTTCCTGGGCCCCGGATTCAGCCCCGGCTCACCCTCGGGCGGCGCCGGGGGTACGCCCGGCGGCCCCGGCGGAACCAAGTGACGGCTCACCACCACAAAGGAGAAAACCATGTACCTCGCCGTCGAGATCGGCACCGTCGATCTCAATCCCGTCCTGAAGGGCGCAGTCGCAACCATCCTGTACTTCCTGGTCGGCATGGCAGTGCTGCTTATCGGGTTCTACGCGGTCGACGTGTTGACCCCGGGCAATCTGCGCCGGCTGGTGTTCATCGACCGCCGCCCCAACGCCGTCATGGTCGCGGGCGCGATGTACATCGCCCTGACCGTGGTCATCATCACCGCCATCGCGAACAGCTATAGCCAGCTGGGTCAGGGGCTCGTCGGTGTGGCGGTGTACGGGCTGATGGGCGTGATCCTGCTGGGCATAGCGCTGCTCACGATGCACCTGCTGATACCGGGAAGTTTCCACGAGCACATCGACGAGCCGGAGCTGCATCCGGGATCGTTCGCGGTGGCGCTGATATTGCTCGCCGTGGGAGGGGTCACGGCCGCTGCGGTGTCATGACCTCCGTTGATCTGCCGGTGCCAGAGGTGAGCCGGCCCGCGGAGCCCTCGGTGCGCTGGCGCGCCGTGCTGCTGGCCGCCGTTGCGGCATGTGCGGCGTCCGGCATCGTCTACGAACTCGCGCTGCTCACCCTGGCGGCGAGCCTCAACGGCGGCGGCATCGTCGCCACGTCACTGATCGTCGCGGGCTACATCGCCGCGCTCGGGGTGGGGGCCCTGGTGGTCAAGCCGCTGCTGGCGCACGCGGCGATCGCGTTCATCGCGGTGGAGGTGCTGCTGAGCATCGTCGGCGGGTTGTCCGCGGCGGCCCTGTACACGGTGTTCGCCTTCATCGACGACGAATCGATGTGGATGCTGGCGGTGGGCACCGCCCTGATCGGTGGGCTGGTCGGCGCCGAGGTGCCGCTGCTGATGACGATGCTGCAGCGCGGTCGCAGTGGCGAGGCGCCCGACACCGGCCGGACGCTGGCCAACCTCAACGCCGCCGACTACCTCGGCGCGCTGCTGGGCGGGCTGGTGTGGCCGTTCCTGCTCTTGCCCCACCTGGGCATGATCCGCGGCGCGGCGGCCACCGGCATCGTCAATCTCCTGGCGGCGGCCGTCGTGGCGATCTTCGTGCTGCGCCGGGCGGTTTCGGCCCGCCAACTGGCGACGGCGCTGTGCGCGCTCGCCGCAGCGCTCGCCCTCCTGGTCACACTGCTGGCGCGGTCGGCCGACATCGAAACCACGAGCAGGCAGCGCCTCTACGCCGACCCGATCATCGCCTATCAACACTCGGCCTACCAGGAGATCGTGGTCACCCAGCGCGGTAACGACATGCGCCTTTACCTCGACGGGGGCCTGCAATTCTCCACCCGGGACGAGTACCGCTACACCGAAAGCCTGGTCTACCCCGCGCTCGGGGCGAGCGCGCGATCGGTCCTCGTCCTCGGTGGCGGCGACGGGCTGGTGGCCCGCGAGTTACTGCGTCAGCCGGGCATCACGAAGATCGTGCAGGTGGAGCTCGACGCCGCGGTGATTCAGTTGGCGCGCACCACGATGCGCCGGGCCAACGGCGGCTCGCTGGACAGCCCGCGGGTCAAGGTGGTCATCGACGACGCGATGCGCTGGTTGCGCTCGCCGCACCCGGACGTCGTCCCGCCCGGGGGCTTCGACGCGGTCATCGTCGACCTGCCCGACCCCGACACCCCGGTCCTGGGGCGGCTGTATTCGACCGAGTTCTACGGCCTCGTCGGGCACGCGCTCGCCGAAGATGGCCTGATGGTCGTGCAGGCGGGCAGTCCGTTCTCGACGCAGACCGCATTCTGGCGCACCGCCTCGTCCATCCGCGCGGCCGGCTACGCGGTGACGCCCTACCACGTCTATGTGCCGACGTTCGGTGACTGGGGTTTCGCGCTGGCCCGCCGCGGGGGCGGCGCACCCACGCCCACCGTGCCGCCCAACGCACCCCCGCTGCGTTTCCTGAACCAGCACGTCCTCGACGCCGCCACGGTGTTCCCCGACGACACCCGCCCCCGCCCGCTCGAGCCCTCGACGCTGGACAATCCACGCATCGTCGAGGACATGCGGCACGGCTACGACTAGAGGCGGTTACTCGTCGTCGAGAGCGGCCAGCACCTCGTCCGACAGATCGACGTTGGTCCAGACGTTCTGCACATCGTCGCTGTCCTCGAGGGCGTCGACGAGCTTGAACACCTTCCGGGCGCCGTCGACGTCCACCGGCACGCTGACCGAAGGCTGGAAGCTGGCCTCGGCGGACTCGTAGTCGATACCGGCGTCCTGCAACGCGGTGCGCACCGCGACCAGATCGGTTGGCTCCGAGATGATCTCGAAGCTCTCACCGAGGTCGTTGACGTCCTCGGCGCCGGCGTCGAGAACCGCCGTCAGCACGTCGTCTTCAGTGAGCCCGTTCTTCTCCAGCGTGACGACCCCCTTGCGGGTGAACAGATACGAGACCGAGCCCGGATCGGCCATGGTGCCGCCGTTGCGGGTCACCGCCACCCGGACCTCGCCGGCGGCGCGGTTGCGGTTGTCGGTCAGGCATTCGATCAGCACCGCCACGCCGTTGGGCCCGTAGCCCTCGTACATGATCGTCTGGTAGTCGGCGCCGCCGGCTTCCTCGCCGGCGCCGCGCTTGCGGGCACGCTCGATGTTGTCGTTGGGCACCGAGGTCTTCTTCGCCTTCTGGATGGCGTCGTAGAGCGTCGGATTGCCCGCCGGGTCCCCACCGCCGGTCCGCGCGGCGACCTCGATGTTCTTGATGAGCCGGGCGAACTCCTTGCCGCGGCGCGCGTCTTTGACGGCCTTCTGATGCTTGGTGGTGGCCCACTTGGAATGGCCGCTCATTGGTGTCTCTTACCTCTTCTGTCTTCGAAGTTTCGCCAGACGAGTCTACGTGGGCGGGTGGCGGCGATCGCCCGGCCGCTCCCCTAGCGGCCCAGCCGCCTCAGCAGTCACAAGGACCCAGGGATATGCGCCTTCCCGAAATTGATATCGCGCGCGCTATCAATTTCCGGGATCGCAGCACCACCCGAAAACTGGTGCGGATGTGACCGGTGCGTCAGGCGTTGCCGTTGACAATGTCCACGAAGAGCTGGTGGACGCGCCGGTCGCCGGTCATCTCGGGGTGAAACGCCGTCGCCAGCTTCGCGCCTTGCCGCACCGCGACCGTGTGCCCGGACGCTTCGGCCAGCGCCTGCACGTCGGCGCCGGCGCGCTCCACCCAGGGGGCGCGGATGAACACCGCGCGCACCGGACCGTCCAAACCGGCGAACGGTATGTCGCCCTCGAACGAGTCGACCTGCCGCCCAAAGGCGTTGCGTCGCACGGTCATATCGATCGCACGCAGCGGCAGCGCCTCCCGGCCGCCCGCGCCGGCGTCGAGGATTTCGCTGGCCAGCAGGATCATCCCGGCGCACGCGCCATAGGCCGGCAGCCCGTCGGCCAGCAGCCCGCGTAGCGGCTCCAACAGGTCGAGGTCGAGCAGCAGGTGGCTCATGGTGGTGGATTCGCCACCGGGAATCACCAGACCGTCGACCTTCTCCAGCTCCGCGCGGCGCCGCACCGGCATCGACTCGGCCCCGGCTTCGCGCAGCGCCGCCAGGTGCTCGCGGGTATCGCCCTGCAGCGCCAGCACCCCGATCAGGGGACGGCTCACGGCTGGAATCCGCGCTGGAAGCGGGTCAGCCCCTCCTGCATGACCGCCGCCACCATCTCGCCGGACTGGGTGAAGATCTTGCCCTGGCACAGCGAGCGACCGCCGCTGGCCGACGGCGAGGACTGGTCGTAGAGCAGCCACTCGTCGGCCCGGAACGCCCGCATGAACCACATCGCGTGATCCAGCGACGCGACCTGCAGATGCTGGCGGACATCGAGGTGGTTGACCTGCGCCGACCCCAGGAGCGTGAGGTCGCTCATGTAGGCCAGCGCGCAGATGTGCAGCACCGGGTCGTCCGGCAGCGGGTCGCGGTGGCGAAACCACACCTGCTGCTGGGATGCCTTGCCGGGCGACAGCTGCAAGCGCTCGCGCGGCACGATGCAGACGTCCCACTCCTCGAACTGCTTGAAGCCGGCGTCGTCGAACACCTTGATCGAGTCCAGACCGGGCAGCCCGTCTGGCGGCGGCGCCGCCGGCATGACGTCCTGGTGGTGGATGCCCTCCTGGTCGGTCTGGAAGGACGCCCCCATGCTGAAGATGATTTCGCCGTGCTGAATGGCATTGACGCGCCGGGTGGCAAACGAGCCGCCGTCGCGGGTGCGCTCGACGATGAAGACCGTGGGCTCGTTGGCGTCCCCGGGTCGCAGGAAGTAACCGTGCAGCGAGTGCACCTGGTAGCGCGGGTCGACCGTGCGCACCGCCGACACCAGTGACTGCCCGGCCACGTGGCCACCGAACGTGCGCTGGAAATATCCCGACTCCGGGCTGAACACCCGACCGCGGTAGATGTTGACCTCGAGTTGCTCGAGATCAAGGATCTCTTCGATCGCCACGGACTGTTTTTACCAGCCGCGTTCGGCAAGCCGGTGGGGCTGCGCGATCTGCTCGACGTTGATCCCCACCATGGCCTCGCCCAGCCCGCGCGACACCTTGGCCAACACGTCCGGGTCGTCGTAGAACGTGGTGGCCTTGACGATGGCGGCGGCGCGCTGCGCGGGATCCCCCGACTTGAAGATCCCCGAGCCGACGAACACGCCCTCGGCTCCGAGCTGCATCATCATCGCCGCGTCGGCCGGCGTGGCGATGCCGCCCGCGGTGAACAGGGTGACCGGCAGCTTGCCGGCCCGGGCCACCTCGACGACCAGGTCGTAGGGCGCCCGCAATTCCTTTGCGGCGACGAACAATTCGTCGTCCGACATCGACATCAGCCGCCTGATCTCGCCACCGATCGCCCGCATGTGCGTGGTCGCGTTGGAGACGTCGCCGGTACCGGCCTCGCCCTTGGACCGGATCATCGCCGCGCCCTCGCTGATGCGGCGCAGGGCCTCGCCCAGATTGGTGGCCCCGCACACGAACGGCACGGTGAACTTCCACTTGTCGATGTGGTGGGTGTAGTCCGCGGGGGTCAGCACCTCGGACTCGTCGACGTAGTCGACGCCGAGGCTCTGCAGGATCTGGGCCTCGACGAAGTGCCCGATGCGCGCCTTGGCCATCACCGGGATCGTCACCGCAGCGATGATGCCCTCGATCATGTCGGGGTCGCTCATCCGCGACACGCCGCCCTGGGCGCGGATGTCGGCGGGCACCCGCTCCAGCGCCATCACCGCGACGGCGCCGGCGCCCTCCGCGATGCGGGCCTGCTCCGGGGTGACGACGTCCATGATGACGCCGCCCTTGAGCATCTCGGCCATGCCGCGCTTGACGCGCGCGGTGCCGGTTCCGCTGCCGTTGGGTGACGCGGCGGTATCCACTGCTGATCTCCTTCAACCGTTGTCACCCCAGTCTAGTGGGGGCGGGAGACGAGTTTTCCCACTGTGGACCCACAAAAGGGGCCGATTGGCCCTAGGCCCGTAAATCGACCCCTTGCTACACACTTCATGGTTAGTTTGCTCACATCGCGGATTCGAACACGACGAATAGCGGGCCGCCTCGCACCGGGGATGGCGGCCGCCGACCTGGCTGAGGAGGGGTCAGGATGTTGCCGGATTTCGTGCTCTTGCCGCCGGAGATCAACTCCGCGCGGATGTATGCGGGACCGCGCTCGGGTTCGATGTGGGCAGCGGCGGCGGCGTGGGACGCGTTGGCCGCCCAGTTGGGCTCCGCGGCAAGTTCCTTCCAGTCGACGGTGTCGACCCTGACGGGTGGGGCATGGCAGGGTCCCGCGTCGATGACGATGGCGACGGCCGCCGCACCGTACGTGCAGTGGATGACCGCGACGTCGGCGCAGGCAGAGTCGGTGGCCAACCAAACCCGGTTGTCGGCAGCCGCGTTCGAGGCGGCGTTCACCGCGACGGTGCCCCGGAGGTGGTTGCGGCCAACCGGGCGCTGCTGGCATCGCTCATCGCGACCAACCTCCTGGGCCAGAACACCGCGGCTATCGCGGCGACCGAAGCCCAGTACGCCGAGATGTGGGCCCAGGACGTGACGGCGATGACCGCCTACGACGCCAGTACCCGGGCGGCCGAGGCGACGTGGACCCCGTTCAGCAACCCACCCCTCACCCTGACGAGCCTGCCCACCCCGACCTTCACCTCGTTCGGGGAGCAGCTTTTTCAGGCCCTGACCCAGACGCTGACCCAGCAGCTGATGAACCCGATGTCGCAGCTGCAGATGCTCTCGACGCCCGCCCAGTTCGCGATGGAGCCCATGAACATGATGGTGGGCCAGCTGATGTCCGGCACCAATCCGTTGCTGAGCGGCGCGGGCAGCGTCCCCGCGATGGATCCGGTCGTGGCGTCGACGGTCAGCCCCGGCACCGGCGGCCCCATGACCGCGCAGCTCGCCGGGCGCGTGGTCTCGGCCAGTACGGGCCGGGCCGGTTCGATTGGGGCGCTGTCCGTCCCGGCGAGCTGGGCCGGCGCGGCGCCGGCGGCGGCCCCGACTCCCGCGGCCACGGTGGCACCCAGTGCCCCGGTCAGCCCCATTTCGGCGAGCCTGCCCACCACGCCGCACCTGCCCTCCACGGGCATCCCCGGGCGGGGGACGGCCACGGCCACGCATTCGATCGCCGGAACGCGCGAAGGCCTGACACCGCGCGCGGTGCCGAGTTAGTCAGGAGCGGCGATGTCGTTCGTGATCACCGACCCCGACGCCATGGCGGCGGCCGCCGACGAGCTGCAAGCGATCGGCTCGTCCATGGAGGCGACGAACGCGGCCGTGGCCGCCCCACGACGGGAGTGCTACCGCCGGCTACGGATTCGGTGTCGGTGCGCGTGGCGGCGATGCTGGACACGCATGCCCAGCAGTACCAGGCGCTCAGCGCGCAGGCGGAACTGTTTCACAACCAGTTCGTGGAGACCCTGATCACGGCAAAGACCGCGTACGCCGAATCAGAGGCCACGAACGCGGCCGCCATGCAGTCGTCGACGGGGTCGGACAAGATCGCGCTGATCATGGGCGGCACCGGCAACCCGTCGCCGGACCTCAGGTACATGACGTCCATCGAACAGGCGTATCTCGCCCAGAATTACTCCGGGTACACCCTGGTGAGTTTGCGTACGCCTGAACAGTTTTGGCCGATCACCGGGCTCGGCAGCGAAACCTTCGGCAAGTCGGTCTACCAGGGTGTGGCAACGCTGAACAGTGCAATCCTGACTCAGACCGCCGCCGGCAATCACGTTGTCGTCGTCGGTTATTCGCAGAGCGCGACCATTGCCAGCATGGAAATGCGCTACCTTCAGGCTCTGCCGGCCGCCCTACGGCCGAGTCAGGACCTGCTGAACTTCGTATTGCTCGCCGACCCGAACAATCCGATGGGCGGCATCTTGACGCACTTCATTCCGGGCTTCGGTGCGTTTCACTTCGCCACCCCGCTGACGACGTCCTACGCGACCTCCATTTTCACGCTGCAATACGACGCGATTGCCGACTTCCCGCTGCATCCCTTGTGGCTCCCGTCGGACCTCAACGCCCTTTTCGGGTTCCTGGATCTGCACCACACGGTCCCCTTCCTCTCCGCGGCACAAGTCGCCAGCGCCCTGCACGAGCAGATCGGCAACCTGACCTTCTATTTCATGCCCACCACACAATTGCCGCTGCTCGATCCGCTGCGCATGTTCCTGCCCATCATCGGAAATCCGTTGGCAGACTTGCTGCAACCGTTCCTCAAGCCGATCGTCGACCTGGGCTATGCGCCCGGGCTCTTCCCGGGTCCGGTGAGCATTGCGGGGTATCTCGGCCCAGGCGTCGCGTCCGGAATTGGGAACCCGCTGTTTGCGGGATTGCCGCCGTTGGTCTCCAACGGTCTACCGAGCGGGTTCTGACCGCGTCAGCGGATCGATTGCAGCGGGCCCGGCGCGCGGCCGCCGGCCAGCGCGGCCGCGTCGGTGAGCAGTTCGGACAGCTGCATCGGGTACACCGTCTCACCGGCCGCGCCCAGTCGGGCGATCTCAGCGGAATCACACCAGCGGTGGCCGTGGATGTAGCTGCGTTCCAAGTCCGTTCGGTCCGCAGCGGACGGCTCGAAGCGGTGGGTGCGGTGTACGAAGTAGAACTCTTCGCTGTCGATCAAGGCGCCGTTGAACTCGAACACCTCGTCACGCCGCCACACGGGGCCGATCATCTCCGCCGGCGCCACTCGTAACCCGGTCTCTTCGGCCAACTCCCGGGCGGCCGCCTCGGCCAGCCGCTCCCCCTTGCGCACCTCGCCGCCCACGGTGATCCACCACCTCGGCGCGTGATCGCGGGCGATCGCCGGATCCGAACCGCGCAGCAGCAGCACCGCGCCGGTCTCGTCGAGCAGCACCACGCGCGCGGACGTGCGGTGGCTGAGCACCCCGTGGTCTCCGTGGGCCAGCGCGTGCGGCCGCTCGACGATCTCGAAATAGCTGGGCAGCGCGGCGGTTCCGCCGAGACGGAGCGTCCGCACCAGGAATCGTTCGCGCAGTGCCAGGGTGTCCCGCACGGCGTCGTTGTGGAAGCGGCGGGCCAGCACCACCCTGGCCTCCGCGTCGGCCAGCTCGGCGATCAGCCCGGCCGGCAGCGACGCCGGATCGACGATCGCCAGCGCGGCCGAAAGCTCGTTCTCGCACGACTCACGCGCCTGCCGCGGCGCGGCCTCGGCGGCGTCGGCCAGCGCGGCCAGCCGCCTGCCCTCGGAGGCACCGCCGTAGGCGTCGATGGCGACCGCACGCGCGACGACCGCGCGCCGCGCCAGCGCACCGTCGAGCGCCTGCCACGACAGGTCGTAGCGGACGTGCAGCCGGTCCAGCCGGTTGGCCGTCTGATACGCCCAGGCACCCAATATCGCCAGGAGCCCCACCAGTATCGCGATGGGAACGATCAGCCACGTCATCAGCTCGCCACCTTGACCTTGGCGCCGGCCGCGGCGACCGTCTCGTATACGCGTGTGATCTGGCTGGCCACCACCGACCAGTCGTAGCGCTGGACCGCGGCCGAACCGGCCGCCACGTAGCGTTCGCGCAGCACATCGTTTTCTAGCACCGAGACAAGGGCATCCGCGAGCGCTACGCCGTCGCCGACTGGCACCAGGCACCCGACTTCGCCGTCACACAACACGCGCCGGAAGGCGTCGAGGTCGCTGGCGACCACCGCGGTGCCGGCGGCCATCGCCTCGACGAGGACGATGCCGAAGCTCTCGCCGCCGAGGTGCGGCGCGCAGTACACGTCGGCGCTGCGCATCGCCGAGGCCTTCCCGGCGTCGTCGACCTGACCCAGAAAGCGAATATGCTTCACCAATTCGCCTGCCTGGCCGCGCAATTCGTCCTCGTCGCCGCGGCCGACGATGAGCAGCTGCACATCCGGCAAGCGCTGGACCACCCCGGGCAGGGCGTCGAGCAGGACCGACATGCCCTTGCGCGGCTCGTCGTAGCGGCCCAGGAACAGTACCGTCTTGCCCGGCCGCGGGTAGCCGTCCAGCGGCGGCGCCGAGGCGAACGAGTCGACGTCTACCCCGTTGGGGATCTCGACCGCGTCGGTGCCGAGCGCCTCCATCTGCCAGCGGCGGGCCAGGTCGGATACGGCGATCCGGCCGACGATCTTCTCGTGCATCGGGCGCAGGATGCCCTGAAACACCGTCAGCGTCAGCGACTTGGTGGTTGAGGTGTGAAACGTCGCAACGATCGGCCCCGCGGCGATGTTGAGGGCCAGCATCGACAGGCTCGGCGCGTTCGGCTCGTGCAGGTGAAGGACGTCGAAATCGCCTTCGGCAAGCCACTTTTTGACCTTGCGGTGCGTCGCCGGGCCGAACCGCAGCCGGGCCACCGAGCCGTTGTAGGGAATGGGGACGGCCTTGCCGGCGGAGACGACGTAGTCGGGCAGGGCCGCGTGCGGCGAAGCCGGAGCGAGGACGCTGACGTCGTGGCCGCGCCTGCGCATCACCTCGGCCAGCTGCAGGACGTGCGACTGCACCCCGCCCGGAACGTCGAACGAGTATGGGCAGACCATCCCGATCCGCATCAGGTCTCCCTAAGCCGCGCCCGTTTGGCGTCCGACAGGTCGGCCAGCCACTGGGGTTGCAGCATGTGCCAGTCCTCGGGGTGGGCGGCGATGTTCTCGGCGAACCGGTCGGCCAGCGCCTGGGTGATGGCCTGCACGTCGCCGCTGCTGCAGTCCAGCGGCGGCTGGATCCAGACCCGCGAACCGTCGTCGGCGAACCAGCAATGCGAGGGCAGCAGCGCCGCCCCGGTCTCGATCGCCAGCTTCGCCGGCCCGGCCGGCATCCGGGTGGGTTCACCGAAGAACTCGACCTCGACGCCGGAGCGGGTGAGGTCACGTTCGGCCATCAGGCAGACCACCCGGTTGTCGCGCAGCCGGTCACACAGCACCTCGAAGGGCGGCCGGTCGCCGCCGGACAGCGGCAGCACCTCGAAGCCGAGGCTTTCCCGGTAGTCGATGAAACGCCGATACAGCGATTCGGGTTTGAGCCGCTCGGCGACGGTAGTGAAGGTGCCGCGCGTCTGCGCCAGCCACACCCCGGCCATGTCCCAGTTGCCGCTGTGCGGCAACGCGCAGACCGCCCCGCGGCCCTTCGCCAGCGCCGCGTCCAGGTTGTCTGCCCCCTTGAATGTCTCGTCGAGTTGGCGGGCGACCGCGCGAAGATCCATCCCCGGCAGGCGAAACGCCTCACGCCAGTAGCGGGCGTAGGAGGCCAGCGAGGCCCGCATCAGCGCGTCGGGCACCTCGGCGGGCGGCACGCCGATGACGCGGGCCAGGTTCTTGCGCAGTTGGTCCGGGCCGCCGCCGCGGGCCGCATAGCGGGCGCCCGCCCCGAAAGCGGTGCGCGCGGCGAATTCCGGCATCGCGCGCACGGCCATCCAGCCGGCGGCGTACCCCCAGTCGCTCGCGGTGCCGGATGCCAGGCGGCGGGGGGTGGCGATCAAACCCATGCCCGGGATCACGGCATACGCTCCGTCGCGCCCGGCGAGGTCCACACGGTGCGCAACCGCTGTACGCAGGTGACCACGCTGGCCGCCGCCAGCAGCCACATCGCCACCGCCAAGGCGGGTGGCCAGGCGACGAAGGGGAAGTCGGACACGCCCGCACCTACCAGCACGATGATCAACCTTTCCGGCCGCTCGATGATGCCACCGTCGCCGCGCAGTCCGCTGGCTTCGGCCCGCGCCTTGATGTAAGAGATGACCTGCGACGTGACGAGGCAGATCAACGTCGCCACCGTCAGCAGCTTGTCGTGCAGGCCGAAGGCGATCCACCAGAGCAGTCCGCAGAACACCGCGCCGTCGCTGACCCGGTCGCACGTGGCGTCCAGCACGGCGCCGAAGCGGGTGCCGCCCCCGCGCTCCCGGGCCATCGCCCCATCGAGCATGTCGAACAGCACGAAAAACCAGACCACGCAGCCACCGACGAACAGCTTGCCCATCGGGAAGAGCGTGAGCGCACCCGCCACAGATCCGGCTGTGCCCAGGATGGTGACCGCGTCGGGGGTCAAACCCAGCCGCAGACACGCCCTGGCGGTCGGAGTGGTGAGCCGCGCGAACGCCGCCCGCGACAGGAACGGCACCTTACTCATGTGCGCCGCTCCTCCTCATCGCTACGCTCTGCATCGTCGCCGCCGCGACTCATGTGCGCCCGAGCCTCATGGCTGCTTTGTCCACTCCGTGGCCAGCAACCGCCGGGTTTCGCGCAGCAACTGCGGGATCACCTTCGAGCCGCCGATGATGGTGATGAAGTTCGCGTCGCCGCCCCAGCGCGGCACGACGTGCACGTGCAGGTGTTCGGCCAGTGAACCGCCCGCCGAGGTCCCCAGGTTCAGCCCGACGTTGAAGCCGTGCGGCCGCGAAACGTTCTTGATGACGCGAATTGCCTTCTGTATGAAGGCCATCAACTCCGCGCTCTCGTCCTCGGTGAGGTCCTCGAGCTCGGACACTCGCCGGTACGGCACCACCATCAGGTGCCCGGGGTTGTACGGGTAGAGGTTGAGGACGGCGTAGACGAGCTCGCCGCGGGCGACCACCAGGCCTTCCTCGTCGGACAGTCGCGGGATGTCGGTGAACGGCTGCTCGGTCTTGCCCGCGGAGTTGGGGTCGCGCTTCATCGGCGCCTCGGCCAGATAGTTCATCCGGTACGGCGTCCAGAGACGTTGCAGGTGGTCACTTTCGCCGACGCCCGTGTCCAGGATGGTGTCGTCGGCGTGCTCCTCTTCGGTCACTGTTTACTCACCGCCGGTCACCTTTACGAGTTCGGCTGTGGGAGCAGCATTTTGGCGATCGGCGATCCAAGCCACGATGGCGTCGACGGCGCTGTCCCGTGGCACACCGTTGATCTGCGTGCGGTCACCGAAGCGGAAGCTGACGGCACCGGCCTCGACGTCGCGGTCACCGGCCAGCAACATAAACGGGACGCGCTGGTTGGTGTGGTGGACGATCTTCTTGGCCATCCGGTCGTCACTGGCATCCACCTCCACCCGCACACCGTGCGATTTGAGCTGCGCGGCAATGCTTTCCAGGTAGGGCACGTGTTCGTCGGCGACGGGGATGCCGACCACCTGCACGGGCGCCAGCCACGCCGGGAACGCGCCGGCGTAGTGCTCGGTGAGGATGCCGAAGAACCGCTCGATGGACCCGAACAGCGCGCGGTGGATCAGCACCGGACGCTGACGCGAACCGTCGGCGGCGGTGTATTCCAGCTCGAAGCGGTCCGGCATGTTGAAGTCGAGCTGGATGGTCGACATCTGCCAGCTCCGGCCCAGCGCGTCCTTGACCTGCACCGAGATCTTCGGGCCGTAAAACGCCGCGCCGCCTGGGTCGGGGATCAGCTCCAGCCCGGAGGCCAAGCCGACGTCGCGCAGGACCTCGGTGGCCTCGTCCCATATCTCGTCAGACCCGGAGTACTTCTCCGGGTCCTTGGTGGACAGCTCGAGGTAGAAGTCGTTGAGCCCGTAGTCGGCCAGCAGGTCGAGCACGAAGTGCAGCACCGACGCCAGCTCGTCACGCATCTGCTCACGCGTGCAGTAGATGTGCGCGTCATCCTGAGTCATGCCGCGCACCCGGGTCAGGCCATGCACCACGCCGGATTTCTCGTAGCGATACACGCTGCCGAACTCGAAGAGCCGCAACGGAAGTTCGCGATACGACCGTCCGCGCGACCGGTAGATCAGGTGGTGCATCGGGCAGTTCATCGGCTTGAGGTAGTAGTCCTGGCCCGGCTTGCGCACCGTGCCGTCCTCGTTGAACTCGGCGTCGAGATGCATCGGCGGGTACATTCCGTCGGCGTACCACTCCAGGTGACCCGACGTGACGTACAGCTGCGCCTTGGTGATGTGCGGAGTGTTGACGAACTCGTACCCGGCCTCGATGTGCTTGCGCCGCGAGTACTCCTCCAGCTCCCTGCGCACGACGCCGCCCTTGGGGTGGAAAACCGCCAGCCCGGAACCGATTTCGTCGGGGAAGCTGAACAGGTCCAGTTCGGTGCCCAGCTTGCGGTGGTCGCGGCGCTGGGCTTCCTCAATCAGCTCGAGGTGGCGATCCAGCGCCTCCTGGGACTCCCACGCGGTGCCGTAGATGCGTTGCAGGCTGGCGTTTTTCTGGTCGCCCCGCCAGTAGGCGGCGGAACTTCGGGTCAGCTTGAACGCCGGGATGTGCTTGGTGGTTGGGATGTGCGGACCGCGGCACAGGTCGCCCCAAACCCTTTCCCGGCTGCGGGGATTGAGGTTGTCGTAGGCGGTGAGCTCGTCGCCACCGACCTCCATGATGTCGGGGTCGCCGGACTTGTCGTCGACGAGTTCGAGCTTGTACGGCTCGTTGGCCAACTCCGAGCGGGCCTCGTCTTTGGACTCATAGACGCGCCGGGAGAACAGCTGTCCCTCTTTGACGATCTGGCGCATCCGCTTTTCCAGCGCCGCCAGGTCCTCGGGGGTGAACGGCTCCGCCACATCGAAGTCGTAATAGAAGCCGTCGGTGATGGGCGGCCCGATGCCCAACTTGGCGTGCGGGAACAGACCCTGGACGGCCTGGGCCAGCACGTGCGCGGCCGAATGCCGGATGACGCTGCGGCCCTCGTCGGTGTTGGCGGCGATCGGGGCGACCTCGACGTCGGATTCGGGCACCCAACTCAGGTCGCGCAACCTGCCGCCGGCGTCGCGCACCACCACGACCGCGTCCGGGGAACCCCGGCCCGGCAGCCCCGCCTCCCGCACCGCGGCCGCCGCGGTGGTGCCGGCAGGAACCCGGATCGGGGCTCCATCGGCCTGCGGGGTGGGCTGCGCGGCGGCACTCATTGGGTCAATTCTCCAGGCTTGGACATGTCGGAACGATCGCGACCATGCTATCCGTGTGGCCGACCACCACCCCACACCGCCGGGCCACCACTGATTGACCCCTCGATCGGAGTGCGCCTACCGTGCCAGCGTGGTTACCACCATCGAACGGTTGGCCGGGTGGGCCGCTGACCTGCGTCTCGACGACGTCCCCGACGCGGTGGTCGACCTGTGCCGTACCCAACGCCGATCCGTGTTCGCGGCAGCCGGCTGGGCCGTCAGGGCTGACCCGGCTTGAGCCGCACGAACAGGGCGTCGGCCTCGGTCAGCGGGGTGTCGCCGTCGGTCAACCGGCCGGACACGAAGATCTTGCGCCCGTCCACCCGGTCGATGCCGGCGTCGAACTGCAATTCCTTTTCGATCGGCACGATGCGGCGGTAGTCGATCTTCAGGTAGGCAGTGCGCTGGTAGGGCCCCCCGGTGAGCACCGAGGACGTCAACCCGAGCACGCTGTCGAACAGCATGCCCAGGCAGCCGCCGTGCACGGCACCGTTGCGGCCCAGGTGAAACCGGGCGAACCGGGCCGAGCCCTGGATGCGGCCGTCGTCGGTCTTGCGGGCCTTCATGGGCACGGACAGGATGTTGCCGCGCATCGGCAGGTCCATGCGGCGCCCCGACGGGGACTCCCACTCGTCGGCGTCGAACGGGCTCAGCAGCGCCGACACCTTGTCCAGCAGGTTGGCGGCCTCGGTGATCACCGCGTCGGGCGCGTCGACGGCGCGGGCGTGGTCCTGCAGGGTGCGCACGGCATCGATGAACCTGCCGTAGTCGGGCCCGCCCTTGGTCGTCGGCTCCGGTGGGTTGAACCCGCCGCCGCGGTGCTGCTGATGTTCCGCCACCAGCACACCGTATTGCGCGGCAGAAGGGGCGGCGCGGTCAGACCGTCTGTTGAGCCCCGGCCGCTGAGAGGGTTTCGAACTCGTCGTCGGTCAGTGTGATCTCGGCGGCGGCCACGTTTTCCTCCAGGTGCGCCACCTTCGAGGTGCCCGGAATCGGCAGCATCACCGGCGACCGTTTCAGCAACCAGGCCAGCGCCAGTTGCGACGGAGTCGCGTGGTGCTCGCCGGCGATGCGCTGCAGCGGGCCGTCGGGGGCGGCCAGCGGCCCGGCGGCCAGCGGGAACCACGGGATGAAGCCGATGCCCTGCTGGGTCGCGGCGTCCAGCAGCGGTTCGGCGCCCCGGGCGGACAGGTTGTACATGTTCTGCACCGAGACGATCTCGGTGGTCCGCTGGGCCTCGGTGAGTTGGTCGACGGTGATCTCGGACAGGCCGATGTGGCGGATCTTGCCCTCGTTCTTCAGCGTCAGCAGCTCGCCCACCTGGTCGGCCAGCGGGAAGTCCCGGTCGATGCGGTGCAGCTGGAACAGGTCGATGGTGTCGACGCCCAGGCGGCGCAGGCTCATCTCACATTCCTGCCGCAGATAACTCGGGTTGCCCAGCGGGATCCAGACGTCCGGTCCGGTGCGCAGCAGCCCCGCCTTGGTTGCGATGACCAACCCGTCGTAGGGGTGCAGCGCCTCGCGAATGATGTCCTCGGCGATGTAGGGGCCGTAGGAATCCGCGGTGTCGATGAAGTTCACGCCGAGCTCGACCGCGCGGCGCAGCACCCGGACGGCCTCGTCACGATCGGCCGGCGGCCCCCAGACACCCTTGCCGGTCAGGCGCATGGCGCCGAACCCGAGCCGGTTGATGGTCAGGTCGCCGCCGAGGCTGAAGGTTCCGGACGCTTCTGCAACAGTTTTCGAGTTTTGTGCGGTCACTTTTACGACCGTACGCCGGAAATGTCGCCGCGTATCTCGGCGTGGCAAGCTGAGCGGGTGGACTTAGCAGCGCTCGAGGAACTCCCGCTGACCTATCCCGAAGTGGGGGCGACCGCATCCGGCAACTTGCCCGCGGGATACGACCACCTACACACGGAGACCCAGATCGGCACGGGTCAGCAGCGCTTCGAGCAGGCCGCCGACGCCGTCATGCGCTGGGGTATGCAGCACGGGGCCGGGCTGGGGGTGCGGGCCAGCTCCGACGTTGCGGAGGTCGGCACAGTTGTGGTGGTGCGCATGGGTTTTCTGCCCGCGCCATGCCGCGTGGTGTACGTCGTCGACGAGCCCGACATCCGTGGATTCGCCTACGGCACGTTGCCGGGACATCCGGAGTCCGGCGAGGAGCGCTTCGTCGTCCGGCGCGACCCCGTCACGTCCGCGGTGTTCGCGGAGGTGACGGCGTTCTCGCGGCCCGCCACCTGGTGGAGTAAAGCCGCGAGGCCGGTGGTGTCGGTGGCGCAGCGCGTCATCGCCAAACGCTATCTACGCGGGGTCTGAGCCAGGGAGGCTATCGGCGCCCGATGCTGCCGGTGTGCACGCCCTGCGCCAGCCGGGCGAGCGCGATGGCGCCGACCAGCAGACCGAAGTCGCGCAGTGCCACGTCGTAGAAGCCCGGCCCGGTGAGCAGGTCGACGATGATCCCGGCCAGCCAGGCCGCGACCACCCATGCGCCGAACCGCGGCACCACGGCGACCAGCACGCCGGCCACGATCTCGATGACGCCCACCAGATACATGCATTGGTCGGCGGTACCGGGCACCAGGTCGTTGATCCAGCCGGCCAGGTACATGCTCCAGTGATGCGGGTGGGTCAGCACATTCAAGAACTTGTCCAGCCCGAAGACTATGGGCGCGATGGTGAAAACGGTGCGCAGCGCGTAGTAGGCCGACAGCGCCGGGTCCTTCAATTGGGCGGTGAGCGCTGGGGTGGCGTTGGTGGTGCTCATGAATTCCTCCTTCTAACAGATAATAATCTGAACGTTAGAATCTGTAGACTGTAGCGTCAAGACTTTTATCCGTTAGAAATGACCGTTGACGTGGACGACGACTCTCTGGAACGCGACGCCGCGGGCATCGGGGCGCTCGCCGACCCCGTGCGCCGCGAGCTCTACCGGTTCGTCTGCGCCCAGTCGGCGCCGGTGAGCCGCGACCAGGCGGCCGACGCGGTCGGGATTGCGAACCACCAGGCCAAGTTTCACTTGGATCGGTTGACCGCCGAGGGCCTGCTGGAAAGCGACTACGCGCGCGTGACCGGCCGATCCGGGCCGGGCGCGGGGCGGACGTCCAAGCTGTATCGCCGGGCGGGCCGCGACATCGCGGTCAGCCTCCCCCAGCGTGAGTACGAATTGGCGGGACGCCTGATGGCAAAAGCCATCGCCGAGTCCTCCTCCACCGGTGCGCCCGTTGTCGAGGTCCTCAACGGGGTGGCGCACGACTACGGGCAGACCATCGCCGCCACGCCGCGCCGGCCCACCAGCCCGGCAGCGGGACTGAGGCTTGCCGTCAAGGTCTTGAGCAGGTACGGCTACGAACCTCGCGCCGTCGGCCGCAGGATCGAACTCGCCAACTGCCCGTTCCACGCGCTTGCGCGGGAGCAGACCGAGCTGGCCTGCAACATGAACCACGCGCTCATCACCGGTGTCGCCGATGCCCTGGCGCCGCACGGGCCCGACGCCCAGCTGTGCCCCGGGCCCGACCGCTGTTGCGTCGTGCTCACCCCCGGCGAAGGCTAGGAGCCCCAGGCACTCAGCAAACGCTGTGCGCCCGAACACATTTCGTCGATCACCTCGGCGACCGACGCGTCGTCGCGGATCATCCCGACGCCCTGACCGGCGTCCACAGGCGCGACCCGGCGGTCGTCGGCGGCGATGGAGGCCGCGAGGTCGTCGCAGGCCTGCGGGTTGAGCGTGTCCTCTTTACCCGTCCAGCGCTCGACGAAGTCGTTGGTCAGCACCCGGGACGGAAATCGCGCGGGCCACGGCCGGGCCTGGGCGACGTCGAAGGCCCGGGTGACCGCGGTGTCGGTGGCCCGGGCCGCGATCAGCGCGCGGCGGCTGCCGTCGCCGGATAGCGCCTCCGGACAAGCGGCCAGGCGGGTGCCCACCCATGCCCCGCTCGCACCGGCGGCCAGCACGGCGGCCAGGCTGCGCGCCGAAGCGACACCGCCGCCCGCGAGGACCGGCACCGAGACGGCGTCGAGCACGGTGTCGAGCAACGGCAGCGTCGCGAGCTTCGTCTCACCGTGACCGCCGCCCTCGGACCCCCGGGCGACCAGAATGTCGACGCCGGCATCGGCCGCCTGACGCGCCCCCACACCGTCGTATACCTGTGTGGCGGTGGGGATCCCGGCGTCATGCGCCTTGGCGACCCAGGACCAGTCGGTCCCGAAACTGACCGACAGCAGGGCCGGCCGCGCGGCCAGGGCATCCTCGAGCAGACCCGCCTCGGTGCGCATCACCCAATCGACCAGGCCGATGCCGAACGAACCCCGCACGTGCTGCAGCTGGGTTCGCAGCAGTTCCCTGGTGGCGACGCTGCCCATGCCGACCATGCCCAGGCCGCCGGCCGCGGTCACCGCCGCGGCCAGCCGACCGCCGGCGACGCCGCCCATGGGCGCGTTGACGATCGGCACCCGCAGCCCGAACTCCCTTGACCAGGGCGTGGAAAGCATCCGGCTAGTGAACCGACGGAATGGTCTTCAGCACGGTCAGCATGACCACCGAATCCTCGACCGCCTGCAGGGCGTGCCGTTCGGTTGGGATCGCGACGTAGTCGCCGGTTTTGCCCTCCCAGGCGTCACCGCCGATGGTCAGGCGCACGTGGCCCTGCAACACCTGCAGCGTTGCCTCCGCGGGACCGTCGTGTTCGGAAAGCTCATGGCCGCCAAGCAAAGCCAGCACGGTCTGCCGAAGTTCGTGGCTGTGGCCGCCGTGGATGGTGTGGGCGGCCCGCCCGCTGTGCGATTCCTTGGCCTCGGCCAGCTTTTCGGACGCGAGGTTGGTCAACGAGATCGATTCCATAGCAGAGTCCTTTGCGGTTGAACGACACGATCAGGCCGTCAGTAGCAGTATCCCCGCCACGACCAACGCGATTACCTTGACCACCTCGAAGCCGACGTACACGTAGTGGGCTCGGGAGCGCGGACCGTCTGACCCGGCGAGCACCCGGTCCGAGCGGCGGGCCAGTCGGGGGCGCACCGCGATCAACTGGACGGCCAGCGCGCCGGCTGCGACGAAAATCGCGACGGTGACGCCCGTCGTCGTCGGGCCCCCGACCACGAGCGCCACGAGGACCAGGGCGAAGCAGACCTCGACGGTGTTCAGGGCCCGGAACACCAGCCGCCCGATGCCGAGCCCGATCTGCAACGTCACGTTGGGCGCGCGGAATTTCAGCGGAGCTTCCAGGAACGAGATCGCCAGCACCATGCCGAGCCACACGAAGGTGACCGCAACGGCGATCGCCGGGCCGGTGCTCATTTGGCCGCGGTCCGCGGCGCCAGGTGCGCCACGCACAGGTCCGGTTCGACGAACGCGTCGAGCCGGTCGACCGACACCGGCGCCCCCCATGCCTCCATGGCGCCCTGCATGAGGCCCAGGTGCACCGGGCACACGACGGCGGTCCGGTTCTCGGCCAACTCCAGGAACGGGCAGTGCCGCAGGCCGACCTGTTGCTCCCCGTCGGTCGCCCGGCGTTCGGGCGCGAAGCCGAGCTCGTCGAGCATGTTGACCAAGTGGTCGATCGCGTCGTCGGCGCTGGCGGGTTCCGTAGGCACCGCTTCCAGGCTGGCTTCCAGTTTTTGCCCCCAGGCCCGGCCCGCGGCCAACGCCTTGGCACCGGCATCACGCTCTCCGGCGAACGCCACGGCCAGGATCTCGGCGAGCAGGCGATAGTGCCGCGTGCCGCCGCGGTCCATCTGCCGGACCGCGCGGAACATCAGCGGCGGGCGGCCCGGCCCCTTGCGATCCAGCTCGACGTGCTCCACTTGCCCGTCGCCGACCAGGCTGTCGAGGTGGAAGCGGACGGTATTCGGGTGCACGCCCAGCACGTCGGCGATGGCGGCGATGCTCATGGGATCGGGTGACGCCCGCAGCACCCGCAGGACCGCGCGGCGGCGGCTGGCGGATTCCCCGATCGACGTCGGCGACAACTTCACGGGACCTTCACGCTCCTTCCGCTTGGTCAGCCCTCGGCTGAGCGGCCACCAAAGGCGTGTCTACACCGAGCGGACCAATCTTGGCCGCCCCACCCGGGGATCCCAAGGGGGCGTCGCGGCCCGGCAGCGTTTCGGTGAAGAAAGCCTCATTGTCGGCCAGGTACGGCCTGAGCTCCTCGGGCAGGTCGTCTTCGTAGTAGATGGCGTCGACCGGACACACCGGCTCGCACGCGCCGCAGTCCACGCATTCATCGGGATGTATGTACAGCGCGCGGCCACCCTCGTAGATGCAATCGACGGGACACTCGTCCACACAGGCGCGATCCATCACGTCGATGCATGGCTTCCCGATCACGTACGTCATGGGCTAGAGTTTACACAACATTGCTTGTAAAAACGAGTGCGACTAAATGCTTTGCGCCGAAGCCGGTTTCGCGTCTTCTGGGTGGGCGAGCCGATAAACCTCGATGAGGCGCGCCACATCGGTGGGCGTAACGATGCCGACCACCTGCGCGCCATCGAATACCAGGGCACGGCTGCGTGGACCGGCCGGTGCCATCCGCTCCAGCAGGGCGGTCAGCGGCTCCTGCGGTGCACCGGACGGCACCTCTTGCAGCGGTTGCGCGACCTCCCCCACGGTGACGGTGGCGCGCTGGCCTGGCGCGACCTCACGCAACCGACGCAACGTGATCAGACCGGTGATCGCCCCGCCCCGGTCGACGACCGGGTACGCCGAATGCCGGTCACCAAGCACATAGCGCTGGACGAAATCGTCGACGGTGATCCAACCGGGCGCGGTATGCGGCCCCGCGGTCATCGCGTCGGCGACGCGGACGCCGGAGAACATCTGCTGGGTCGATAGCCGGGTCTCCTCCTCGCGACTGGCGGCGAAGATGAACCAGCCGATGAACGCCAGCCAGACACCGCCGACCACACCGCCCAATAGAAATTCGGCCAGCCCCAGCCCGATGAGGATGAAGGCGACCACCCGTCCGGCGTGCGCCGCGCCGATGCTCGCTCGCACGCTGTCCCCGTGGCGGCGCCACAGGATGGCCCGAAGCACCCGGCCACCGTCCAGGGGCGCGCCGGGCAACAGGTTGAACAGGCCCAGCAGCAGATTGATGACGGCCAACCAGGAAGCGACCCCGATCACGATGGGAGCGGCGCGCACGGTATGCAGCGCCGCAACGAGCCCGCCGAAGGCGGCGGCCAACGCCAGGCTGGTGGCCGGCCCGGCGATCGCGATCCGGAAGGCCGCCTTGGGCGTCTTGGCCTCGCCGCCGAGGGTGGTCACGCCGCCGAACAGCCAGAGCGTCACGCTCCCCACGGACACCCCGGCGCGGCGGGCGACGACGGCATGCGCGAGCTCGTGTGCCACTAGCGAGGCCAGCAGCACCAGCGCGCCGCACGCTCCGGCCAACCAGTAGGCGCCGTGCGAATATCCTTTGACGGTTCCGGGCAGCGTGCTTGCCAGGCTCCAGGTGAACAACCACAGGATGACCAGCACGCTCCAGTGGACGTTCACCGGAAATCCGGCGAGCCGCCCTATCGGGATCGCGTCGCGCACGTCAAACCTCCAAAGTCATTGAAGAGAGCCGGTTCAACTGCCGCCTCTGGCTCGAAAGTAGGACACCGCCGCGGCCACCGCTAGGGCACTAGGACCCCGCGCGGGCGGCCAATCGGCCTGCGTGGGACACGGTCAGAATTCGCACCGGCGTCCGAGGCAGCCGCCGCTGAATGTGGCGGCGGCGGGTCGTCCGCACCATGTCGCTGCCGGCCCGGGTGGCATCGCCCCGGGCCCACCACGGCTATTGCGGGCGCCGGCTCCGGTGATGACTTTGGACCCTATCCGCAATCTGCGCGTGACGGAATAGTGGCGACGTCTGACGTAACTTGGCTGGTGCGGTTGCGGCTGAACGAAGGAGCATGGCGGCTATGGGCGGTACCCCGACGTTGTCGTTGACCGACTCTGACGTGGACGCCCTGGCTTCGGAATTCCTGCAATCGCATTATCTCGGCCCGATTTATGCCGACTGGTCCCCAGATCGACGCCTCGACACCTTCCTGCGACGCCGCGGCCTGTCGCGTGTCGCCGACGACGGCGACCTGTCCCATACCGTCCTGGAACGCATCATGGCCCACGTCGGCCGCTCCTCGCAGCGGGCGCGCGGCTGATTGTGCCAGCGGCCAGTAGCCGACGCTCAGTTGGCAACGCCCAGTGCCGCTTCGAGCTCGGCCAAGCACTCCTCGGTCGACGGGATGAACGTCTCGATATCGGGCACCACGTCGCGCCCCGCGGCATAGCCGAACCCGATCCGGTCGGCGTACGCGCACGTCGTGATGTTGAGCGCGTGACCGTCGTAGACCGTCGACACCGGATACATCTCCTCGATTCGAGCGCCGTTCCAATACATGTCGGCTACCGGGCCGCGAACGTGGGAAATCGGCAGATTGTATCCGGTCCGGATTTTCGGCGTGAACGGCAGCAGCGGGCCGATCGCCGTCGCTGCGATGCTGCCGGCGTTCGTCAGCAGTGACGCCGCCGCTCCCCGTTTGGCTACCCAGTGCTTGCCCTCGGACATGGATCGGTGGATCGCGTCCAGCCGGGCCAGCGGGTCATCCAGGTTGGTGCCCAGCGGACACATCCACAGTCCGAACCTGTTGCCGTGCTGATCGTTTGGCGTCTCGTGCTCGGGGTCGCGCACCGTGATGGGGCACGCGGCCACCAGTGACCGGTTGGGCAGTTCCGCGCGATCACTCAGCCACCGCCGCACCACGCCGGCCGCCATCGCGGTGAGCACGTCGGGGCCGGTCACGCCGGCCGCCTGCCGCACGGCTTGGATGCGATCTTTCGCCCAGCTGCCCGCGGCGACCGCGCGCTCGGGGCCCACGCGGCCGTTGAACCGGATGTAGGGCGCCCCCAGGGGCAGCGCCGTGGTGTGCCCGATCAGGGCATCCAGCACGGTCGCAACCTCGCCGGTGGCCACCCGCCCGACCAGCCCCGCACTCGACGCCGCCGCATCGGTCAGCGACCGCAGCGGCGCGACCAGACGAGACACCAACCCGGCCGAAGCCCGCGGCGAGAGCTCGGGCCGGCAGTCGGCGTAAAACGGCGGCATCGACCGGCGGTCGGGATCACTGCTGAGCGCGTCGGTGATCATCTGAAAACCGGCCACCCCGTCGGTCACGCTGTGATGCACCTTGATGTAGAACGCGAAGCGGCCCCCGTCGAGGCCGTCGATCAGATACGACATCCACATCGGCCGGCTCCAGTCCAGCCGCATCGCGTCCAGCTCCCCGATCAGCCGCCAGAACCCATCCCCGGACACCGTGCGGCGCTGGCAATGTCGGCTCACATCAACGGAATCCATGTGCCGCCAGACCCACATGCCACCGGTCTCCACACCGCGGTGCGGATACCTGCTGAGCCTCGGATCGATCGGATGATTCCCGCCCAGCGTCTTCCGGTGCAGTTCGTCGACGTAGCCGGGCCCGGCGTCGTCAGGCGGCGACAGGATCAGCACGGCACCGACGTGCATCGGGTTGGACACCCACTCCGCGGTCATCATCGCCGCGTCCAGCGGATCCAGCGGGTTCATTCTCCACCTCCCCGACTAGGCGGGGCGGTCGCGCCGGGGCACCGCCCCATCCAGAAGGCCCGACTGCTGCAACGCCGCCTCGAGGAACCGCTGTACCGGCCGCGCCCGGAAGAAGCCGGTATGACCGCCGCGGTACCAAACGATCTCCGGTTTCCCCCAGTGTTCCCAGAGGCGGACCACCTGCTCGCGTGGGTGCACCACCTGATCGGCGACGCCGGCGTAGATGAAGCGGCCCGGCATAGGCACGAGCGGGGCGAGCGACAGCGGCGACGTCATCCGTCCGATGGGCTCGGCGGCTTCGATCGTCCGACGGCGCGGATCGTCGGGGCCAAGCCCGGAGTGCCGACTCAGCAGCCCGACCAGGTCCGCGACCGGCACGCCGAGAATCGCACAGGTGAGCCCGGTTTCGAGGCTGGCGACCAACGCCGTGATGTAGCCGCCCAGCGACAGACCGTTCAACCCGATCTGCGATTCCGGCTCTTCTCGGCGTATCCAGGACAGCAACCGGCGGATGTCCCACACCGCCTGCGCAGTCGCGTGCACGTCGTCGAGGATGTCCTCGCCCGGAAACACCGCACCCTTCGGCAGGCCCCGGGCGCGGGGTCCGTGCATCGGCAGGACCGGCATGACGACGTTCAACCCGAGGTCTTCGTGTAACCGCCAGGCGCGAAACAAGGCGAGATCCAGTGCGGCCCGACCCATTTCGGTTCCGTGGATGCACACCAGCCAGGGGCGCGGTTGCGGATGGCGGAGCAACAGGGCGTACTCGCGATCGTTCGCGGTGTAGCCCATCCACCGCTCTGCGCCGGGTTCACCCGGCCGGGGCCGGTATCCGCTGTCGAAGAAGATGCGGTGGAAGGAGCGCCTGCCCCCTTTGACCTTTCGCACCGCGACGTCCGAAAGTGGCGGCGGCGCACCGAAAAATCGCCTCGGATGGGTGAGCCATCCCCGGTCGCCATAGAACTTCAGCCCCGCGGTCACCTCGCTCGTGATGCGCTCGAAATCTTCCGGGCGGCTGATCGGGCGCCGCGCCTTCAGGCCCATCAGGACGACTTCGTCGCGGAACGCCTGGGCCGCCAGCGCGAGGGTGGGTCGCGCGATCGGAAGCTCGTCAGGGGCTTGGCCGAGATATTCGCGCCAAGACTCGGCGAAATATCGACCGGTGCTCGTGAACGGTTTGACGGCACTGCCCAGGCCGACGCCCCCGGGCGGGGTCAACGGCAAAGCGCCCGGACGCCGGGAAGCGCCGTTGTTGGTCGGTACCGCCATGGTGGCAAATTAGCAGGTGCCGAAACCGGCGTGTTAGGGACTTACGGCCCGGTCGGGGCCGCGAAAGTCCTTGGCCGGCAAGCCGAGGGCAGGCGCCCGGTCTGGGTCATATGACCGGGGTTGAAGGGTCTTTTGTCACTCGCGCCGATGTCCGGCCAGTCGTAACCTCGGAGCCGTCACAAGCATCTCCGAAAACCCCTTGTCGATTAGGAGTGGGACCATGACCGAGGCACCGCACAAGACCGAGCCACGTTGGGCCGAGCTCTCCGACGATGTGCTGGAATCCGTCGAATCCGGCCGCAAGCACGCCATCGAGGCCGTCCGCAAGTTCGTCGACCAGATCAGTCCGGTCCTCCCCGAGCAGTCGCGGCGCAAGACCGTCGTCGACGCCGCACTGGACCTGGCTGACGACCTGGTCACCGCCCGCATCGAATTCTTCCGCAACGTGGTGCGCAGCGCCGGCCAGGCCGTAAGCAAGCACGACGACGAATAGACCGGTGCCGCAGGCTATTCGACGTCCAACTCTCCCGATAGCACCAGGACCGCGTTTCGCACGGCGCGCTGCATTCGACCGCGGCGGCCCAGCTGTCGCCCGAGGTCATGGTCGGCGCCCGCGGCCGAATCCGGCCTTCCGATAAGGGCGCAAAGCCATCAGGTGGCGGGGCGTTTGTCATTTCGGCCGCTAGTCGAATGCCTGGATCACCTGGCGGGCCACCTGCCGAATCTGCTCGTACACACCGCGATCGAGGGGCAGGTCGCGAAAGCGCGGTATCTCCCCCGTCGCGGTGACCACGCCCGGTTCCTCGCGCTCCCAGCGCGCGTTCACCTTCTCGCCCAACGCGCGCGCGGACGGATTCTCCGACAGCACGCGGCCATGGAAGCGTTTGATGCCGTCGACGCGCGCCGCGACCGCTAGCGCGCCGAGCAGCAGCGTACCGATCCCGCGCCCCTGGTAGCCGTCCGCCACGGTCAGCGCAACCTCTGCGGAGACGGGGTCGTCTTGATCCCGGACGAAGCGGGCATCGGCGACGACCGGCCCCGCCGGGCCGTCGGTGACGACCCAGACGAAGTGGTCGACATAGTCGACCTCGAACAGGTACGTCAGGCGCGCATCGGTTGGGGTGCCACCCTGGTACCGCCGGTACAGCGTCTCCTTGGAGAAGGAACCACTGCTCTTGAACCGCTCGGCATCGCCGGGCAGGACGGGCCGCAGCAAGAGCGCGGCGCCGTCCCTGCACGACACCGGGATGGGGGCGATGTACGCGGCCAACCGCTGCCGCGCGGTGCGCAGCATCCGGTCGGCGATCGCCGGCATGGCCAGCATGCAGTCGAAGGCCGCGCTGTATCCGGTATAGCCGCGCACATCCTCCCGCGCGGTCACCGTCGCCGTTCTGGTCGCGTGCCGCAGCAACGCGATCTCGCCGACGATCATTGCGGATGACAGCTCGGTGGTCGTGACCCGGCCCTTCGGACCGACGTGCCTCACCACGACTCGACCGGACGCGATGATCGCGAAGGACTCCGCTCGTTCCCCCTGCCGCATCAGGACTTCCCCGGCGGCGGCGTGCAGGGGCTCGAGCAGGGCGGCCAGCGCCGTGAGGTCCTCCGCCGCAATGTCGGCGAACACCGGAAGCGCCGCCAGCTCCTCGGCGCCGATAGCACTCACGCCGGCCCACCCGTCAGCCCGAGACTGCGGCCCGAATCACGCCCCGATTGCGAATCCATTGCTAAATCGGTCATCTCGCCAATTTCGTAATCCGGTGCCCCCGAAACGAGTAACGTGGCGATGCACCCTCCCCGATGTACGGTACGCGACCTGCACCGCCATCGCCGGAGAAGTAAGTAGGTGACGGTAGTGACAAAAGACCCTGTCGGACTGGGACTTCGGCAGGCCGGAAGGAAGACCAAAGCCTTTCGGTAGTCGTGCTGTTGGCCTCTACGGCCGGACCTTTAGGGCTGGTCGGATGGATCGCTAGGGCTAGCGGGAAGGGAACATGAATACAGCGAAGTGGCGGCCGCATTGGTCGCAGCGCAGGTCGACAGCCACGATCTATCAGTTGACCGATCGCCTCCACGAGGGACATGTTGCCCGAGTGCCCGCCCATCAGATACCCGCGACCGTGTCCGCTTGGTTGGCGGAGCTCGGCGCCCACAGCCCCTTGGTCGACGACCTGGAACGCGCGGTCGAAGGCGGCGATTGGTCCGCGGCGCACGCCCTCGGCGAGTGCCTCTCCATCGAGATTGCCCTGGCCGACTGACGGCCGGCACGGGGGCCCGCGTCCCGGGGACGTTTGCCGATCCCCACATGACTTTCGTCACTACCGAGTAGCCACCGCGCTCCGCAGGATCGAACGGTATACCGGTTCGCCTATGTCATCGGTAAACGTTTCGGGAGCAATGGATCGCGTTATGAAAGCACCACTGGCCTCAATGGAGAGGCCCGATTTCCACAAGATAGAAAACCGCGCGCCCTCGGTGGCACAGATGTTCGTCAACCGTGTCGCCGCCACCCCGCACGCGGAGGCCTTCCGCTATCCGCAAGACCACACCTGGGCGAGCGTGACCTGGCAGCAAGTCGGTGAACGCGTCAGCAATCTCGCCGCGGGTCTGATCGCGCTGGGCATCGAGCATGAGGACCGGGTGGCGCTCGCCTCGGCGACGCGCTACGAGTGGGTGCTCGTCGATTTCGCGATCATGTGCGCGGGCGCCGCCACCACCACCGTGTATCCGACGACGAACGCCGCCGATGTCGCGTATATCGTCGCCAATTCCGGGAGCCGGGTGGTGGTCGCCGAAAACCAGGCCCAGCTCGACAAGCTGATCGAACACCGGGACGAACTGCCCGACGTCAGCAAGGTCGTCGTCATCGACGGCAACGGCGACGGCGACTGGGTGATCACCCTCGCCGACCTGGATCTGTTGGGCAAGCAACTGCTCGCGGACTCACCCGAGGCCGTCAACGAGCGGGTCGCAGCCGTCGGCCCCGATCACCTGGCGAGCCTCATCTACACCTCCGGCACCACGGGGCGGCCCAAGGGCGTGCGGCTGACGCACGGCGCGTGGACGTACACCGCCGCGGCCATCGATTCGCTGGACATCCTCGGCCCCACCGACCTGAATTTCCTTTGGCTGCCACTGGCGCACGCGTTCGGCAAGGTGATGCTGGCACTGCCCCTGCAGATCGGCTTTGCCACCGCCATCGACGGCCGCGTCGAGCGGATCGTCGACAACCTGGCCGCCCTGCGGCCCACCCTGATGGGCGCGGCACCGCGCATCTTCGAAAAGGCGCACGCCCGCGTCCAGGACATGGTCGCCGAACAGGGCGGCCTCACGAAAATGATGTTCGACTGGGCGATCAAGGTCGGTATCAAGGTGTCGGAAGCCCGGCAGACCGGTAGAAAGCCCTCGCTTACGACATCGCTGGCCTACAAGGTGGCCGACCGCCTGGTGTTCACCAACATCCGCGAGCGGTTCGGCGGACGTCTGCGGTTCTTCGTCTCCGCCGCCGCCGCGCTGGACCGCGACGTCGCCCAGTGGTTCGACGCCGTGGGCATCATCGTGCTCGAGGGCTACGGGCTGACGGAGACCGCGGCGGCATCATTCATCAACCGCCCCAACGCTTATCGGCTCGGGACCGTGGGCTGGCCATTCCCCGCCACCGATGTGAAGATCGCCGGCGACGGCGAGGTATTGCTCAAAGGGCCGGGCCTGATGACCGCCTACCACGACCTGCCGGACGCCACCTCCGAGGCGCTGGACGAGGACGGGTGGTTCCACACCGGCGACATCGGAGAGGTCGACCCCGACGGATTTTTGCGGATCACCGACCGCAAAAAGGACATGTTCAAGACCTCCCAGGGCAAGTACGTGGCGCCGTCGGCGATCGATGCCCGGTTCAAAGGCACATGCCCGTACGTGAGCGAGCTGCTGGTCTACGGCGAGGGCAAGCCATACTGTGTCGCCCTGGTCAGCCTCGACAGCGAGGCGATCTCCGACTGGGCCAATAAGAATGGCCTGGCGGGCAAGTCCTTCGCCGAGATAGCGCGTGACGACAAGACACAGCAGCTGATCGCCGGATACATCGACGCCCTGAACGCCGAACTGAATCGCTGGGAACAGATCAAGAAGTTCACGATCGCCGACCGCGAACTGACCGTTGAGTCGGGCGATCTGACGCCGAGCATGAAACTGCGCCGGAAGGCGGTCATCGACAAATTCTCCGACCGCCTCGAGGCCCTCTACGAGCATTGACAACCGGGCCTTGGCCCGGGACCTAAGACCCGGTGCTGGGGGCTAACGACTCTCGTGGAGCCACGTCCACCGTCCATACGGTGGGCGGATATCGGCAACGGCAACAGTGAAGAGGGATGGCATGCAATCAGATCGCCTCAGGTGGCTGGTAAAAGTGAAAGGCCCATTCGCCTCGGTATATTTCGACGACTCGCACGACAGCCTGGACGCCGCCGAGCAGCTCGAAGCGAAATGGAACGGCATCCGTCAGCATTTGCACGAGATGGGCGCCGACGGGGCAATCGTCGGCATGCTCGAGGATGCGGTGCTGCATCATCGACCGGCTGTCGGACGGCGCGGCCGCGCGGTGATCGCGACCGCCGAACATGTGCTGATCAACGAGCACCTGATCAATCCGCCGCCGGCCACGGTGATTCGGGTGTCGGAGTATCCCTACCTCGTGCCGTTGATCGATTCGGAAATTCGGCGCCCCACCTACGTGTTCGCCGCGATCGACCGTGCCGGGGCGGACATCAGCCTGTATCGAGGCGGTGCCGTCAGCTCCGAAAGCGTTGAGGGCGGCGGCTATCCGGTGCACAAGCCGACGACTGCCGGTTGGAACGGCTACGGCGATTTTCAGCACACGACCGAGGAAGCCATTCGAATGAATTGCCGTGCGGTCGCCGACGAACTCACGCGCCTGGTGGACGACGCGGATCCCGAAGTGGTGTTCTTGTGCGGGGAAGTGCGTTCGCTCGCGGATCTGGTTGCCGAACTGCCCGAGCGGGTCGGCGAACGGGTGTCGGAGTTGCATGCCGGAACCCGCAAGAGCCATTGCGACGACGAAGAGATGAGCGAGCTGAAGGGCGAGGAGTTCGCCCGGCGTCGTGGAATCGAGATGTCCGCCCTGGCCCAACGATTCGAAGCGGAGATCGGCCGCGGATCCGGGCGGGCGACCGAAGGCCTTGCCGAGGTCTGCCGGGCCCTTCGCGACGGTAACGTCGACACGCTGATCGTCGGCGAGCTCGGCGATGCCACCGTGGTCACCGGCACGGCACTGACCACCATCGCGGCCGACGCCGACGCGCTGTCCGAACTCGGCGAACCCGTGGCACGGGTGGCACGGGCCGATGAGGCGTTGCCTTTCAACGCCATCGCGGTGGGCGCCTCGTTGGTCCGGGCCGGTCAGTTGATGGCACCCGCCGAAGGAGTGGGCGCCCTGCTGCGCTACGCCGCGGGCGACCGGATTCGTCGTCGCGGCGCGTAGGCGCGAACCGCCCGCGCTGCAATAGGTTTGGAGCGGCGGTCCCGGACGGGGGGATTGCCGGGACCGCCGCGGCTTCGGTTGGTCTATTGGTGTTCGCTCGCCGGCGTGATGAGTCCGTAGTGGCCGTCGTAGCGGTGATACAACACGCTGCCACGATCCCGGGCGGTGTCGACGAAGAACAGGAACGGCAGGCCGAGCAAGCCGATCCGCTCGATGGCCTGCTGGACGTCCAGCCGCGGTGCCGGCTGCGGACTGACGGTCAGCGGCAACTGGAACGGCGCCAGCTGATCAGCAGAGCCCGGATTGACCTGTGCCAGGCGGTATTCGGTCGGACCTTCGCGGTATAGCACGCTGTCCTGCTGCGTGCCCTCCTCGGTGAAGAGGTGGAAGTCGTAGTCGAGCTGCTCCATCTCCAGCGCGGCCTCTTCGACTGTGCAGGTGGGCAGGCTGTAGGACTTGTGCCGCATGATCCGGCGTTCGCTTTCCGGTCGCGGGAAGTACTTGGGCCGGTGGTTGTGTTCGGTTTCATGCCGCCATTCATGCGGCCGGGGCATGCCGCCTCGCTTGGCTTCCCAGTGCTCGGCCGCACGCTCGAGTTGGCGACGCAGTCGCGCTTCGAGTCGATCGATGGCTTCGCGCGCGGTGACGCCTTCGACCTGTGCGCGCACCGGCCGGCCGTTGACGTCCAGGCTTGCCTGCGCGATCACCCGGCGGGTCACCGCGGGGTCGCGGTGCTCGGCCAACCTGACGTGGGCGCGCAGCACCGGTTCGTGGGCGAGGTGGCCGAGCTCGCCGATCTTGGTGCGCGCGTATTCCTCGGCGTCGGGCAGCTGACCGTGCGTCGTTATCTGGACGTCGAAGGCGCCCGGTAAATCGGGTCGGTGTCTCATGGTGGCTTTCTTGCTTCTTCGCTGATCGCTCAGTGATGCAGACCCGTGACGGGTTCGTGGGTACTGGTTTGGATGTCGACGGATGTCGCAGCGAACAGCTGATTCGCCAGATCGGACAGCGCGCGGGCGATCGCGAGCTCGTCGCCGATCGCGGCCACGGGCTGATCTGCCGGGTCGAGTCGCGCCAGGCCGACGCCGACGAGGGTCTTGCCCGCCCAGGACAACCGCGCCTTCGCCCGGGTCCGTTCGTCGCGATCCTCGACCAGCACGTCGATGCGGCATGTCTTGGTGCCGTCGTCGTTCTTTGTCACCACCAGATGCGACCATTCCGAGCCAGGGCCCGAGTAGGGGCGGAAGTCCCGAATCGTGAGGTCGTTCGTCGACCCGCCGCGACGCCGGGTCGGTGGGTTGAAACGGCCAGCAAATACGTTGACGCATACGAAGAAAATGTCGAACTTAATCGACATTATTGCTGGGCTTAATCGACAGTTTCGTTCGCGTATATCGTCGTGCCCAACAGTAACGGGCGTGTCCGACCTCCCGACACAGACCAAGTACCTGCATGCCTCGCGGGGCCGCCGGTCGGCTCCGCACTCGGGCGACGACCGCGAACAGGCGATACTGGCCACGGCCGAACGCCTGCTGCAGGAACGGCCGCTCGCGGACTTTTCCGTCGACGACCTAGCAAAAGGCGCCGGGATTTCGCGTCCCACCTTCTACTTCTATTTCCCATCGAAGAACGCGGTGCTGCTGTCGCTGCTCGACCAGATGAACGCCAAGGCGCATGCGGCCCTCATGTCGCTCGGCGGCATATCGACCGATGACCCCGCGGAGCTCTGGCGGGCCCGCATCGAGGCGTTCTTCGAGGTGTCGGGCGCTCACCCGGCGGTCGCGGTGGCGGGCGCCTCGGCGAAGGCGACCAACCCCGAGGTGCGGCAATTGTGGTCCACGCTCATGCAGAGGTGGATCTTGCTGACCACGGCGGCCATCAAGGCGGAGCGCGGCCGGGGCGCCGCCCCCGACACCGTCCCGGCGGAGCAGCTGTCGGTGGCCCTCAACATGTTGAGCGAGCGGGTGATGGCCGCGACATTCACCGCCGAGGACGAGGCGATGCCCGAGGACCGGGCGATCGAGACGCTGCTGCACATCTGGCTGGCCAGCATCTATCAGCGCTGACCCAGCGCCCGGAGGGCTCGGTCCAGGCTCTCGTCGATCAGCCGGTCCACCGCTCCCAAGTAGCTCGGCGACGCCGGCCTCCCCGCCAAGTCGGCGATCGCCTTCTGCTCCCCCAGAACGTCTGCCGCAGCCAGGTTTTCGGACATCCGATCGGCGTGCACCACCAGCCCCGCCAGCAGCTCGGCGCATTGGGATCCGGCGACCACGGTGCGCCGGGCCAAGGTACGCAGTGCATCCCACTCGGCGTGCCAGGCGCCGTCGGGCCGTTCGTCGTTGGCCAGCGCCGCGGCGGTGTGCAGGGTCGCCGCCAGCTGCGGCGCGGAAAGCGCGGCCCGGCGAATGAGGATGGACAGCACCGGGTTTCGTTTGTGCGGCATCGACGACGAGCCGCCGCGGTTCGCGCCGCCCGGCTCGCTCAGTTCGCCGATCTCCGGGCGGGCCAGGGTGACGATGTCCGAGGCGATGCGGCCCCAGGAGTCGGTGCAGCCGACGAACGCGTCGGCGGCCGCGGTGACCGGCGTTCGCGTCGTGTGCCAGGGCGGTCGGACGGTCAGACCCAAAGCCGTCGCCGCGCTTTGCACCAGGCCGATCGAGACCTCGGCGGGGTCGTCGGCGCCGGTGAGCAGCGCTGCCAGCTCCGTGCTGGCCGCCAGTGTCCCGGCGGCCCCGCCGATCTGGATCGGAGCTACCACCGCGGACAGCCCCTCGACGGCGTCGACGGCGCCGTTCAGCCAGCCGGCCGCCTTCGCGCCGAACGTGGTCGGTGCCGCGTGCTGGGTCAGGGTGCGGGCCACCATGGGCGTCGCCCGGTGCCGGGTGGCGAGCTCGGTCAGCGTCGAGATCTGCTCCGCGAGCTGCGCTTTCAGCTCGCCGACCACGTCGCGCACTCCGAGCATCAGGCCGGTGTCCAGGACGTCCTGGCTGGTGAGTCCCCGGTGGATCCACGGCGCGACGGCCGGCGCCGCACGCTGCCGCAGCAGGGCGACGAGACCGATGACGGGGTTGCCGCCGTCCTCGGCGGCGGCTGCCAGGGATTCACAATCGTTGAAGGTCAACAGCATTGGCAGGTCCATCCCGGCGCACTCGGCCGGGGCCAGGCCTCCGGCGACGAGGGCGTCCAGCCAGGCGGCCTCCACCGCGACCATCGATTCCAGCAGGGCCCGATCCGTCATGTGGTCTCGGGCCCGGTGGTCGCCGGGCCACAGCAGGTTGGTCATCGCCCACCGTCCCGGTACGTCAAGAACACGGTCTCGCGCGGACCCTGCAGGTGGATGTCGAAACGGTATTGCCTGCAACCGCTTTCGGCGTCACAGAGCAAGCTGGCGCGCCGCTCGGCATCGAGGCTCGTCAGCAGCGGGTCGGCGCTCACGTCGCCGCCGGGCAGGTAGGCCCGGGTGAACAACCGGTCCAGCAGGCCCCGCGCGAAGACGGTCAGGGCGAAGAACGGCGGCCGCCCGACGCTCGCCGAACCGGGCGTTACGGTGGTGAAGCCGTAATGACCGGCGGCGTCGGTCGCCGACCGGCCCCAGCCCGTGAACGTCGGGACATTGCGGCGCAGCGAGCCGGCCTGCCGCGGGATTCGTCCGGTGCCATCGGGTTGCCACAGCTCGACCAGGGCGTCCGGGACGCCGTCGCCTGCGCCGTCGTAGACCGTACCGTGTAGCCGGACGGCGTGCGGATGACCATCGTCGACCAGGGCGCTGTCCCCGGGATACGGCAGCCCGAGGTCCAGGAATGGCCCGACCGTTTGCCCTGGGGTACAAGCGAATTCAGCCATCGAAGTCCTCGACCGGCGTTCGGGCGCCACCGGAGAGCACGATCTCCCACCGATACCCGGTCGCATACTCCGGCTCGGTGAGGTCGTGGTCGTAGCGGGCGATCAGCCGTCGACGCGCGGCGGGGTCGAGGACCGACTGGAAGATCGGATCCAGGTCGAACAGCGGGTCGCCGGGGAAGTACATCTGGGTGACCAGGCGCTGCGGGAAGGCGGTGCCGAAGAGGGAGAAGTGGATGTGCGCCGGGCGCCACGCGTTGCGGTGATTACGCCAGGGATACGGGCCGGGCTTGATGGTCAGGAAGCGGTACGACCCGTCCGGCCCGGTCCGACACCGGCCGGCGCCGGTGAAGTTCGGGTCGAGCGGAGCCGGGTGCTGGTCACGCTGGTGGCGGTACCGGCCGCCGGCATTGGCCTGCCAGATCTCGATCAACTGACCCGCCACCGGTTTGCCCGAGCCGTCGAGCACCCGCCCGGCGACGACGACGCGTTCTCCGAGGGGTTGGCCCGGGTGGCCGGCCGTCAGGTCAGCCTCGACCGGGTCGACGTCCTGGTGGCCGAAGCACGGCGCCCAGCGTTCGACCTCCTCGGGATCGACCGGCACCAGGGGTTGTTTGGGGTGGCGCAGGGTGGTGCTGCGGTAGGGCGGGTAGTCGAGCCGGGGCTGCGCTTCGCTCTCCCGGTATTCGGCTGCGATGCTGGCGATCTCGGCCGTGATGTCCCGCTGGGACGCGAGACACTCGGGGTTCATGTGCCGTGACGCTACTCTCGATGACCCCGCACGCCGCGCAAATCGGCGACGCGGCCGGACTTAGAGCGAGCGCACGAGCGCGGCCCGCCCCTTGGTGCGCATCTTGTAGAGGGCGGACCCGCGGTATTGCTCCATTTTCGCGGCCATCTTGTTGCCCAGTTCCTCGAGCTCCGCGTCGGTGATCTTGACCTCGGGGGGAGCCGGGATCATGTCGCGCTCCTCTTCGTCGGCGTGCGCCTCCAGCACCGTCTTGAAGGAGTTCCACTCGTCCTCGTAACCCGGGGCGCTCTGCGGGGTCCTGAGCAGCACCGAGAGTTGGTCGACCACCTGGCGGTGCTCGGCATGAGCGACGGCGATCAGCTTGGTGGCGTCTTTGAGGGCCGGGTAGTACAGGTCGTCCTCGATGCGGAAGTGGATGTCGAGCTCGATCAGCATGTCGTCGAAAAGGGCATGCCGCTCTTCGCTATTCACCGGCGCCTCGCTGACCTTGCGGCCGAGGCCCTTGATCACTATGTGGTGTTCCTTCAGCACGTCGTAGGCGTTCATTGCGCTTTCCCTTCTCCGATTCCCACCGCTGCACCGAGCCCGGGCTCGGGTTCGCCCCGAACTTCGACCATTCCGTTGACCAACCTCGCCTGGTAACACGGCAGCGGGGCAGCCGCCGGGCCGCGCCGAACGTCACCCGTCTCGGCCGCGAACCACGAACCGTGCCAAGGGCATACGAGCCGGCCACGGTCGATCCAGCCATCGGCCATCGGGGCGGCCAGGTGTGGACACAACTCCCCGAACGCCGCGACCTCCCCGGGGCGGGTCTGGCACACCACCAGCCCCACCCCGTCGACCTCGACACGCACCGGCTTTCCGTTCAGCGAAGCCGCCGGCAGCACTGGCGTCCATTCCGCGGTGCGCAGCCGCGCGCCCGACTGGTCGATTCCGATGCCGGACTCGAACACCAGCGCCCCACCGAGGTAGCTGCCCGCGACGGTGATGCCGTAACCCAGTGCGGTCAGCGCGATGCCGCGTCCGTGCCGGCCTCGGCGCCGATCCCACCACGACTGCGCGTACAGCCCCGTGGCCACCAGGTTCACCAGACCGTGCACGGCACCGACCCGGCGATCGGATTCGTGGGTGTGCTGCCAATCGGTGACGCCGGTGACGGCCGACCCGATGCTGGCCAGAATGCCCACCCCCAGGGCGCGCGACGCGAACTTCGACGCGTCGCGGACTTCGGTGGCGGGCTGGCCCGGCAGCAGGCTCAGGGCGTCCAACGCGACGGTGGTTCCCAGCGCGCCGCTCGTCAACGACGCCAGCGGCGGGTGCACCGGGTGGCCGAGCCAGACCCCATGCAGCGCGTTGGTCACCGTGTTGCGGGCGCTGCCCAGGCCGTTGAAGGCGAAGCTCAACACGTGTTCGAACCGGTAGCTCGGCCGATCCAGCCACTCTTGACGCCCGATGGCGGACACCACTCGCGATCCGAGTTTCTGCAATCGACCATCCAGTGACCGAGCAGCCATTGCACCCGCCTTCCTCACATACGTCGCCATAATTCGGCCGCGCACGCAAAATCGAACCGTTTACCCCTTGATTACCGCACGCTCACATGCGCAGCGGAGCTGACGTGACCACCGTAGCCCGGGCTTCTGGCCGCTTAGTTGTCAGAAACCTGTGAGTTACCAGAAAGCATTCTTGTAAAACCCTGACCGCGGAGCGGGCCCGGCAAGCGTCGCGATTGACCGGCGGCGGGTAGATGCGGGATTCTACTTAGCGGAATACTTCTCTGCACAGCAGACAATTAGGGTGTGAGGGGGTCACCATGACGGCCCATCGCGATGCCCGCGATGGCGTGTTCGCCAGCGTCCGCGACGGGATGATCCCCGCTTACATCTACAACGACAGTGAACTGTTCGCACTGGAGAAGGAACGGCTGTTCGGACGGGCGTGGATGTTCGCGGCGCACGAGTCCGAGATCCCGCAGGACGGCGACTACGTGGTGCGCCGGGTGCTCGACGACTCCTTCATCATCACTCGCGACTCGACGGGCGATGTGCGCGCCTTGTTCAATATGTGCCTGCATCGGGGCATGCAGGTCTGCCGCGCGGAGATGGGAAACGCCTCCAACTTCCGCTGCCCCTACCACGGCTGGACCTACCGCAACGACGGCCAGCTCACCGGCCTGCCGTTTCATCGGGAGGCCTACGGCGGCGAGGACGGGTTCGCCAGGAATGCCCAAACCCTGCTGCCCGCACCGAAATTCGCGAGCTACAACGGTCTGCTGTTCATCAGCATGGACCCGAACGCCGAGCCGCTCGAGGACTTCCTCGGCGACTTCAAGTTCTATCTGGACTTCTACACCAAACAGAGTGCCGGCGGCCTCGAAGTGCGGGGGCCGCAGCGCTGGCGCATCAAGGCCAACTGGAAGATCGGCGCCGAGAACTTCGCCGGCGACATGTACCACACGCCGCACACGCACGCGTCGATCGTGGACATCGGCCTGTTCCGCGAGCCGAAAGCGCAGAAACGCAAGGACGGCGCCACCTACTGGGCGCACCGCGGCGGCGGCACCACCTACAAACTTCCGCCGGGTGGCTTCGACGAACGGATGCGCTACGTCGGCTATCCCGACGAGATGATCGGCCGGATCAAAGGCGTGTGGACGTCGCGGCAGCAGCGGATGGTCGGCGAGGACGGTTTCATGATCTCGGCTGCCACCTGCTTTCCGAATCTGAGCTTCGTGCATAACTGGCCGAAGGTGCATGACCGCGAAGACCAAGTGCTGCCCTTCATCTCGATCCGGCTGTGGCAGCCCATCAGCGAGAACGAGACCGAGGTCTGCTCGTGGTTCGCGGTGGACTCCGCCGCTCCCCCGCAGTACAAACAGGACTCGTACAAGGCATATCTGATGTGCTTCGGATCCACCGGCATGTTCGAGCAGGACGACGTGGAGAACTGGGTGTCGCTGACCACCACCGCGGGCGGTTCGATGGCCCGGCGGCTGCTGCTGAACAGCCGGATGGGGCTGCTGTCCGATGGCAGCCCGGTGGTCGAGCCGCTGGCCGCCGATGCTTTCCACGGGCCGGGCCGCGCGCAGGTCGGCTATAACGAATACAACCAGCGCGCGCTGCTGAACATGTGGGCCGATTACCTGCAGGGGGCTGGCGCATGAGAAAGGCGTTGCCGTCCTTGCCGTTTCATGACGCCCGGCACCTGCAGGCGCACCAGTTCCTGGTGGACGAGGCATATCTGCTGGATGCCCAGCAGTACGAAGCGTGGTTGGACACGATGACCGACGATGTCCGCTACGTGATGCCCGTGCGGGTCACCACCGCGCGCGGAGCCGGGTTCGACGCCTCCCCGGGCATGGCGCACTTCGACGAGGACAGATATTCGCTGAGCCAGCGCGTCGCGCGGATGGGCACCGAACACGCCTGGGCCGAGGATCCGCCGTCGCGGCTGCGCCACTTCGTCACCAACGTGCGCACCTTCGAGCACGACGACCCGGCGCAACTGTGGGTCGAATCGGCCGAACTGCTGTTCCGCAGCCGGGGCGACGTGAACGAAAGCGCCTTGCTGTCGTGCGGGCGCGAGGACGTGCTGCGCTGGTGCGATGATCGCTGGAAGCTGGCCCGGCGCAATATCATCGCCGACGAGTCGGTGCTCCGGATGCAAAACCTGGCGGTGTTCCTATGAATGACGAACTGCAGCGGCTGCTGGACGGCGCGGTCGGCGAACCCCTCGTCGTCGCAAACGAGTTCACCGAGGTGGTGGTGCGCCGGGTCGACACCCGAAACGGGTCGAGGCTGCTGATCGGCGCACCGCGATCCGGGCAATGGATCACCTTGGACGCGCTCGAGGTCGAGGCCCTGACATGGCAGAACGGTCGCACCCTGGCGGCAATGGTCGGCAATTCCCACGCGCCGCTGCTGCCCGATGAAGCCGAGGAGGGTGATGACCGGCTGGCTTGAGGGCAAGCGCGCGCTGGTCGTCGGCGCCGGTTCCGGGATCGGCCGGGCCGTGGTGGACGTGTTTCGCAGCGAGGGCGCGAAAGTTGCTGCGCTGGAACGTGATCACGAAAAATGCGAGAACTTGCGCCGGCAGTTGCCCGATGTTCCGGTCGTCGACGGCGACGCGACCACCCGGGAAGCCAATGACCAAGCGGTCGCCGCCGCGGTGGACGCCTACGGCGGATTGGACACGCTGGTCAACTGCGTCGGAGTCTTCGACTTCTACCGCGGCATCGGCGACATCGACGCCGATGACCTGCCCGGCGCGTTCGACGAGATGTTTCGCACCAACGTGCTCAGCCATCTGCAGTCCGTCAAGGCGGCGCTCCCCCGGCTGCGGGACGGAACGGGATCCTCGATCATCCTGACCGAGTCCGCGTCGTCGTTCTATCCCGGACGTGGTGGCGCGCTGTACGTGTCGTCGAAATTCGCCGTCCGCGGCCTGGTGGCCGCCCTGGCCCACGAGCTGGCGCCGCAGATCCGGGTCAACGGGGTGGCGCCCGGCGGCACGCTGGGCACCGACCTGCGTGGGCTTGCCAGCCTGGGGCTCGGGGGCGTCCGCCTGGACGACACCGCCGACCGGGCACAACAGCTGGCCGCGCGCACGCCGCTGAACGTCGCGCTCTCCGGGCAGGACCACGCGTGGAGCTTCGCGTTTCTGGCCTCCGACCGGGCCCGCGGGATCACCGGCGAAACCGTCCGTCCCGACGGGGGATTCGGGCTGGGTGCGCCAAGATGACCCCCCTTGACGAGCAGCGCGCGTTGGTGGCGCAGGGCTGCCGAGTGGCCGCGGCCCGCGGCCTCGTCGACGGCATCCTCGGCCACCTGAGCATGCGGGTCGACGACGAGCGCCTGCTCGTCCGCTGCCGCAGCGACACCGATACCGGGGTGGCTTTCACCCGGCCCAGCGACATCCGGCTCGTCACCTTCGACGGCGGCGCAGGCGCCGACGGCGAACTCGACGGCTATCGCGTGCCCAACGAATTGCCCATCCACGTCGAGACCATGTTGGCCGATCCCCGGCATCGTTCCGTGGCGCATCTGCACCCGCCCGCCGTGGTCGCCGCCGACCTGGCCGGCATCGCGATCCGGCCGATCTACGGTGCGTACGACATTCCCGGCGCGTGGCTCGCACGCGGCGGCGTGCCCGTCTACGAACGCGCCGCGCTGATCCGCACCCCGGCGCTGGGCAAGGAGATGGTGGCCGCCATGCGCGGGCGGCCGGTGGTCATCTGCCGCGGACACGGGATCACCAGCGCGGCCGCCACCGTGCCGGAGGCGGTGCTGCAGGCCATCAGCCTCGACGCGCTGGCCCGAATGTCGTTGCGGGTGCGAGGCGCGGGCGGGACCCTGCGGGACATCGACGACGCCGACTGGGAAGACCTGCCCGACCTGGGGCCCTCGTTCATCGCCGAGGCCGCCTGGCGGCACGAAGTTGCACGGTTGCCGGCCGACTGACGTTGCGTCACACGCCAGTCTTCCCCACCGCCATCAGGCCCCACATTTATGCTGACCACGATGGCGAAAAACAGCCTTGATCCCACCACGCCGTTATGGCGTGCGGCGCAAGTGTTCCGGCTGCTGAGCTGCATTTACGCCGCAGGGTTCCAGATCGCCATCAACCCGGATCTGCGTCGGCCCGCGCTGGGCTGGGTGCTGTTCGCGGTGCTGATCGGCTGGAGCGCGGCGTGCGCGGTGGCTTACTTACGCGGGTTCGGTCGCAAACCAGCGTGGGTACTCGCCGAAGTCGTGATCGTCGTGCTGCTCATGTCGTCGAACACCATCGTCACCACCCCCCACTGGGCGGCCGACAATCAGACCTGGCCGACAACGCTGTGGGCCAGCAACCCCACGATCTCGGCGGCTATCCAGTTCGGCCCCGCCGGTGGCATGCTCACGGGCCTGGTGGTGATGGCCACCAATTTCGCGGTCAAGAACTATCTCGCCCTCAACCTTGGGCATAACGCCACCGTCATCATCGAGCTGGCGATCGGCATGGCGATCGGCATGGCCGCCCAAACCGCGCGGCGCGCCCACGATGAGCTCCAACAGGCGGCCCGATTGACGGCCGCGGTGCAGGAACGGGAACGCTTGTCCCGCCAAGTCCATGACGGGGCCATCCAGGTGCTGGCGCTGGTGGCCAAGAAAGGCCACGAAATCGGCGGCGCCACAGCAGAACTCGCCGACCTGGCCAGCGAGCAGGAACGCACGCTACGACGATGGCTCGCCAGCACGGACATCGACCATGACACCGACGGCGCCACCATCGATCTGCGCACCCTGCTGCGCTGCCGGGAATCCGACCGGGTGTCGCTGAGCCTGCCCGCGACACCGGTGCCCGTGGTTCGCCGGGTGGGCACCGAGCTCGACGCGGCGGTGGGCAACGCGCTGGACAACGTGGAAGCACATGCCGGGCCCGGTGCGCACGCGTTCGTGCTCGTCGAAGACCTCGGCGATTCCGTTGTGGTGAGCATCCGCGACGACGGGGTGGGAATCGCCGCCGGCCGGCTCGAGGAAGCGGCCGGGCAGGGGCGCTTGGGCATCTCGCAATCGATCGTCGGGCGGTTGACTTCGCTGGGCGGCAGCGCCCACCTGCGAAGCGAACCGGGAGAAGGCGCCGAATGGGAGTTGTGCGTGCCACGCGGAAAGGCGCCCCATGGCCGATGAGACCCCCACGACCGTGATGGTCGTCGACGACCATCCCATCTGGCGTGACGCGGTCGCCCGCGACCTGGCCGACGCGGGGTTCACCGTGGTCGCCACCGCCGATGGCGTTGCCGCGGCGGGGCGGCGGGCGGCCGTGGTCAAGCCCGACGTCGTCGTGATGGACATGCAGCTGCCCGACGGCGATGGCGCACAAGCGACCGCGGGGGTGCTCGCGGTCTCTCCCTCGTCTCGAGTGCTGGTGCTCTCGGCCTCGGATGAGCGAGACGACGTGTTGGAAGCCGTCAAGGCCGGTGCGACCGGGTATCTGGTCAAGAGCGCATCCAAATCAGAACTGGCGCAAGCCGTGACAGCGACCGCTGAAGGCCGCGCCGTGTTCACTCCGAGTCTGGCGGGGCTGGTGTTGGGTGAATACCGGCGGATGGCGCAGAGCAAGGGCGACGGTCCCGCTCGGCCCACGCTCACCGAACGCGAAACCGAGGTTTTGCGCTATGTGGCAAAGGGCCTGTCCGCCAAGCAGATCGCCCAGAAGCTGTCGCTCAGCCACCGCACGGTGGAAAACCACGTGCAGACGACCTTCCGCAAACTTCAGGTTGCCAACCGGGTCGAGTTGGCGCGCTACGCCATCGAGCACGGCCTCGACGAGGAGCCGTGACCCGCAGAGCAGCCAGCTGACTGCCCTGCGGGTCAACGAATTCTGCTTCTACCCGCGAACCGTGTTGGGGCGCTTGGCCGAAGCGGCGGCCACCACGCGGGCGCCCACCAACGCGGTCACCATTACGGCCATGCACACCAGGCCGTCGTCTTTGAGCCCCCACCTGATGGCGGCAAGGATGGCCACGCCCGCCACGCACAACAGGGCGCCGATGGCCGCTCCCCGCCCGCGCCCTCTCACGGTCGGGGCGCCGTCCCAGCCCGACAGTGGGTTGTTCTCCAGCGGCCGCAGCGTCACGAAAAGCACCGCCACGGCGACCGCCACGACGAGCAGTTGCGCGAGGCTGACGGCGAGGAAATCCCGCGAGCCCGGGTAACGAGGGCAGCCGAGGCAGTCGAAGACCAAATGCGCGCCGAGCAGCACGGGCATGTGCCACAAGTACAGCGTCATGGCGCCGGAGTTACCAATGGCGGTCCACCACCACACCCTCGGTCGCTGGGCCCAGCGTGCGATCGCCGGCGCGGCGGCAATAGCCAAGGCGCTCAGGATGATTGCGTGCCCGGCCAACAGCAGCGACGGCGGGCTGGTGTTGGACAGCTGGTGATCACCGGTGCCCACCATGCTGATCTGATACGGACCCCAGTGCACGAGCGCGACGTCGACGGCGAACCCGATGGCCGCGATGACGAGTGCGGCGCGCCCGGTGAGCAGCCGGCGGCGGTAGGCGATGCCGAACATGGCGGGGATGAGCCAGACGGCCAGGTTGAGGTAGCCCAGCGGCATCATGGCCGGCCAGTGCAGCCGGATGGCGTCGATCGCCGCGATCGCCGCGTAGACGCCGGCCACAGCGGCGGCGAGGCGCCCGGCGCTGTTGATGCGGTACAACACCGGCATGGCGGCCAGCACCAGCACGTAGGCGCCCAAGAACCACAGCAGCTGCGTACTGACACCGGCGACCGGCTCGTAGATGTGTTGCGGCAGAGTTCGATACAGCACCGTCAGCGCGACCGCCCAAAACGCCAGGTAATAGAACACCGGCCGGAACAGTCTGGTGCAGCGTTTCATCAGCCAGTCACCCCAGTTTGTGCCGGCAGACCACGACGATAGGCAGGCCGCGGCGCCGGCGAAGAAGAACAGCGGCACGATCTGTAGGAGCCAGGTCGCTGCCTGAAACACCACCGAGGTGGTCAGCAGGTTATCCCAGATCAAGACGTGGTTTTCGATGATGCTGATGGCCATCACGGTGTGGCCGAGCACCACACCGATCAGCGACGTGATGCGGATGACGTCCAGTACGCGATCGCGGTCGGCCGGGGTGGCCGCCGCCACCTCGGCGACGTCGGGGAATCTTGCGAGAGCTGCCATGGGGATGTACCGGCCCTTTCGGGGAATCTGTTGGTGAACAAGGGGATTAATCGGCGGGCTGTCATGAAGAGCATCGCCGATCGCGCAGGGCCCGCGCCCGCGCAGTTCTACGCGTCAGGCGTGAGTAGTACTACTCAATTCGAGGCGGCGTTGAGCGGGTCGTAGTCGGCCAGCAGTTTCTCGATGCGTGCTTCGTCCAGGCGCACGCGCACCGTCGCGGCTTCCTGTTGGTCGCGGATCGCCTTGGCCAGGGTGAACGCGCTCGACACCAAGAACAGGAAGGTGATGCCGAGAAACGATCGCTGCCACCCATCGAGCGGAAGGAAGTAGATCCCGCCCAGCGCTGCCACGAGGCTGATCGCGAACGCGACGGCGGCCTGAACGAAGAATGCGGCTGTGGTTTTGGAGATGCTATTGGGAACGGTCATGCCAAAGAGCCTGCGGCAGCGCGCTGCTCGCCGGAATCCGTAAGAATACTCAAATCATTCGGGCACCAGCAGCTGTCACGTGGTCGATGGCGGCTCACGCCGGATTTGATAGCACCGGCGCTATCAAGATCGGGAGTCTCTCATGTCCCGGGGAGGCGCGGCTCTCCGGACCATATGGCTCACGCGGAATTTGATAGCGCGGGCGCTATCAAAAACGGGAGTGCACACATCCTTGCGGAGAGCGCTGGTAGCGCGGACGGTATCAAACCCCGCGCCATCCCCCGCACGGCCATGACAATGCCGCGGTCGCCGGGCAGCGTTCGGGGCGCCGTCTCAGCCGAGTTGGTCGCCAATCTCCTTGGCCGCCTTGCCAAGAGCCGCGGCCACCGCGCCGTAGCGGGAGGCGTCCAGCCGATACTGCGGGGCGGCGGCGTTGAGCGCGAGGCGCAGGCCCGGCGCCCGCGTCGGTATGGGCACCGCGACCGAAGCCACGCCTTCCTCGCTTTCCTCGCGGTTGATGGCGTAGCCGCGCTCGCGGATAGCGGCGAGCTCGGCCTCCAACTCGGTCCGGCTGCCGATCGACGCGGCCGTGATGCGTTCCAACCGCTCGTGCGGCAGCAGCTGACGCAGCTCCGGTTCGGGCAGCTGCGCCAGCATGACCTTGCCCGTGGACGTGCAATGCGCCGGCATGGTGCGGCCCAGCCGCGAAGCCACCCGGACCGCGGCCGGGCCTTCGACGGCGGCGATGAAGCGGACGCTGGCGCCGTCCAACATCCCGACGTGGATGGTTTCGCGCAGTTGCTCACCGAGGCTTCGCATGATCGGGGCGGCCGATCGCTGGATGTCGATGCGGCCGAAGATCGCGAACGCCACACCGGTCAACGCCGGTCCGGGCAGGTACGCCTTCGACACCGGGTCCTGCCGGACGAACCCGCGGTAGGCCAGCATCGCCAGCAACCGATGCGCGGTGGACGACGCCACGCCCAGGTAGCGGGTGGCCTCGCTCAACCGGATCTGGGGTTGTTCGCCCAGCAGCAGCAGCAGCTTGAGTGCGTTGTCGACCGACTCGATCGGATACTGCGGCGCAAGCGAATCGGCGGCCGGCGCGGCCGTGGCCCGCTCGCTCTTTCTCGCCATGACAGCGAAGGTACTCGCGCCGGTTGCGACTCACAGCAAGCTGAGCACGGCCGCGCGCGGCAAGTGGCGGCCATGCCTACCACACCGCGATCGCGATCGCTATTACTCTCGGCTTCGTGTTCGGGGCTATTCCGTCTGGATATCGCCGTTACGTCGCCATCGGGGACAGTCAGACCGAGGGCTTGTGGGACGGCGACGACGTCGTCGGTCTCCTCGGATTCGCCGACCGGCTCGCCGTCACGATCGACTCGTTGTATCCGGGACTGCACTACGCCAACCTGGCGATCCGCGGCAAACGGGTCGCCGACGTCTTGTCCGAGCAGGTCCCGCTGGCCCTGGCGATGCGGCCCGACCTGATCACCGTCTGCGCGGGGATGAACGACGTCATCCAGCCGGGGCGGTCGTTCGGTCCGGCCCTGGCCGACCTCGAAAACGTCTACGCCGCGCTGGCCAGATCCGGCGCGACGGTGGTGACGACGACCTTCCCGAACGTCGCGCAGTTCCTGCCGCTCGGTCGGCTGGTGTCCGGGCGTCTCGCCCGCATCAATGCGGCGATCACGGCCGCCGCCGATCGCTACGGTTTCCGGCTCGTCGACCTGTACAACGCGCCGTCGATGCGCGAGCTGGACACCTGGGCCATCGACCGGGTGCACGCCTCCACCAAGGGGCACATGTTGTTCGCCGCCGCGGCCGCCGAGGCATTGAATCTGCCCGGCAGCAACCATGATTGGGCCCACGGGAGCCCCGATGCGAGGCGCCGGTCGCTGACCACGGGCACCTACGAGCAATTGCGCTGGACGCAGGACAGTTTCTTCCCGTGGATCTGGCGGCGCCTGCGCGGCCTGTCGTCGGCCGACGGCCGCGAGCCCAAACGGCCCCAGCTGGAGAGCCTCAGCGCGCCGAGCCGACCGGCCGACGCGACCCGGAGGGTTTAGGGCGCGTATCGCCGGACGGTCAGGCATCCTGGACGCATGGATGTGGAGGCTTTGCTGCACGCGATCCCGCCGCTCGCGGTCTACCTGGTGGTAGGCGGTGTGGTCGGGCTGGAAAGCCTGGGCATTCCGCTTCCCGGGGAGATCATCCTGGTCAGCGCCGCGCTGATGTCGTCGCACGACGATCTGCCCGTCAACCCCGTCGGCGTCGGCGTCGCGGCGGTGATCGGCGCCGTGGTCGGCGACTCGATCGGGTACGCGATCGGACGCCGGTTCGGCATGCCGCTCTTCGACCGCCTGGGCCGGCGGTTCCCCAAACATTTCGGTCCCGGACACGTCGCGTTGGCCGAAAAGCTGTTCAACCGCTGGGGAGTTCGGGCGGTCTTCCTCGGCCGGTTCATCGCGCTGCTGCGGATCTTCGCCGGGCCGCTGGCCGGCGCCCTGAAGATGCACTACCCGCGCTTCTTGGCGGCGAACGTCTCGGGCGCCATCTGCTGGGCCGGCGGCACGACCGCGCTGGTGTACTACGCCGGAATGGCCGCGGAACGCTGGCTGGAGCGGTTCTCCTGGATAGCGCTGGTCATCGCGATCGTGTTCGGGCTGATCGCCGCCTTCGCGCTGCGAGAACGCACCTCCCGGGCCATCGCCGAGCTCGAGGCCGAGCATTACCGCAACGCCGACAGCACCGCGGCCGACGCAGCTTGAGACAGCGGTTAGCTGGCCGCCTCGCCGAGATCCTCGGGCGCAGCCGGACGGTGCTCTTCGATGAGGGCAACGGCCATCCTGCGGGCACGCAACGCCGCATCAATGTCGCCCACGGCCGCCAGGATGATGGCGCCCTTCATCAAGATGTGCCAGGACGAGGCGAAGTCCTCGACGTCGGTCAGGCCCGCCGCCACGGCGCGCTGACGCACGATGTCGCGTACGTGCTCGATGTGGGTGATGCAGGCCCGTCCCGCAGGCGAATCGGGCCCGAGTTCGAGCAGCACGTTGATGAACGAGCAGCCCTCGTAGCCGTCACGCAGCTGAATCCAGTCGTGCATGACGTCGAAGATCGCGAGCAACTGTTGCTCGGGCGTCTCGCCCCGCTGCCGTGACTGCTCCTCGATCAGGCCGTGGGTCCACAGTTCCTCGCGCCGCTGCAGCACGGCCAGCACAAGGTCGTTCTTGGTGGCGAAATGCCGGTACAACGTGGCCCTGGCGACACCGGCCCGGTCGATCACCTCTTCGGTGCCGACCGCACGGATTCCACGCCGACTGAACAGCTCATATGCCGCGGACAGGATACGTTCACGAGCCGACGCGGCGGGCGTTCCGACATCGGAGGTTGTCATAGCAACCCACAACATACTCTTAGCTGGCATAGGTAGACAGACAGACCTGTCTTGTTATAGAAATGAGATTCGCATTCCGCGAAAAGTCTGTCTTCAGACGGCAGGACGGGCATCCATCGCAGCGTCGTAGACGCCGGTCGATTAGGAGTCCACGATGTTGAGCTCGGTCATTGCAGAACCCATGACAACTACCCACCTGATGCTGAGCACGAAGCTGGTCTACGAGCTTGGCGACCCCAACAGCACGCTGCGCGCGTCAGCCGATCGCAGCGGCCCGGCGGTACTGATCTACGCCGGCGGGGAGGTCGACGCCTGCAACGAGCACACCTGGCGCCAGCTGGTCAGCGAAGTCGCCGGCATCGTCATCGCGCCGGGGTCCCTGGTCGTCGACGTCACGGGGCTGGATTTCATGGCCTGCTGCGCGTTCGCGGTGCTGGCCGACGAGGCGAAGCGCTGCAAGGAGCGCGGCGTCGAGTTGCGCCTGGTGAGCCGCGAGCCGATCGTCGCCCGTATCGTCGACGCGTGCGGCCTGTCGGCCCTGCTGCCCATCTACCCGACCGCCGATTCCGCGCTGGCATCCGCGGCCCGTTGGTGACGGCGCGGCACGGACACCGATAGGGCCCCTGCGGCTGGATGAACGACCCTCCCACCTTCGGCGCGGAGGAAGAATTCCTCCTTGTCGACCCGCGAACCGGCGAACCGGCTCCGCAAAACGCCGATGTGGCCGCCGAGGCCAAGCGCCGGGGTGTTGAGCTGCAGCTGGAACTCAGCAGCTGCCAAGTGGAAACCACCTCCAGCGTCGTGTCGACCAGCACGGAACTCGGCGAGGAGCTGGCCCGGCTGCGGCGCACCGCGGCACAGGCGGCCGAGGCTGTGGGGCTTCGGCTGCTCGCCGCCGGTCTTCCGCCGGCCACACCGCATGAGTTTCCCGTCACCGACACCCCCCGCTATCGCCGGATCGGCGCGGAGTACGGGATGGTCGCGCACGAGCAAGGGATCTGCGGATGCCATGTGCACGTCGAGGTTCCCGACCGCGCGGCCGCCATCCATGTCAGCAACTGGCTGCGGCCGTGGCTGCCGAATTTGCTTGCGCTGGCGGCTAATTCGGCGGTGTACCGCGGCGCCGACAGCGGCTACGCGAGCTGGCGCAGTGTCCTGTGGCGACGCTGGCCGGTGGCCGGGCCGCCGCCCTTCTTCCCGTCGCCCGACGAATACGACCGCACAGTGCGGATGCTGATCGACAGCGAAGTGATCCTGGACGAGAAGATGGTCTATTGGGACGTGCGCCCGTCGGAGAACTTCCCGACGATCGAGGTGCGGGTGGCCGACGTGCCGGCGACCGTCGCGGAAACGGTGTTGCTCGCCACGCTGGTCCGGGCCGCGGTGATGACGGCGCTGGACGACGACCAGCCCGGGCGGCTTCCGCCGGCGGCCCTGCGCGCGGCGTACTGGAAGGCCGCCCACGACGGGGTCGCCGGACGCACGCTCGACCTTGTCCACGGCCGCGGAGCGGTGTCCGCGCGCGAGCAGTTGGGCGCCCTCGTACAGCGCGTGCGGCCGGCGCTGGAGACGCTCGGCGAATATGACCGCGTGGTGGGCGAACTCGACCGTGTCGCCACGCAGGGCAACGGGGCGATGCGTCAGCTGCGGGCGTGGCGCAGGCGGGGCGAGGTGATGGACGTCATCGACGAAGTGGCCACCGCCACGCTGAGCTGAACCCCTTGGGGCGCAGCCACGCCCGTCAGGCCACGGCGAGGAGTCGATACAGCCCGATCAGGCCGACCACCACGATCGTCGCGCGCAGCGCGTTTCCCGACAGCCGGCGGCCGTAGCGCGCCCCGATCAGCCCGCCGATCAGCGACCCCGCGGCGATCAGCCCGGCGGCCGGCCAGCTGATGCGGCCGAAGGCGACCAACGTATAGGCAATCGCGGCAACGACATTCACCACGAGCGCCAGCAGGTTCTTGGCGGCGTTCATCCGCTGTACCGACTCCGGCAGCAGCGCGCCCATCAGGCCGACCAACAGGATGCCTTGAGCGGCGGTGAAATAACCGCCATAGACGCCGACGGCGAATGTCCCGAACACCAGGACGGCCATGCGGCGGGGCGTGATGTGCTCGGGCGAGCGGCCCGCGGCCTCGGCGCGCCGGCCCGTCCACGCCTGAATCCGCGGCCCGGCGACCACCAGGACCAGCGCCAGGACCAACAGTACCGGCACCACTTCGGCGAAGACCTTCTCCGGCAGATGCAGCAGCAGGAACGCACCCAGCATCGCGCCGCACAGCGACGCCGGAAGCTGCCAGCGCAGCCGATCCCATTGGCCGCGCAGCTCGGCGCGGTAGCCCCAGGTGCCCGACACGCTGCCGGCGACCAGACCGATCGCGTTCGACATGGTGGCCGTCACCGGCGGGAAGCCGAGGGCGACCAGCGTGGGGAACGTGATCAGCGTCCCGGACCCGACCAGCGCGTTGATGGCGCCGGCGCAGAACCCGGCCAAGCAAATGAGAATCATGTGGGAAGGCGACACTGAAGAAAAACCTTAGCCTGCCGCAGGTTTCGGCAGGCGGGCGACCGCCGGTTGCGCTCCCCCGTCAGGCGGGCGGCGCTTCGGCCCCGCGACCGACGCCGGTGCGCAGCTTGACCGACGCCGAATAGGCCAGCGTCCGGAAGTGCAGCACCGGGTCGTCGGAGGGCTCGATGCCGTCGGTGACACGCATCGGGTCGAAAACGACGATGTCGCCGCCGTGCTCGCGCTCGGTCTCCAGCCCGGCGATCTCGATGGTGCCGACGGTCGCGATCTGCGTGCTCTGCCAGGGCGCCGACGGATCGACCGTCGAGTCGGTGGGCCCGGCGATCTGCACGCGATATCCGAACCGCACCGGCCCGCTCTCCAGGCGCGTGTTCAGCTCGTCGGTGAGGAAGTCCGCCCCGTTGCCGTGGGCGGCCGACGCCGATAGGAAGTTCTCCGCGGCGGCCGGAACCAGGTGATAGCGAACGAATCTGGCGCTGCCGTCGGCGGCGACCCAGCGGAAGGCGTGCAGGCCGTGGTACTCGACGGTGGCGTAGCTCGCCGGAATCCTGTTGGCGTCCCGCACCACCGGCAGCGCGCCCAGCAGCTTCGGATGGGTGAGGAAGTATTTGGCCATGCGCAGGGGTGTGGTCAGGCCGGGTCGCATCGCCTTGAGCAGATCGACGAACCCGTCGGGTGTGCTGGAAACGAACAGGCGTGCGGTCTGCGTCGACACGTCGGTGGTGGAGCCGTCGGGCAGGGTGAACTTCACCGCCATCCCGCGGATGCCCGGCACGTTGTCGCGCTGTTTGGGATTGCCTGCGCCGTTGGAGAAGCGGATCAGCGCCGGGACCGTCGAGCCGTCGAGATGCTTTGCGCGCGTGAGCATGAGGGCGTCGGGCGTCGCGGTGAACGTGCCGCGGTAGAGCGTGCCTTTGGCGTGGAGCGCGCGGCAGCCCGGCTGCGCACCGCCGGTGCCTCGGATCGCCTCGATCGCCTCATCGGGAGTGACCATGCGCGAATCTTAAGGCGCTAGGAGGGAAAGCCGAAGAGTTTGACCACACCGTGATCGCGACCGGCGGTGTAGCCGCCGTCGACGGCGATCGCCTGGCCGCTGACGAACGAGGCGTCGGGCGACAGCAGGAATGCCGCCATGGCCGCCACCTCCTCCGGCTGGCCCAACCGTTGCAGGGCGTGTTCGGAGGTGATGGATTGCAGCGGGCCCTCCATCCCCGGGAGACCGAACACGCTTTGCGCCATTGGTGTTTCGATGAAGCCCGGGCAGATGGCGTTCGCCCTGATGCCGCTCGGCCCGTAGTCGAGCGCGATGTTCTTGGTGAGCAGCACGACGCCACCCTTGGCCGCGTTGTACGAACTTCCGCCCGCGGTGCCTTCCAATCCCTCGACGCTCGCGACGGTCACCAGCGAACCGCGTTCCCCGCCGACGCGGGGTTGCTCGATCATCCGGGCCAACGCCGCCTTCGCGACCAGGAAGGTGCCGGTGAGGTTGATCCCGATCACCCGATCCCACTCGGTCCGGTCGAGCAGGTGCACCGGGCCTCCCCCGGCGACCCCGGCGGCGTGCAGGACGCCGTCGAGGCGGCCGGGCACGGCGGCCAGCACCTCGGCGATCGCGGCTTCGTCGGTCACGTCGGCGGTGACGAATTGGAACCGGGGACCGAGGTCCGGCGCTGCGACCAGGTCGGCGCCGATCACCGTGCCGCCCTCGGCCAGTAGGCGCCTCGCGGTCGCCAGGCCGATTCCCGACGCGGCGCCCGTCACGACGAAGGTGCGCGAGCCGGCCCGGTCGGGGTTCACCATGGCAGTCATGTTGGCACACCGCGCCCCCGCGCGAGGGGGAACTCCGGCGCGGCGCTTTTCCCGGCTTTCCTTGATAAGGAAGGGCGATCAGCAAATAGCGGCCCAATCTTGGACACCGCGCGCCTTCCGGGGAGATCGTAGAACCAGCGGGCGAATCCCCTTTTTGCCCCCGGACCAGGAGCCAGCGCATGCGTTCGTCGATACTCGGGCCAGTACATCCCAAGCGGGTCGCCGCCGCGATGGCCGTGGCCACCGCAATAACGGCGGCGATCGTCCTGATCGCCTCCGCCGAACCGCCTGCTGTGCGGCTCGCATCGGCCGAGCCGATCGCTGTTGCCGACGGCGTCTCGGTCGCTCCGGCACCCGGGTGGGTTCTCGGGCACCGCGGTCCGAATTGGGTGGCACTCAGCAATACCGACGGCAGCGCGCAACTACGAGTGGCGGTCAAGCAGGCCGGCAGTACGGATGTCGGCGCGGTCCTGCAGGACGACATGAATCAATACGCATCCGCGTCCGGCCTGGACAATCTGAGGAACTTGGCCGCGCCCGATACGCGACCGCTCCAGAGCGCCAGCTTTCAGCAACAGGCTTCGGTGGATTACACCGCCGATGTGCCGGCAGCAGAGGGACCGATTCCCGTCCTCGGCACCTTCACCGAGCTGCTGAACACATCCAACCAACGGTCGGCCTTCATCGACTTCCGACAGAACAACAACGCGACTCCTCAGGCCGTCGACGACGGCGCGATGATGATCCGATCGATGGAATGAGGGCCGCCGTGGCGTGCGCGGCCGCGACCGCGTATCACAGACTGGAGCAAATCGACCTCGGAGGAGTTCATGCCACCAGCCGACACCACGGCGAACACGACGGAGACGCTCGCCGGATTCGTCGACCGGCACGCGCGCCAGCAGCCCGACGCCATCGCGATCCGCTACGGCGAAGGGCAGTGGTCCTGGGCGGACTGGGCCGCGCGGATCCGGCGCGCGGCCGGCGCGCTGCGCGATGCCGGTGTGCAGCGCGGGCAGTGCGTGGCCGTTCTGGACAAGAACCACCCCGCCTGCCTCGAGGTGCTGTTCGCCGCGGCGTCGATCGGCGCGGTGACGACCGTCGTCAACTGGCGCATCGTCGGCGATGAACTCGTCCACGTGCTCGAGGACAGCGGCGCGCGGCTGCTTTTCGTCGGCGCGGAGCTGCAGGCCGCGGCCGAGGCGGCCGCCCAACGAGCGCCGGGCGTGCAGCGCATCGTCGTGGTGGGCGACGAGTACGAATCGCTGCTGGACGCGGCGGCGCCCACGGACAGCGACGCTCAGGTCGACGGGAGCGAGACCGCGCTGGTGATCTACAGCTCCGGCACCACGGGGCGGCCGAAGGGCGTGCTGCTGAGCCAGCGCGCGCTGGTCAATCACGCGGCGAACCTGGCGCCGGCGTTCCCGTTTGATGACGGGGACGCGAATCTCGTCGCCATGCCCCTCTTCCACGTGGGCGGAATCGGCTACGCGCTCTTCGGTATTCGGGCCGGCGTGCCGACGATCATGACCCGCGAGCCCGACGCCGCCGCCCTGATGGGCGCGGTGCGGTCCGGCGCGACCCACGCGTTCTTCGTCCCGCCGGTGATCGCCCGGTTCCTCGACGCCGGCGAAGCGGCGCACGCCATGTTCGCGGGCCTGCGCTACATCGTGTACGGGGCCGCGCCCATGCCGTTGCCCCTGCTGCATCGGGCGCTGTCCACCTGGCCCGAAACGCGTTTCGTGCAGGTGTACGGGCAGACGGAACTGTGCGGCGCGGTCACCGCGCTCAGTGACGCCGATCATCGCGATTCCGCCCGCCCGCACCTGCAGCTGGCGGCCGGAAAGGCGGTGCTGGGCACCGAGATTCGCGTGGTCGATCCGGAGACGGGTGCCGAGCTGCCGGCCGGGGAGCCGGGCGAGATCTGGGTGCGGAGCAACCAGAACATGAGCGGTTACCTGAACCGGCCGGAGGCGACCGCCGAGACGATCACCGACGACGACTGGGTGCGCACCGGTGACATCGGCCGCCTGGACGCCGACGGCTATGTGTACATCGAAGACCGGCTCAAGGACATGATCATCACCGGCGGTGAGAACGTGTATGGGCCCGAGGTGGAAAGCGTGCTCATCGAGCATCCCGCCATCGCCGACGCCGCGGTGATCGGCGTGCCCGACGACTTCTGGGGGGAATCGGTCAAGGCGATCGTGGTGGCCACCGGCGAGATCGATCCCGACGACGTCATCGCATTCTGCCGTGAGCACCTGGCCGGCTACAAATGCCCGCGAACCGTGGACTTCGTGGAATCGCTGCCCCGCAATGCCAGCGGAAAGATCCTCAAAACCGAGCTGCGCGAACCGTATTGGCGCGACCGGGCCCGGGGGATATGAGCGCCTTGGTGGACGCGCAGCGGCGCGCCTGCGCGATCAGTGTGCTGGGCGGCCCGACCACGGTCGTCGACATTGCGGGCCGCCGGATCGTGATGGACCCGACGTTCGACCCGCCCGGGGTGCACGCGTACCTGACCAAGCTCACCGGGCCCGCCGTGCGCGCCGAGGCGCTCGGCCCGGTGGACGCGGTGTTGATCAGCCACGACCAGCATCCCGACAACCTCGACGACGACGGCCGCCGGATGGCCCTGGCCGCGCCGCTGGTACTCACCCATCCCGGCGGTGCCGGCCGGTTGGGACCGCCGGCGGTGGGGGTTGCGCCCTGGCAGACGCATGAGCTCTCCGGATCGCTTGCGGTGCAAGCTGTTCCGGCGGTGCACGGCCCGGCCGACGGGCAGCGCGACGAAGGCGGCCACATCAACTGCGAGGTGACCGGCTTCGTGCTGTCCGGGGCCGGGCTGCCCACTGTGTACCTCAGCGGCGACAACGCCTCGATGGCGGCGGTCAAGGACGTGGCCGACCGGGTGGGCGCCATCGACGTGGCGGTGCTGTTCGCCGGGGCGGCCAGCGTGCCGACCAAGGAGCGCGGGCGGCCGCTGACGCTGACCGCGGCGCGCGCGGCCGCCGCCGCCGAGGTCCTGGGCGTCCGGGTGGTGATACCGGCCCACGTCGACGGCTGGGCGCACTTCAGCGAGGGCGTCGACGAGTTCGCCGCGGCGTTCGATCAGGCCGGGATCGGCGACCGGTTGCGGGTCGCTGCCCACGGGGAGTGGATCGACTTATAGCCGCCCCTCGGCGCGCAGGTCCGGGTGCACCCAGTCGGGCGAGCGGCGCTCCTTGAAGGCGCGGAAGCCTTCCCGCGCCTCGGCGTCGCTCAGGCTGCTGGTCATGCCGATGCGGTCGTAGAGGCCCAGGTAGCTGTCGATGCTGGACTTGATGACGCCGCGGGCGCGCGGCGCGGTGCGGCAGCACTGCGCGAGCAGGTCTTTGGCCGCGTCGAGCAGGCTTTCGTGCGGCACGACGCGGGCGACCAGGCCCCAGTCCAGGGCCTCGACGGCGGTCAACACCCGTCCGGTGAACATCAGGTCGCGGGTGCGCACCGGCCCGATGACCCGGGTGAGCATCTGGCTGTAGTAGGTGTCGGCGTACCCGCGGAACAGCTCGGGCACGCGGAAGGTGGCCCGGTCGCTGACCACCGACAGGTCGCTGCACAGCGCGATCTGGAACCCGCCGCCCTGGCACAGGCCGTTGACCGCCGAGACGATCGGCTTGGCCGACGTGCGCACGGTGTCGAACGGGGTGACGTCCATGCCCAGCGCGCCGCCGAAGGTGATCCAGTTGTCGGCGGCTCCCCCGCCGCCCATGTCACCTCCGGGCGCGAACACGTCTCCGGTCCCGGTGATCAGCAGCCCGGCCAGATCGGGATCCTCGTTGAGACGCCCGACGGCGTAACGGATTCCGAAGTACATCGCGGGTGTCAGCGCGTTACGCGCTTCGGGACGGTCGATGGTGCACACCGCGATCGACCCCTGACGCTCGAAGGTGAGGTATGGCGTGCCGAGCCAATCCCCCTCGGGCGGGCGGGGGGCATCGTGCGAGTTCGGGGGAACCTGGGCCACGGGACTCCTCAACGTCGGTCGCTACTGTCGCACTTACAGTAGCGGCGGCGGCCGCTTAGAGATACGCCAGCGTGGCCGTCCCGGTGGTCACGGACGCGTCGGCGATCACTTCGGCCAGTTTCACCTGCAGCGTGGCCGTGGCATCCCCGACCGGCTTGTCGCAGAATCGGCAGCTCGTTTTGAATTGCGGCTGGTCATCCTCGTCCGGCCAGAACCGGCGCGCCCCCACCATGGCGCCGGGATCGTACTGAACAGCCTGGTGCGGGGCGTCCTTGAGGATCCTGCCCACGGGATGGCCTTGCGGACACTCGAGTTTCAGCGTGCCGACGCCCTCTTGATTGCCGATCATCGTCCACCATCCTTTGCGGAGTTCTCTTGAATCCCAGCATCGTTCATAGCTGAGGGCAACACGTCTTCGAGCGAGAGGCCGGCCGTGCAAAGGTTTGCTGATTATTTTGCGTTGTACCCGGGTACCCAGGTGACCGTGCGTTTCTTTTCGGTTGCTGCGGCGGTCGGCATAGCCATCGCCACTCTGTTGGCCGCACCGGCTCGCGCCGACTTGAGCGGTTACGGAAATTGCGTGGGAAGCGTTACGGAAGTCCCGTTGTGGGAACACGACTCCCAAAACCAGCAGCTCATTGGCGTTGTTGAGCAGGACCTCAATTCTGGTGTATCGCCCGCTGCCGAAGCGCAGAAGGTGTCGCGTATGGGGTTCGACCCGCGCTTGGCCAATCGGATTGTGGAGTGCGTTGTCCAGGAGCACCCGTAAGCCCTGGCGAATAGCCGCTCGGCTCCTCCCATGAGCGCGTGGCCAACCATCCAGACGAGGCGCCACCGCGTCTTTACGGCGGCGTCCCCGCGGTCATCTGGACCGTTCGCAATCGTCATATCGAAACTCGGCCGACAATAGGCTTGAGAAGTGGAATGCTCGGTGCCAGGACAAGAATTGAGGTCGAAATGCCAGCCGCCATGGCGGACACCGAACTCCTCGAGGACGCGGTGCGGTCAGCATGCCGCGCGCCGTCACTGCACAACAGCCAACCCTGGCAGTGGGTGGCCGGCGGCCGTCAGCTGGATCTTTTTCTCGATGCAAGCAGGGCGATGGTGTCCGACCGGTCCGGCCGGGAGGCGCTGATCAGCTGTGGCGCCGCGCTCGATCACCTTCGAGTGGCACTCGCCGCTGCGGGGTGGCGAGCCCGGATCTCGCGATTCCCCGACCCGAAGGATCCGAACCATCTGGCGTCCGTCGACTTCACCCCGGCGGAGAACGTCACCGACGAAGAACGGCGTCGCGCCTCCGCGATCTGGGCCCGCCGGACCGACCGATTGCCGTTCATCGCGCCGATGAACTGGGAGGCGTTCGAGCCGTCGCTGCGGGGTGCCATCGACAACGATGCCGTCCATCTGGACGTGATGGCCGACGACGCGCGCGGCAGGCTGGCACAGGCGTCGTGGGTGGCCGAATCGGTGCGCCTCTATGACACCGCCTATCAGGAGGAACTTCGTTGGTGGACAGCGCCTTTCGAGGCCGCTGAGGGCATTCCGTACAGTGCGCTGGTGTCGCCGGCCGAAAGGGAGCGCGTCGACGTGGGGCGGACGTTCCCGATGACGCATAACCTTGAACGGCGCACCGACATCCCCGCCGACGAGTCGACGATTCTGATGCTGTCCACCGACGACGACAGTCAGCTTGGCGCGTTGTTGTCCGGCGAGGCGCTCTCCGCGGTGCTACTGGAATGCACGGTGGCGAACCTGGCCACGTGCCCGGTCACTCACGTCACAGAGCTCAAAGTCACGCGCGAGATGATTGCGGACCTGCTGGAAGAGGGCAGGCGGCCGCAGGTCCTGGTCCGTGTGGGTGTGGCGCCCGCGGCGGCCGAACCACCCAAGCCAACGCCGCGTCGACCGCTCAGCGAGGTTTTGCGGCTGCGGGGTTGAGCACCATTCGCGCCCGCTGTGCCTGCGTCTTTACTTGTGGTCCCGGCTGGGATCGAACCAGCGACCTTCCGCGTGTGAAGCGGACGCTCTCCCACTGAGCCACGGGACCGGCGCCGAGAGGCGAACGACGTCGAAGATTAGCACGAGCCTGGCCTCGACAGTACCGGCCGCCTGCGCGTCATCGGTACGCCGCGATAGCCTAGACGCGGTCCGTACCAAGAAATTTGTATGTGCCCGCTCACGTCGACTATCGTCGTGCTTCGCACCGGGCGACGATCTCGTCCGGGGCGCGCGGATGTAGCGCAGTTGGTAGCGCATCACCTTGCCAAGGTGAGGGTCGCGGGTTCGAATCCCGTCATCCGCTCGAAGGTGCAAGTGGCATCAATCCAGCGGTGGAGTGGCCGAGTGGTGAGGCAACGGCCTGCAAAGCCGTGCACACGGGTTCGATTCCCGTCTCCACCTCCAGCTTTTGACCCCGGCGCGATTAGCTCAGCGGGAGAGCGCTTCCCTGACACGGAAGAGGTCACTGGTTCAATCCCAGTATCGCGCACCAGAGTTTTTGCAGGTCAGGATCTATTTTAGGGCTATGCCCTGGCCGCTCGGCGAGCTTCGCGATCAGTGACGGCTGCTTGAGGGCGGCGTCAATAGTGAGCAGGCGCCCCCTGCCGACCAGTTATGGCATGCCATCCACCCCCGCACAAGGGAAAGTGTCCCTTTTCGGTGTTCCTGGTTGCTCCAGGTCTATGAATGCAGCCCAAAGGACGGGCCGCGACGACCTAAAGGAGATCATCATGAAGAACACCACCCGCAAACCGACTCGCATCCACTACGCCGCCACGCTGTTTGGCGCGCTGGCCATAGCCGCATTGGCCCCTGCCACCGCCTACGCCGAGCCCAACGGGTCAACCGGCTCGAGCAGCGGATGCCACTACACCGACCCTGACGGCTACGACATCCCGATCGACGAGGGCCAGGGCGTCATCGTCGGAGGCAAGCTCGTCACCTGCACCGGCGGGAAAATCGTCGTCAGTGCTGCGCCGGCACGCACGAATCCCCACCGGCCGGTCGCACCGCCCAATCATGCTCCGGTTCTGACCCGGAAAGTGCAAGCCTCGCAAACACACTAAGGCCGTCATTAATTAGCCCAGCGTTTCGGGCAGCAGTAGCCGTGTGTTCTGTCGCCGGCGACAACGAGCCAGATGGGCTGTGCATCATCAAGGACGGACAACTTCTTCAGTTATCGGGTGGGTATTCCCAGATGTTTGTGTGGTTCAACTCGTGATGATGCACGCACACCATCTGCTTGCCCTGCCCGTCTGTGGCGGGTGGTGCGCCCAGCGGGCACTGGTCACCCGGCGACGGCGCCAGCGGTGCGAACACCAGCGCGGCGATCATTGCGAACTTCATACCAAAGACACGATGTCAGCGAAGGATTTGTTCGCCGTCAGCCCCAGTCGATCACGTGCCGACGTGGGAGGGCGGACGACCACCTTTCGACACCAGCGTCGTCGGTGTCGGCCCGCTATGCCCTGTTGGTGATACGCCGACGCAACGACGAGTGTTACGTGGCGCCGTCCTCCCGAGCGCTGACCTCATGCACCAAGTCGGTTCTCGACGTTGCGGGCTTCTTTCCTGGCCGGGTTCATGGGACTGTCGCCGCCGCGAAACTGCATGTGGCGCTTGCGATGAGGACATTTGGGTTGGGTCAATGCACTGGCCCTTGAGCCGGGAAGTCCTCTGAGACGGCTTATCTGAGCCCGCGTAGCGCCCCTTCGCGGTATCGGTCTGGCCGTGGCGGCAGGTAGATCGAGGTGCAGCCGGGTTTGACGTGTGCGGTGAGCCGCCCCCGAGAGGTTCGGGGGCTCGCGTCACCGCTCGGCCGCCTGCTGGCCTTCGCTTGCACCCTGCGGCCAACCCACTACTTCGGGTGGTTGCGGGCTTCCTCGTAGCGGGCTGAGGCCACCAAAGCCACGCTGAGCAAAACCAGCGATGGCACGAACACGAACGGGTACGCGGCGACCGCGGCCAACCCGATGATCACGCTCGGCACCGTCAGCGCCAGCGCGGCCGTGGGATGCCGGCCGCTCAGGTTCACAATTCTCGTCAGCGCCGCGAGCGCCTCTGCCGCGCGCGGCGCATGATCCGGACGCCGACCGTACGAGTAACGGGTTTGTAGGCCGCAACCCATGCAGGTGCGCCCGTACGAGTAGCGGGTTTTGAGGCCACAACCCATGCAGGTTTGGGTGGTCATCCGCTCATGGTCTCATCGCCTCCAGCGGCGTTCGCGGCTGGCACGTGCGTCTGCGGTCCCATCCTTGAACCACGTTCTCAGGGGCAGTGAGCTTCTCGCCCTGATGGTGCGGCTGACGCTGGATGATGATTGACAAGCTGATCCCAGACACGCCCACGACAGGCAGAATGCGCGCGTGAACGCGAACTCCGGCTGCGCCCGGGCCCTCTGCACACTGATGGCTGTGCTGTTCTTGACCCTCTTCGTGCTGAATGTCTGCACCCACGGCACGACGCTGGGCCTGATCAGTAACGGGGGCCTCGCCGTGTTGATGAGCTACCTCGCCTACCGAGCCTGGTTCGGCAAGCGCCAGATAAACCGGCGCTAGACGGCCTGATGTCTCAATTCAGGTCTTCCGCGAACGCGCGAACGCAGCGATAATGCAGCATGCGTTTCATCTATGTCGCCGCGGCGGTCGGCATAATCATCGCCGTGCCGATGGGGGCGTCGCCGGCTCACGCTGACACCGGGGTCAATGGTTACGTTCAATGCGTGGGAGGCGATGCGAAGCCCCCGCCGCCGGGGGTAAATGCAGAAGATTGGTTTCCCAGCATTCATGTCATAGCGACGGATATCGATGGTGGAGTGCCTTCTAACCAGGTAGAGGCGAGATTAGTGGAAATGGGAGTCGCGCCGGCCGACGCCGTTAAACGAGTGCAGTGCTTCATGGCCAACCGGCCGCATTAGCGCGCCCGCCGAAATCGCCGGCAAAACACGACTCACCGTTTGAAATACGTTGTGCGTCAATGCTTTTGGGCGAATTTGAACTTCACACGCGCTCGGCCTTCATGTCCATGTCGATGGTGCCCTGGCACGGCCCGCTCAAGATGTCGGTGTGCATGACCCCGTCAAGCGACCCGTCGGGTTGCGGCGTGTAGCGCACGGTGGCTCGCGCCGGACTCCATTGGATCGTCGTGTCGGGCATCATGCAGTCCCACTGAAAATCATTGGTCTGCGACCAGGCCGTTCCATCCCACGTGAACTGAACCGGCTGTGGAACAGTCGGGTTGCTGGGCGGAGGGCCACTGATGATTGTGGCGACGCATTTTCCGTTCGTGCAGCTCGAGCGGAGACCGTAGGTCTCGGTGTGCTGCCCCTCAGGGTCGCCGACCGCCATGCTGGTCCCGGCCTTCGGCCCAACCATGAACGTGATCGCGTACTGGCCGTTCCAGGACGGGTTGTCGGCGAAGGCTGTCGGGGAAAGTGACAGGGCGATCGGGAGCGACGCCGCGGATAAACCGACGAACATTTTCAAGCGGTCCGAGGTCATCGTTTCTCCTCTGAGTCCGTGACCATTTCCCCAATGGTCGTACCCAGAGTTATCGGCGACAAGCATTTTGGCCGATTGTCTAGGCGTCCCCGTGGATCCTCGCCTTACCAACCCCACTCGTCAGGATTCAGGACATCCACCGTGAGATCGTTGTCAGCGGGGGCTTTGGTCCCGTAGGCAAAGGTGAGCAGGGTGCGGCCGTCGTCAAGCGGCTCAGTCGCGACGACGGTGGCATGCCCGATCTTCATCCGGATCTTGTCCCCGGGCTCCAATTCGTCGACACGCTTCAGGGGCATGCTCGACCTGTCAGCGGCATTGAAACTGGAAACCCCGCGGATACCGTGGCCATCACCGCCATCCTCCCACGGTCCGCAGGACGCCCACGGCCGCGCGGAAGGCGTGTCCAGCTAAGGAAATTGGGAGGCCTGACCTGTCGGTGACCTCCGGTTTTCCCGGCGCGCATCCCTCAGTTCTCCACCAGGTCGGGATGGGCTCGCAGCGTCTAGCGGCACCTAATCCGAGGACTTGTCGGAGTCGTCGGACTCATCGGACTCATCGTCGTCTTCATCGTCGTCTTCATCGTCGTCTTCATCGTCGTCTTCATCCTCATCTTCGTCGTCATCGGAGTTTTTCGACTCCTTCGACTTCTTCGACTCCTTGTCCTTGGAGTCCTTGTCCTTCGAGTCCTTGTCCTTGGAGTCCTTGTCCTTGGAGTCCTTGTCCTTCGAGCCCTTGTCCTTCGAGTCCTTGTCCTCGTCGGAATCGTCGGACTTGTCTGAGTCGTCGAGCTTGTCGGCGAATTTCGTCAAGAGCCCCGCAAGTTTGCGGGCCTCATCAGAGTCCAGCGAGTCGTCGAATAATTGCTCGTCGCCCTCCGAGACGCGCTGGAGGTAAACCGCGTTGTCTTTGATGCCGACGTCCCACCGGCCGCCCTCTTGACGAACCATTTGCTGCCGCCTTCCGACTAGTGACCTGATCGCACAACCGACGCGTCCCGGCGCGTTACTGCGTTGTTTACCCACTTGTGCCGGTAACGCCTCACTCGTGGGGGCCCAAATCGACCTAGTGCATCGTTCTTACGGTGCGATCGGCCGCTTGAAGAAGCATGCGACAGAGAAGGCTCCGCGGTGGTCGGCGTCGAGTCCGACCATCTCCCACCCCAGCCGCCCCAGCTCGTCGGCCCTCAGCTTCATCTCGTCCATGGCGGTGTCCCCCTCCCGGTAATCCCACGTGTATTCCCACTGCTGCGGATACCACTTGCCGTCGGCGGCCAGCCACCAGCCAGGGCCCGGCGAAGGATTGTTCATGGGGTCGTGAGTACCACAGACCGCGGCGTCTCCGGAACGGGTGTTGTCCCCGGCGGAGTCCAAATGCCGGTGCGCCTCGGCCTCAGCGCCTACGGGGCATACGCCCAGCCGAGAAAGATGTTTTGCGGATCGTTGGGGCTTGGCCTTATTTCCCGAATGTGCGGCGGAGTGAAGTAGTTGGCGGTGAGGTACTGACCGTTGCCCTCGCTAAGCATGACGTGCCCGGTGCCGTGGTCGAATCCCGGATTGCTCGTAAAAACGAGCGCCCCTTCCGGAATGTTGTCGGCGTTGGTATGGATCTGCCCTTTACGGTTGAAGTCGTTGAAAGCATCCATCGCCGACGGATATCTGAACGCACGGTTGTAGGCCTGCTCGACGAATGCCTCGCATTGGACCGTGTTATTGGGGTCAGCCGCCATTTGGTCGCGAGCCCACGCCAGAGCATGGGCGGCCTTGTCGTCGCCGGCAGCGGAAGCGGGCGCTCCCCCGCCCCCGCCGCAGTCCGGACCGAGGGCGTCGAGCGTGCGCGTGTCCACGTCGACATCGGCGACGTAATGGCCGTCGGTTGTCTTGTACCAGAGGCTGTCCCAGCCCCCATTAGCAATCTGGTAGCTGAAGAAGCCCTTCACCGGGTCGCCCGCGGCGTGACACACGAGAGTGAGGACCTGGCCGGCGTTGTAAACGCCTTCCTGGCCCGCCTTCAAGTTGGGGCCGTTCATGCGGTTGGTGGTCTGCGCTTTGACGGTCGCAGTCGTCTCCGCGTGAGCCGGCGCGGCAGCGGGCAGACCTAACGCAAAAACGGCTGCCGTCGCGACCGCGATTGCTGCTTTCATTGCCCGGTCTTTCTGCCACGTCCCTATGAAATTGATCGGGACGCTACACCAGCAGCAAACGTTATGTGTTTGAAATGGTAATAAGAACTCGAGCGTAATTCCTTAAGGAAACTAGCGCTCATCAGCGAGCAACCGGCGACGTTATCCCGAACGAACCTCAAGGGAGTTAAATCTCGGCGACCAACGGCCGCCATTCCGCCCTGCCCTTCTCCGAAAGGGGCGATCGCGCGAGCGGCCAGCAGCCCCTAGTCTCCAACCACGGCCCAGGGCCGACTGACTTCAGCTCCGCGGGTTTCCCTCCGCGAACACGGCGTCGGCGGCGCACCGCGTGAACCTACTTCTCAGGCAAGCGATTTCGCGCTTTTGCCAGCCGGCGCCTTCGTAACGAGTCGGGCCACACCCCGACCCGGGAAGCCCTCAGCAGTGCGCGGCCCAGCACCGCTGAAGCGGACAATAGGTCGCATGCGCGATGCTCACCATGGACTGGACGTCGCCCAGCGTCACGTTCCTCGGATCCAAGTCGGCATGCACATTCTGAGCGATCTGCTCGTAGGTCCAGCCCCACCCGAGATCGTCACAGACGAGGCGCCCCATCCCGGTCAGCGCGGCGTCGTGGTCCGGCGGCCAACTAAATCCCGCGGCGCGCAGTTGGGCGAGGTAGGCGTCGTCGGCGGGATCCGCGACGGCAATCGCAGCGCTCGCGAACAAGGCCGCGATTGCCATGACGGGGGCGACCAGTCGCGCACGCCAACGAGGTAGCGGCATGGATCCACTTCCTTTCTCACGCCGGCGACGAGGCCGTCAGGGCCGGCTCCAATGCGGGAGGAATACGAAGAATAGGAAGTGCAGGAAAAATCCAGCTTATGGGAAGCTGAATAATCGGATTTGCGGATGCCAATCGCCGGGCCCCCGATTAGTGGGCCACTGGTCACGGTGCGGGCGGCGGAGGCGGTGGCGGCGTCCATCGCCGTCCGTCGGTGGTCCACCCGCAGGGCAGCCAGTTCAGCTGGGGGCCATCGAACGTCAGGCATTTGGGCGTGCCGGGCGGCGGCGTGGGACCCGGCGACGGCTTGTCAGCGTGAGCGGTGGCCCCGCTGAGCATTAGTGCCCCAACGGCCACAAATATCGCTGCCGACTTCCTCATCGCGATTCCGGTGAATGGGGATCCACCAAGGCGATTGTCGCTAGCCTTCGGCCTGCGCGTTCACGCTATGAATTCTAGCCGTGCGGTCCTGCTAAAGACCTGGAGAATTCCTGACAATCGGCGGTGACGCGAGCCGAAGTCAATGGGAACCAACCCCTACGCCTACCGGCCGGCTGAATGCGCGATGACATACGCCACTCGGGGCCACGCACACTCAACCATTCTGCGCTGCAACGGCTTTCGTCAGAGGAGTACAGTCACGGGCATGAATTTGGTGGAGTGGCTGAGGACCCCGCACTATCTGCGGACGCGTTTGATGATGGAACGACAACCGATAAGAAACGTCGAGATAGAAACCGTGTTCCTCGAAATCTCCCACCGTGACGCGCGGCTGCGGTTCCCGGTCATGCTCATGCTGCTGCCGAGGCGTAATCGCTCACCGCGGGAACAAACCCCCCGCCTCGATCAGGACAAGTGACCCAGGGCGCCAGCGAGGGATGCGGTGCCGGCTCTCGATCGGGCATGCTTGCCCTATGCACCTCGTCAACGGCGTCCGTGACCCCGCGGCAAGTTTTCCCCTCGACACCGTCACCGACGATGCGGCCGAGCGCCGGCAGGCCAACCGGGCTGTCGCCGTCAGCGCCGTCGGCCTGGCGCTGACCGGGCTCATCGAATTGGCCATCGCGCTGCTGTCCGGCTCGGTGGCATTGCTCGGCGACGCGTTGCACAACCTGTCGGACGTCTCCACCAGCGTCCTGGTGTTCGTCGGCTTTCGGGCGTCGCGCAAACTGCCCACCGAGCGCTACCCCTACGGCTACGAACGCGCCGAGGACCTCGCCGGAATCGGTGTGGCACTGGTCATCTGGGGCAGCGCCGCCGTCGCCGCCTACGAGAGCATCAACAAGCTGCTCCGGCACGGCGGCACCGAATACGTGGGCTGGGGCATCGCCGCGGCCATCGTGGGAATCGCGGGCAATCAGCTGGTGGCACGCTACAAGTTGGCGGTGGGCAAGCGGATTCGCTCGGCGACCATGGTGGCCGACGCCAAACATTCCTGGCTGGACGCGCTGTCGTCGGCCGGGGCAATGCTGGGGCTGATCGGGGTGGCGCTCGGCTGGGCCTGGGCCGACGCGGTCGCCGGGATCGTCGTCACCGGATTCATCTGCCACGTCGGCTGGGAGGTGACCGCCGACATTGCTCACCGCCTGCTCGACGGCGTGGACCCCGACATCATTACGACCGCCGAGGCCCTCGCCGCCACGGTGCCGGGCGTCACGCACGCGCACGCCCGGGCCCGGTGGACCGGCCGGACTTTGCGGGTCGAGGTGGAGGGCTTCCTCTCCCCCGAGACTCCGCTGGCAGTGGCCGAACGGACAGGCCGTCTGGTTGCCGCCGCCCTGGCGCCGAAGATCCCCGAGATGCACAACTTCACCTGGACGGCGCGGGCAGCCTGAGCGCGCTCAGCCACGGCGGAACAACTCCGCGTAATCAGTTGCCGGGTTGCCCCTCGGGCTTGGGACCACGGTCTTCGCCGGTTATGTACTTCGGGCAGTAGTGGGCAGAAGCCAGGTACGTGAACTTGGCCGCGCTGGCACCCTGGAAAGCCGGATTCTGGTTGCGGAGTTGCGTCACGATCTCGGCGGACGACTGACCGTCGTCGAGCAGTTCACACACCGACTTGGCGATGGTGACCGCGTTGCCGCCGTCCTGGTAGGTGAGACCGGCGTCTCGCAGGTCTTTGAGGAAGTCCTGATCGTTGTCGATGTCGGCATACGCGGGCGCGGCCAGGCCGATTGCGGCGACGCTCGCCAGCACCAGTAGAAATCGCATAACGCAGCGATTGTCGCAGACCTGTTGGGGAATGGCACCTCGCCGGGCAAACGGCGGGTGAACTCTCCCCCGGCCCCGCGGCTATGCCGCGGGCGCGCGGGAGAAGCGCAGCGCGGGGCGGCGCAACGTCAACGACTCGGGCAGCGCCCCGACCTGCCGGCGCTCCGCGGGTTCCCAGATGTCGCCGTCGAGGACGCCGGGCAGGCCGGCCTGGCTGGCAATGAAAACAGGCGCGACGCCTTGCACGAACTGTCGGTGGTAATCCTTGAGCGCCGCGAACGCCCACTTCCCCAGCAGGCAGATGGTGAGCAGGTTCGCGATGGCCATCACCGCCATCGTCAGGTCGGCAAGCGCCCACACCAACGTGAGCTTGGCCAGGGCCCCGAAGATGATCGACAGCAGCGTGACCACCTTCAACAGATTGGCCGCCAGGCGCCGGCCACCCAGGTAGAACAGATTGGCCTCGGCGACCACGTAATTGCTCAGCACCGAGGCGAACGCGAAGACGAACACCACCGCGGTCATCAACACCGTGGTCCACGAACCGAGATCGGCGGCCACCGCCGACTCCGTCAGGCTCGCACCGGCAATCGCTCCCAGCCGGGCCGGGTTGTAGGTTTCGGGACCCGACAGCAGCACGATGAATGCCGTCGCCGTGCAAATCACCATCGTGTCGACGAACACGGCGAGCGACTGAATCAGCCCCTGTTCCACCGGATGTGCCACGGTCGCGGCGCCGGCGATATTGGGTGAGCTGCCCATCCCTGCCTCACAGGCGAACAGGCCGCGCTTGACGCCGGTGAACATCGCGGCGAGCGCACCCCCCGCGAAACCGCCTGCCATTTGCCGGATTCCGAACGCCCCGCCGATGATCTCCTTGACCACCGTCGGCAGTTCGGTGATGTTGACCGCCACGATTCCCAGCGCGAGCACCGTGTACACCAGCGCCACCACCGGAAGGACCGACCCGGCGAACTGGGCGACCCGTCGCACGCCACCGAAGAGCACGGGCGCCGCCAGCACCGCCAAAATGGCTGTCGTCCAACCGACCCCGATGCCGTGTGACGATTGCAAGACCCCGCTGATCGCGTTGGTCTCCACCATGTTGAACGCGGTGGAGAACGTGAGCACCAACAGCATGGCGAACACGACGCCGCCCGCGCGTGACCGCAGCCCGCGCTGGATGTAGAACGCGGGACCGCCACGGAAGGCGCCGTCGTCCGAGCGGACTTTGAAGATCTGGGCCAGGGTGGCCTCGATCACCGCGGTGGCCATGCCGACCGCTGCCACCACCCACATCCAGAAGACGGCACCGGGCCCGCCGACGGTCAGCGCGATTGCGACACCGGCGATATTGCCGGTACCCACGCGCGACGCGAGGCCCACGCAGAACGCCTGGAAGGACGAGATCCCGCCGTCGTGGTGGTGCGCTCTCCGGAGCTGGCGAAGCATGCGGCCGAAGTAGCGGATCTGAATGAACCGGGTGCGCACCGTGAAATAGATGCCGCCGCCGATCAGCAAATAGATCAAGATGTGCGTATTGAGGATGTTGCTAAGGGGTTCGACCAACTGCTGCTGAAGGAAGTCCAAACCCCTGCTTCCTTTCGACTACGGCCGCGATCCGTCGCCGAAATGGTATGGGCGAATTGTTGATTACAGGTTTCGTTCACCCGCCGTTAGCGGGCGGATATGTAAAAAGCGCATCACATTTTCCCACCGGGCCCACCCCTAGGAGGCGGCGGTGGGCGCCGAGAGCGCTTGGGGGCAATAGGAGTTGGCGGCGATAGCGGCGAACCGGGTGGCGTCGTCCCCCTGAAGCCCCCGATTGAGCATCTGGATCATCCGGACGACGTCGGCCAGATTCGAGCCTTCGCTCACCAACTTGCACACCGACCTTCCGGAGGTTATCGCCTGTTCGGAATCCGAATAGGTCAGGCCGGCCGCGTGCACCGTGGCGAGGAAGGCGTCGTCGTTGCTGTCGGCGCGCGCGGGGCCGGCCAGGCCGATCGCGGCCGCAAGGCCGAGCAGAGTCAGAAGTAGCCTCACGGCTCACAGATCGTTCCAGAGCTGGCGACGGTCCGCATCTCGTGGAGCGGATCGGTCGCTTAGGAGCTCGCGGCCGCGGTCGTCGTGGTGGTCGACGAGATCGCGTCCGGACAGTAGGCGCTCGCCGCGATCGCGGTGAATTTCTCCGCCTTCTCCTCGGTCAGTGCTGCCGCCTTCGATGTCATCGCCTTCGCGATATCCGCCATCGCCGTGCCGCCGCCGGCCGCCGAGCACACGTAGTGGGCGGCCTGGATCACCTGCGCCGGATCGTTATAGGTGAAGCCGGCCGAATTCAGCGACGCGAGGAACGCGTCGTCGGTGTCATCGGCGTGCGCGGGAACGGCCAAGCCAATCACGGCCGCAACACTGGAAATCGTCAGAACAAGCTTCATAAATTCGAAATCGTCCCAGACGCGCGGGCGGTTCGCCGCTGGCGAAACAATTTTTAACAATCGTCAACCACTGGTTGACAGCTTCACGGCCGTCAACCTATCGTTGACGGCATGCCGGACCCTACCCACATCGCCTATCCCGTCCGCCTCGACGAGCTGATCGACGCCATCAAATCGGTGCACACCGACGCGCTGGATCAACTGGCCGACGCCGTGCTGGCCGCCGAGCACCTGGGCGAGGTCGCCGACCACCTCATCGGGCACTTCGTCGATCAGGCCCGCCGATCCGGGGCGTCGTGGACCGACATCGGCAAGAGCATGGGCGTCACCAAACAGGCCGCCCAGAAGCGGTTCGTGCCGCGCGCCGAGCCGGCCACCCTGGACCCCGAACAGGGCTTCGGCCGCTTCACCCCGCGGGCGCGCGGCGCAGTGGTGGCCGCCCAGAACGCCGCGCACGAGGCGGCCAACAACGAGATCACCCCCGAGCACCTGCTCCTCGGTCTCCTCGACGATCCGGCCGCCCTGGCCACCGTGTTGCTGCACCTGCAAAAGGTCGACACCGAAGCACTGCGCGCCGCGGTCGAGCTGCCCCCGCCCAGCAGCGGGACTCCCGACCTCATCCCGTTCAGCGGCCCGGCGCGCAAAGCCCTCGAGCTGACCTTCCGGGAAGCACTTCGTTTGGGCCACAACTACATTGGGACCGAGCATCTGCTGCTGGCCCTGCTCGAGTTGGAGGAAGCCTCCTCCGACGAGGGACCGCTGCGCCGATGCGGTGTCGACAAGGCCCGTGTGGAGGCCGATTTGATCAAGGCGCTGGAATCGCTCGCCGGCGGCAAGACCGACCACGCGGACGGCTGATCGGGTGTGGTCTGACCCCTCCCGGCCGCCTCACCGCGTGTGCGATCATTCGATGGTCCCCTTCCAAGGGTGCTAGGAGGCGAAGATGCACCGCTGGCTGGTCGTCCTGTCCGCGTTCCTCGTCGCCGCGGCGAGCGCCACCGCCGTCGCCGGGCTTCCCGCTCCCCGCGCGTGGGCCGGTGACGCACCGATCGGCCACATCGGGGACACGCTGCGGGTGGACACCGGCACCTACGTCGCCGACGTCACCGTCACTGGCGTGTCGCCCTGTGACCCACCCCCCGGATTCGGCTACACGCGCGAAGGTACCTTCCGCGGCTTTCCAGGCAGCTCGGTTGAGCGGGCCGACGTGGTCGTCCGCGCGGTCCGGGTACCCAACCCGTTCATCATGGCGACCAACTTCAGCTTCGACGGCGTGACCCCGTTCGCCGACGCCTACAAGCCACGAGCCACCGATGCGCCCGACGCCCTGGACAACGTGCTCACCAACGCGCCGAACGGCGCGATCGTGCGCGGCGAAGTGTATTGGGACGCCTACCGTGATCCCGTTTCCACCGTGGTGCTGCTGGACAAGAAGACGGGCTACCACCTCGCGCAGTGGAACCTCTGACACGCATCGCAACAACGAACTCGGTTGACGTTCAGCAGCTTGCCGATATCGCCGCTCGCACATTCCCGTTGGCCTGCCCCGCCTCGATGGCGCCGGCGAACATCGCAGCGTTCGTCGAGGCCAACCTGTCGCCCGATCGCTTCGCCGAATACCTGGCCGATCCGCAACGCGCCGTCCTGACCGCGGCGGATGACAACCGAATCATCGGTTATGCCATGCTGATTCGCGACGGCGACGCCGCCGAGCTGTCCAAGATCTACGTTGCACCCGAGCACCACGGCACCGGGGTCGCCACCGGGCTGATGGACCTCGCGCTGGCCACGGCCCGCGAATGGGACGTGCGGCGCGTGTGGCTGGGCGTCAATCAGGCAAACCAACGCGCACAGCGGTTCTACACCAAGAGCGGATTCACGGTTAGTGGCACCCGGACTTTTCAGGTCGGCGCCGGACGCGAGAACGACTTCATCATGACCCGCGTGCTTCGTTGACCCCGGCCGTCAGCGCCAGGAGCCGAGACATGGCCCGCAGATACTTCTTTCGGTACCCGCCGGCCAGCATCTCCTCGCTGAAGATGGTGTCCAGCTTCGCGCCGGAGGCCACCACCGGGATACCGGCGTCATAGAGCCGGTCGGTCAGCGCCACCAGCCGCAGCGCGACGTTCTGGTCATCGATGCCGTGCACGCCAGTCAGAAACACGGCGGTCACTCCCTCGATGAGGGTCAGATACCGAGACGGGTGCATGGTGGCCAGGTGCGCGCACAACGCGTCGAAATCATCGAGCGTCGCGCCGTCGACCCGTGCGGCGCGCTCGGCCACCTCTTCGTCCGACAGCGGCTGCGGCGCCGGCGGCAGGCCACGGTGCCGATAGTCGGGACCCTCGATCCGCACGGTGGTGAAAATGCTTGCCAGCGTGTTGATTTCCCGCAGAAAGTCCTGGGCGGCAAATCGGCCCTCGCCGAGCTGCTCGGGCAGCGTATTGGAGGTGGCTGCCACCGACACCCCCCGCTCGACCAGTGACGAGAGCAGCCGGGATATCAGTGTGGTGTTGCCGGGGTCGTCGAGCTCGAACTCATCGATGCACACGGCCGTGTAGTGGGCCAGCAGGTCGACGCATTCGGCGAACCCGAACACCCCGGCCAACTGTGTCAGCTCCCCAAAGGTTGCGAACGCCTTGGGATTTGACGACTCCGGCCCCTCGCCGGGCAGCTCGTAGTAGGCCGACGCGAGCAGGTGGGTCTTGCCCACGCCGAAGCCGCCGTCCAGGTATAGCCCGACACCGGGCAGAACCGCCCGTCGGCCCAACAGTTTTCGCCGGCCCGCGCGCCGTTCCACGGCCTGTCGGCAGAAGTCGCGGCATGCCACGACGGCGGCGGCCTGCGTCGGCTCGGCTGGATCGGGCTGGTACGTCGCGAAGCTCACGTCGGCGAATGTTGGGGGCGGCCTCAATTGAGCGATCAACCGCTCCGGTGAGACGGTCGGATGCCGATCCACCAGGTGCGCGACTCGCGTGGACGGGGACCCGTGCATGCCAGAACTGTAACGACGTGCTGCAATCGACCTCATGTCCCTTCCCGAGACGCCGCTGTCGCTGCTCGGATCGATACGCGAAGTCGACGACGGTGAACTCCCCCGGCTCTACGGCTACCCCGAACACGACGGGACATGGGTGCGGGCCAATTTCATCACCAGCGTGGACGGCGGGGCCACCTCCGGCGGCAGCAGCGGAACGATGGGAGGTCCCGGCGACCGATTCGTCTTCAACCTGCTGCGTGAGCTCGCCGACGTCATCCTGGTCGGCGCGGGGACCGTGCGGGTCGAGGGCTATTCCGGTGCGCAGCTGAGCGTCGCCCAACGCCAGCAGCGGCAGGCCCGCGGGCAAAGCGAGGTACCGCCGCTGGCGATCGTCACCAAGTCGGGTCGGCTGGACCGCGACATGGCGGTGTTCACCAGGACCGAGGTGCCGCCGCTGATCCTCACCTGTGCGGCGGCCGCCGCCCCGGCGCGCCGCCTGCTCGCCGACCTGTGCGAAGTGATCGACTGCTCCGGCAGCGACCCCGGCGAGGTCGACGAGGACGTCATGCTGGCCACCCTCGGCGCTCGCGGCATGCGCCGCGTCCTGACCGAGGGCGGGCCGATGCTGCTCGATTCGTTGATCCAGCGCGACATGCTCGACGAGCTCTGCCTGACCATCGCGCCCTACATCGTCGGCGGGCTGGCCCGGCGCATCGCGACGGGCCCCAGCCAGCTGCTCACCCGGATGCGCTGTGCCCACGTTTTGACCGACGACGCCGGTTACCTGTACACCCGCTACGTCAAGGCCTAGCTTTACGGCGACCCGGCTGCGCCCGGCTTCGCCGCGCTTGCGATCGCCGCTAGCTACTGTGGTCGGCATGAGTCGGCAGATCACGTTCGCCACGATCTTGATTGCGGCGACCACCGTGGTGGCCGGCTGCGTCCCGGGCCTGGCCGCCGACCCGCGCTTCGCCACCAATTCCGGCGCCAAACCCCAGGGTGCGGCCACCGCCAAGCCGCCCCCCAGCGGCCCGCCGCCGCTCGCCGCCCCCAAGAACGACCTGCCGTGGCACGACTGCACGTCGCGGGTGTTCGGTGACGCCGCGGTGCCGCCCGCGGCCGGGGTCCAGCTGGATTGCGCGAACTACGACGCCGACCTGGACCCGAACGGCGGCGGAACCGGCACCGTGAGCGTGGGCGTGGTCCGCGCCCGCTCGAACCAGACGCCGCGCGACGCGGGCCCGCTGGTCTTCACCACCGGCTCGGACCTGCCGTCTTCGGCGCAGTTGCCGGTCTGGCTGTCCCGGGGCGGCGCCGACGTGCTGCAGACCCACCCGATCGTCGCCGTCGACCGTCGCGGCATGGGCATGTCGAACCCGATCGACTGCCGGGACACCTCCGACCGGCAGATCATGCGCGATCAGGCGCAGTTCCAGACCGGGGACGACCCCGTCGCCAACCTGTCGGACGTCGCGAACAACGCCACCACCAACTGCACCGACGCCATCGCGCCCGGCGCGTCCGCCTACGACAACGCCCACGCCGCCTCGGACATCGAGCGACTGCGGTCGCTGTGGGACGTGCCGGCGGTCGCGCTGGTCGGGATCGGCAACGGCGCGCAGGTGGCGCTGGCCTATGCCGCGGCGCGCCCCGACAAGGTCGCCCGGCTGATACTCGACTCGCCAGTTGCGTTGGGCGCCAGCGCCGAAGCCGCCGCCGAGCAACAGGCCAAGGGCCAGCAGGCCGCGCTCGATGCGTTCGCCGCCCAGTGCCTCGCGGTGAACTGCGCGCTGGGCCCCGACCCCAAGGGCGCCGTCAGCGGGTTGCTGGCCGACGCCCGCGCCGGCAAGGGACCCGCCGGGGCGTCGGTGGCCCAGCTGGCGAGCGCCATCACCGTCGCGCTGGGCTTTCCCTCGGGCGGCCGCGTCAACGCCACCACCGGCCTGGCCAACGCTCTGGCGTCCGCCCGATCCGGCGACACCAATCAGCTGACCAACCTGATCAACCACGCCGACGCCACCGAGGACTCCGACGGCCAGTTCGTCAACACCTGCAGCGACGCCGTCAACCGCCCCACCCCGGACCGCGTGCGCGAACTGGTCGTGGCGTGGGCCAAGCTGTACCCCCAGTTCGGCACCGTCGCGGCGCTCAACATGGTCAAATGCGTGCACTGGCCCACCGGCTCGCCACCGGCACCGCCGAAATCGTTGAAGGTCGACGTCCTGTTGCTGGGTGTACAGAACGACCCGATCGTCGGCACCGAAGGGGTCGCGGCGACGGCGGCCACCGTCATCAACGCCAACGCGGCCAGCAAGCGGGTGATGTGGCAGGGCATCGGACACGGCGCCAGCATCTACTCGAGCTGCGCCGTCCCCCCGCTGATCGGCTACGTCAACAGCGGCAAATTGCCCGGCACCGACACGTACTGTCCCGCCTGATTTTCCGGCCAGCTGCCGGTGTACGGTGCGCTGGTGACGGCAGCTGAATCGAGCCGAGCCGGCTCTCGCGATTGGATCCTGGCCGCCTTTCGTTCACGCAGCGGCCCCCCGAGCGCGGCGACCATCGTGCGGTCCGCGTTGTGGCCCCTGGCGATTATGTCGGTGCTGCACCGCAGCATCATCCTCACCCTCAACGGCAACATCACCGACGACTTCAAGCCGGTCTACCGGGCGGTGCTGAACTTCCGGCGCGGCTGGGACATCTACAACGAGCACTTCGACTACGTCGACCCGCACTACCTGTACCCGCCCGGCGGCACGCTGCTGATGGCGCCGTTCGGGTACCTGTCCTTCACGCCGTCGCGGTATCTGTTCGTTTTGATCAACACCGTCGCGATCCTGCTGGCCTGGTACCTCCTGCTGCGGATGTTCAAATTCGCCCTGTCGTCGGTGGCCGCGCCCGCCTTGCTGCTGGCCATGTTCTGCACCGAAAGCGTCACCAGCACTCTGGTGTTCACCAACATCAACGGCTGCGTGCTGCTGGCGGAGATGCTGTTCCTGCGCTGGCTGCTCGACGGCCGCGTCAGCCGTCAGTGGTGGGCCGGCGTCGCGATCGGGCTGACGCTGACGCTCAAACCGTTGCTCGGGCCGCTGCTGTTGTTGCCGCTGCTGAACCGCCAGTGGCGGGCGCTGGTTCCCGCGATCGTCGTACCCGTCGTGGTCAACCTGGCGGCGTGGCCTCTGGTCAGCGATCCGATGGACTTCGTCACCAAGACGGTGCCGTACATCCTTGGCACGCGTGACTACTTCAACAGCTCGATCGAGGGCAACGGCGTCTACTTCGGCCTGCCCACGTGGCTGATCGTGTTCCTGCGGCTGCTGTTCACCGTCATTGCGATCGGCGCGATGTGGCTGCTCTATCGCTACTACCGCACCCGCGACCCACTGTTCTGGTTCACCAGCTCGTCGGGCGTGCTGTTGCTGTGGTCGTGGCTGGTCCTGTCGCTGGCCCAGGGCTACTACTCGATGATGCTGTTCCCGTTCCTGATGACCGTGGTGTTGCCCAACTCGCTGATCCGCAACTGGCCGGCGTGGCTCGGGATCTACGGCTTCTTGGCGCTGGACGACTGGCTGATCTACCGGTGGATGAGGTACGGCCGCGCCTTGCACTATCTGAAGATCACCTACGGCTGGTCGCTGTTGCTCATCGTGGTGTTTACGGTGCTGCTGTTCCGGTATCTGGACGCGAAGGCCGAGAACCGGCTGGACGAGGGCATCGATCCGGCCTGGCTGACGACCGGGCGTCGGCGCGCTAGCGTGGATGCATGAATCCCAAGCTCCAGCTGACCGATGCCGAGTGGCGCCAGAAGCTCACGCCCGAAGAGTTTCACGTGTTGCGCCAGGCGGGCACCGAGCGGCCCTTCACCGGTGAGTACACCGACACCAAGACCGAAGGTGTCTACCAGTGCCGCGCCTGCGGGGCCGAATTGTTCCGCAGCACAGAGAAGTTCGAGTCGCATTGCGGCTGGCCGTCGTTCTTCGACCCCACGAACTCCGATGCGGTGATCCTGCGGCCCGACCACTCGATGGGCACGACGCGCACCGAGGTGCTGTGCGCGAACTGCCACAGCCACCTGGGCCACGTCTTCGCCGGCGAGGGCTACCCCACCCCGACCGATCAGCGCTACTGCATCAACTCCATCTCGCTGCGCCTGGTGCCTAAGGGCGAGTAGCTACTCCTGCGTTTCGCGACACTTGACCAGTTGCGATAAGGCGGGTGGGGCTAGTCCACCCGGGTGGCGTGCACTTCCCAGAATGGGGCGTGCACCCGGCCGTTCACCAGCCAGGGTTCCATCAAGCGGAACTGTTCCAGCAATTCATGGACCTGATCGGCCATGTCGGGATTGCGCGCGGCCATCATCTCGATCTGCTCGACGCTCATGTTGACCAGGTAGGTCGTCGGGCCGAGGTAGGTGATCTCCCAGCCGCCGAGGGGAAGCACGTCGCGAAAAGCCCGATCGGACAACGTCCGCAGCATCTTGAATCCGTTGACGTTGTGCTCGCCGAACTCGAACATGTACAGCCGCGCACCGGGCTTGGTGGCCCGGTGCAGGGCCTGCACGTAGGACCTCTGCAGCTCGGGATCGGTGCTGAAGGTGTGGTAGAAGGCGCAGTCGACGACGGTGTCGAACCGGCCTTCCATGCCTTCGAGCTTGGTGGCGTCGGCCAGCTCGAAGTTGACCGAAACCCCTGCCCTGCGGGCGTTTTCGCGGGCCCGCGCCAGCGCGGCTGCCGACCCGTCGATGCCGGTGGCCGCATACCCCTTTGACGCGTAGTAGATCGCGTGGTGGCCCGGGCCGGTGCCCGGGTCGAGCACCTCACCTTTGATCGCGCCCAGGGCGACCAGTCGCTGAACCACCGGCTGCGGGCCGCCGATGTCCCACGGCGTGGCGGCCGGCAGTCCGTGCGACGTCCGCTCGTCGCGGTACATCTCCTCGAAACGGGCCGGGTCGGTGGGGTCGGACGGTGCGGTTGTCACGGCAGCGCGTTCACCAACTGCTCGACCGGCACGCGCGGGCCGGTGAAGAACGGCGTCTCCTCGCGGGTGTGCCGGCGGGCGTCGGTGGCGCGCAGCTCGCGCATCAAGTCGACGATGCGGTGCAGTTCGGGGGCCTCGAAGGCCAGGATCCATTCGTAGTCACCGAGCGCGAACGCCGGCACCGTGTTGGCGCGAACGTCCTTGTACTCGCGGGCGGCCATGCCGTGTTCGGCGAGCATGCGGCGCCGCTCCTCGTCGGGCAGTAGGTACCACTCGTAGGACCGCACGAACGGATACACGCAGATGTAGTTGCCGGGCTCCTCACCGGCCAAGAATGCGGGGACGTGGCTCTTGTTGAACTCGGCCGGCCGGTGCAGCGCCACGCTGCTCCACACCGGCGAGCAGGCCCGTCCCAGCGCGGTGGTGCGCCGGAAGTCGGCATAGGTGGCCTGCAGCGCCTCGATGGTTTCGGCGTGGGTCCAGATCATGAAGTCGGCGTCGGCCCGCAGACCCGCCACGTCGTAGAGGCCGCGCACCACGACCCCGCGCTCCTCCTGCTGCTTGAAAAACCGCGACGCGTCATCGATGACGGCATCGCGCTCTTCTCCGAGCTCGCCCGGCCGCACGGAGAAGACCGAGAACATCAGGTAGCGGATCGTCGCGTTGAGGGTGTCGTAGTCGAGCTTGGCCATGGAACCTATCGTGCCACTTCCACGTCGAGGGCCTCGATCGCGCGGCCGGCCGCCCCGATGCATGCCGGCACGCCGATGCCGTCGAGGTAGCTGCCGGCCACGGCGAGCGTCGGGGGCAGACCCGCGCGGATCTCGGCCGCCAGTTCGGCGTGGCCGGGTCCGTACTGCGGCATGGCCTCGATCCAGCGCTGCACGCGGGCATCGACGGGGTCCACGGCCAGGTCGAACACGTCGACCAGGTCGCTCAACGCCCAGCCCAGCAGTTCGTCGTCCGAGATGCTGACAGCCACGTCGTCGCCGCAGCGCCCGACCGACAGCCGAAGCAGCTGGGTGTCCCCGCGGGCGCCCCATTTGCGCGACGAAAGCGTAATCGCCTTGCTCCGCAACGGCTCGCCGGTGGCGACCAGCACGCCGGAACACCGCGGGAACGGCGTGTCGCCCGGCACCGCCAGCGCCACCACCACCGACGACGCGCTGGTGATCCGGCCCGCGGCAGCGGCGCTCGTGGGGGCGACATCGGCGAGCAGGCGCGCCACCCGCGGGGCCGGGACGGCCAGGATCACCGCGTCGGCGTGCCATCGGGCGCCGGTGTCATCCAGCACCGACCACCCGGGGCCGGCCGGTTCGAGCCGTTGCACCGCGGCCCGGACCCGGTGCGGCCGGCCGCGCTCGACGAGCGCGTCGAGCAGCACCTGGTACCCGCCGTCCAGCGCCCCGAACACGGGTGCGCCGTTCACCGGCGGCAGCGCCTGCCGGACCGCGTCCGTCAGGCTGGTGGCCCCGCGGTCCAAGGCGGCCGCGACGCCGGGGGCCGCCGCGCGCAGCCCGATGGTGGCCGCCGAACCGGCGTACACCCCGCTCAGCAGCGGATCCACCGACCGCGCCACGACCTGATCGCCGAACCGCTCGCCCACCAGTTCGGCGGTCGCGGGATCGCTGCCGGGTCGCCAGCTGAAAGGACGCCCGGGTTCGGCTTCGATGCGCGCGACGGTCGCTTCGTCGACCAACCCCGCCACGGAGGCGGCCGACGACGGAATCCCGACCACCGTGCCGGTGGGCAACGGGTGCAGCGTCTGCTGGCTGTAGATCAACGGCCGGGCGCCGGTGGACACCAGCTGGCGCCCCGACAGGCCCAGCTCGGCCAGCAGCGCGGGCATCTCGGGCCGGCGCAGGATGAACGCCTCGGCACCCAGGTCCATGGTCTGCCCGCCGACCTGCTCGGTGCGCAAGATCCCGCCCACCCGGTCCCCGGGATCGAACAGGGTGATGGCCGCGTCGTCACCCACCGCCGTGCGCAGCCGGTATGCCGCCGTCAGACCCGAAATACCGCCCCCGACAACGCAATACGAACTCATAGGGAGTGGACCAGTGACACCAGATCGGTCAGCACACCGGGGTCGGTCTCAGGCAGCACGCCGTGGCCGAGGTTGAACACGTGACCGGTCACTCCCGCGTCGACGGCGCGGCGCCCATCGTCGACCACGGCCCGGGCAGCCCGTTCGACGGCCGGCCAGCCCGCTAGCAACACCACCGGATCGAGGTTGCCCTGCAGCGCGTTACCCGGTGCCACCCGGGTGGCCGCGTCGGTGAGCGAGGTCCGCCAGTCCACGCCCACCACCGTCGTGCCTACCGTTGACATGGCCCCCAGCAGTTCGGCGGTGCCGACCCCGAAGTGCGTCATCGGCACGCCATAGTCGGCCAGCGCGCCGAAAACCCGGGCGCTGTGCGGTTGCACGTAGGTGCGGTAGTCGGCGAGCGACAGCGCGCCCGCCCACGAGTCGAACACCTGAATGGCGTCCACCCCGGCCTCCAGCTGCGCCCGCAGGAAGCCCACGGTGATGTCGGTCAGCTTTTCCATCAGCGCATGCCAGCAATCCGGTTCGGCCAGCATCATCGCCTTGGTGCGGGCGTGGTGACGGCTGGGGCCGCCCTCGATCAGATAAGACGCCAGGGTGAACGGCGCGCCGGCGAACCCGATCAGCGGGACGCTGCCGAGCGCGGCCACCAGCAGCGTGACAGCGTCGGACACCGGCTGAATCCGTTGGCGGTCAAGGGGTTTCATCGCATCGACGTCAGCCGCGGTGCGCACCGGTGACGCGATCACCGGCCCCACACCCGCGACGATGTCCAGGTCGACGCCCGCGCCGAGCAGCGGCACCACGATGTCGGAGAACAATATCGCCGCGTCGACGTCGTGCCGGCGCACCGGCTGCAGGGTGATCTCGCAGACCAGCTCGGCGTCGAAGCAGGCCGACAACATGTCGGTCTGGGCCCGCAGCGCCCGGTATTCGGGCAGCGAACGACCCGCCTGCCGCATGAACCACACCGGGATCCGGCCGGGTTTGCCACCGGTGACGGCGGCCAGATACGGCGACTCGGGGAGGTCGCGGCGAGTACTCATTGTCCTCAATGCTGCCACGAGGGCGCTGCTGCGTAATATCGACGACCGTGCCAGTCAGCCACCCGCCCGTGAATTACGACGAGTTCCCCAGCCTGCGCTGCGAGGTCGGCGACGCAACCGGTCTCGAAGGCATCCTGACGCTGGTTCTCGACGCCCCCGGCCTCAATTCGGTCGGGCCGCAGATGCACCGGGACCTGGCCGACATCTGGCCGGCGATCGCCCGCGACCCCGACGTGCGCGTCGTGCTGGTCCGCGGCGAGGGCAAGGCCTTCTCCTCCGGCGGCAGCTTCGACCTGATCGCCGAAACCATCGGCGACTACGAGGGCCGGATGCGCATCATGCGGGAAGCGCGCGACCTGGTGCTCAACATGGTCAACTTCGACAAGCCGGTCGTCTCGGCCATCCGCGGCCCGGCCGTCGGGGCGGGCCTGGTGGTGGCCCTGCTCGCCGACGTCTCGGTGGCGGGCCGCACCGCGAAACTCATCGACGGGCACACCAAGCTGGGCGTGGCCGCGGGCGACCACGCAGCGATCTGCTGGCCGCTGCTGGTCGGCATGGCCAAGGCCAAGTACTACCTGCTCACCTGCGAGACGCTGCTCGGTGAGGAAGCCGAGCGCATCGGGCTGGTGTCCACCTGCGTCGACGACGATGACGTGCTGTCCACGGCGACGCGGATCGCCGAGGATCTGGCCCGCGGCGCACAGGACGCCATCCGCTGGACCAAGCACAGCCTCAACTCCTGGTACCGCATGTTCGCGCCCACCTTCGAGACCTCGCTCGGCCTGGAATTCCTCAGCTTCAGCGGCCCCGACGTGCAGGAAGGGCTCGCGGCGCACCGCGAGAAGCGGCCGGCCCGATTTACCGGCGGAAATGGCTCCTGAGCAGGGGAGATACCGGCCGTTGAGGTCGGGTAACGGGTTGGTAGCGGTCGGCGCGCCTGGTTCCGCGTGTCGCCCGATAGCGCTACCGTCGGACCCTGTGACCCGCGCCGCGACGACGCAGTGGGGGCACCTCCCGCTTGCGGGGGACGGCAGCGATGTGGAGGAGCGGCACAGATGACCCGGGCCGCGACGACGCAGAGTGGCCGGGATGAACAGGAGCGGCGCCAAGTGACCTCAGCTGAACCGGAGCCATTCCGCGAGGCGGTAGCGGCGATGAACGGCGTCACCGTCCGCCCGGAAATCGAGCTGGGCCCCATCCGCCCGCCGCAACGACTGGCGCCCTACAGCTACGCGCTGGGGGCCGAGGTCAAGCATCCCGACCGCGAAATCGTCCCCGAGCGATCCGACGGCGACGCCTTCGGTCGCCTGATCCTGCTGTACGACCCGGAAGGCGCCGACGCGTGGGACGGCACCATCCGCCTGGTCGCCTACATCCAGGCCGACCTGGACCCCAGCGAGGCCGTCGACCCCCTGCTCCCGGAGGTGGCGTGGAGTTGGCTGGTCGACGCGCTCGAGTCGCGGATGGAGCAGGTCACCGCCCTCGGCGGCACGGTCACCGCCACCACCTCGGTGCGCTACGGCGACATTTCGGGACCCCCGCGCGCCCACCAGTTGGAGCTGCGGGCGTCGTGGACGGCGACCACGCCGCAAGTCGGCGTCCATGTCGAGGCCTTCTGCGAGGTACTGGAACACGCGGCGGGTCTCCCGCCGACCGGCGTAACCGATCTGAGCTCGCGGTCACGCGCCTGACATGTGCGAACCGGCGGCCCATGGGGCCGGCAGCACGGCGCCCGACGACACCGAATCCGCGCCCACGCCCCTGCTGCACCCGGCCGAAGGGATCCCGGACCTCTCGGTGACCGTCCGCCAGATCCAGGAGGCGGCGGAGCTGCTCGACCGTGGTCGCGGACCGTTTGCGGTGGACGCCGAGCGGGCCTCGGGTTTCCGGTACTCCAACCGGGCCTACCTGATTCAGATCCGGCGGGCCGGCGCAGGCACCGTGCTCATCGACCCCGTCAGTCACGGCGCCGAGCCGCTCGAGGCCCTGCGGCCCGTCGCCGAGGTGCTCAGCGAAGACGAATGGATCCTGCATTCAGCCGACCAGGACCTGCCCTGCCTCGCGGAGGTCGGCTTGCGGCCCCCCGCGCTGTACGACACCGAGCTCGCCGGGCGGCTGGCCGGCTTCGAACGGGTGAACCTGGCGACCATGGTGGAGCGGCTGCTCGGTTCCGGGTTGGCCAAGGGGCACGGGGCGGCCGATTGGTCCAAACGCCCGCTGCCCGCCGAATGGCTCAATTACGCGGCGCTGGATGTGGAACTGCTCATCGAGCTGCGCGCCGCGATCGCCGATGTGCTGGCCGATCAAGGCAAAACCGGTTGGGCCGCAGAGGAATTCGATTTCCTACGGGTGGCAGGTGCCAGGGAGCCCAGCGCGGCCACACGGCGGGACCGGTGGCGGCGGACGTCGGGAATCCATCGGGTGCGCGACCAGCGCGCCCTGGCCGCCGTCCGCGAGCTGTGGCTGACGCGCGACCGCATCGCCGAGCGCCGCGACATCGCACCGCGACGCATCCTGCCGGACTCGGCCATCATCGAGGCCGCCATCGCCGACCCGAAGACCATCGAGGACCTCACCGCCTTGCCGGTGTTCGGTGGGCGCAATCAACGTCGCAGCGCCGCCACGTGGTTGGGGGCGCTGGAGTCGGCCCGGCAAACCAAGAACCCGCCCGTCGATGCCGAACCGCCAAACGGGCCCCCGCCGGCGGCGCGGTGGAGCAGGCGCAAACCGGAGGCGGCCGCACGGCTGGAGGCGGCGCGGGCGGCGTTGTCGGAGGTGTCCGAGCAGGTGCACGTCCCCACCGAGAACCTGGTCTCGCCCGACCTGGTGCGACGGCTGTGCTGGGACTGGGAGCCCGCCCCCGACCCTTTCGAGGCCGTCGAGACGTTTCTGCGGGCCGGGCAGGCCCGGCGCTGGCAGCGCGAATTGGTGGATCCCGCTCTGGCCCGGGCGCTGCAACCGCCCGACGAGCCGGAGGCCGAAAGCGACTAGTCCCGATAGCGGCGACCCGGTTCGCCCGGCTCCGCCGCGCTCCCGATCGCCGCTAGTCGAGGTGCTCGCGGATCTCCGCTTCGGTGACGGCGTTACCCAGCGCGGCCACCCATCCGGTGATGCGGCGGGCCACGTCCTGATCCGTAAGCCCCAGGTCGGCCAGCAGCTCACCCCGCGAGGCGTGCTCGTAGAACCGCTGCGGCAGGCCGACGTCGCGGCACGGCACGTCGATCTCCGCGCGCCGCAGGGCCGCCGATACCGCCGACCCCACGCCGCCGTTGACGCCGTTGTCCTCGCACGTGACGACCAGCTTGTGCTGCCCGGCGAGCTCGATCACGCCCTCGGACACCGGCAGCACCCAACGCGGGTCGATCACCGTAACGCCGATCCCCTGGTTGTGTAGCCGCTTGGCGACCTCGAGCGCCATCGGGACGAACGCGCCGACACCCACCAGCAGCACGTCGTGGTTCAGCCCGGCGGCCGGGACGGCGAGCACGTCGACACCCGCGCGCCGCTCGAGGGCCGGAATGTCTTCTCCCACATCGCCTTTGGGGAACCGAAGCGCCGTCGGCCCGTCGTTGACGTCGAGCGCCTCGCCGAGTTCCTCGCGCAACCGGGTGGCGTCCCGGGGCGCGGCCACCCGCATGCCGGGAACGATGCCCAGCATCGACATGTCCCACATGCCGTTGTGGCTGGCGCCGTCCGAACCCGTGATCCCGGCCCGGTCGAGCACCATGGTGACGGGCAGCTTGTGCAGCGCCACGTCCATCATGATCTGGTCGAAGGCCCGGTTGAGGAACGTCGAATAGATGGCCACCACCGGGTGCATGCCGCCCATCGCCAGCCCTGCGGCCGACGTCAGCGCGTGCTGCTCGGCGATTCCGACGTCGAACAAGCGATCCGGGAACTGTTGCCCGAAGGCGCTCAGGCCGGTCGGACCGGGCATCGCCGCGGTGATGGCCACGATGTCGCGGCGCTTCCTGGCGTAGCCGATCAGCGCGTCGGAGAAGGTGGCGGTCCAACCGGGACCGGCGACTTTGGTGGCCTGCCCGGTGACCGGATCGATGACGCCGCAGGAATGCATCTGCTCGGCTTCGTCGTCCTCCGCCGGGCCGAAACCCATGCCCTTGCGGGTGACGACGTGCACGATCACCGGCCGGCCGAAGCCCCGCGCGTGGCGCAGCGCCATCTCCACCGCGCGTTCGTCGTGGCCATCGACCGGTCCCACGTACTTCAACCCGAGGTCGGTGAACAGCAGCTGCGGTGACAGGGAGTCCTTGATGCCGGCCTTGACGCTGTGCATGAACCGGTAGGCGAGCTCGCCGAAGAACGGCATCGAGCGCACCGCCTCGCGGCCCCTCTCCAGGGCGTGCTCGTAGGCCGGCTGCAGCCGCAGGGTGGCCAGATGGTCGGCGACGCCGCCGATCGTCGGCGCATAACTGCGGCCGTTGTCGTTGACCACGATGATCACCGGCCGCTTCGACGCCGCGATGTTGTTCAGCGCCTCCCAGCACATGCCGCCGGTGAGCGCGCCGTCGCCGACCACGGCGACCACGTGCCGGTTGCGGTGGCCGGTCAGCTCGAACGCCTTGGCCAGGCCGTCGGCGTACGACAGCGCCGCGCTGGCGTGGCTGGACTCGACCCAGTCGTGTTCGCTCTCCGCGCGCGAGGGATAGCCCGACAGCCCGCCCTTTTTGCGCAGGCTTTCGAAGTCCTGCGAGCGCCCGGTCAGCATCTTGTGGACGTATGCCTGGTGACCGGTGTCGAAGACGATCGGATCATGCGGCGAGTCGAACACCCGGTGCAGCGCCAGCGTCAGTTCGACGACGCCGAGGTTGGGCCCGAGGTGTCCCCCGGTCGCAGCGACCTTGTGGATCAGGAACTGGCGGATCTCGGCGGCCAGTTCGCGCAGCTGCTGTTGGGACAGGTGTTGCAGATCAGCGGGCCCGCGGATCTGTTCCAGCATCCCGATAGTCTACGCAGCGAGCGCCGGAACAGCAGGGAGCCTGATGTCGCCGGACTACGAGGGCCGGACTACGAGGGCCCGAAAAGCTCGGCCAGGGTGTCGCGCAGCTCGGGATCCGCCAGCACGACGACCTCGTCACCGGTCTGAAGTTCGGTGTCGCCCCGCACCGGCACCAGGCCGGTGGTGCGGACCACGATGCTCACCCAGATGTCGCCGACACGGTCACTGAGCCCCTCGACCGTGCACCCCTCGGCGGCAGAGCCCGCGGCAACGCTGAAGCGATGGACCCCCTCCGGTTCGTCCGCGAGCCGCACACCTATCTCCCATGGCTGGGTCTGCACGGTGCGCATGGGCAGTTCCAGCAGTCTTGCGACGCCGGGCACCGAGCTGCCTTGCACCAGAACCGAGAAGATCACGACGACGACGACGATGCCGTAGAGGCGTTCGGCGTTGGGAATGTGCGCGGCGCGCAGCAACTCGCCGAGCAGGATCGGCACCGCCCCTTTGAGGCCGGCGAACAGGATGAAGACGCGTTCGTTTCGCTGCAGTCGGACTGGAACCAGGCAGGAACCCACCGCCAACGGGCGAATCACCAATGTTAGGGCCACACCGAGGACGAGCCCGGGAATCCAGACATCGGGATGGGTAAGCACGTTGAGGTCGACGGTCAAACCCAAAATGGCAAACGCGACGATCTCGGCCAGACCGGCCAAGGCGGCGTGGAATCGCTTGATCTCCGGCTTGTAGGGCGCGCGAGCGTCGCCGATCACGATGCCGGCGACGAACACCGCCAGAAATCCCGATCCGTGTGCAAGCGTGGCGATGCCGTACAGCATCAGGATGGATGCCAGCGTTCGTAGCGGATAGAGACCTTCGCTCGGCAGCGCCACGCGGCGCATGAAGACGAGCAAGGCGCGGCCGCCGATCACCCCGACGCCCAGGCCGATCGCCATCTGCAGAGCGAATTGAGTTCCGACGCTGGCGAATCCGGCCGCGCTGAGGCCGCCGGCAGCGATCAGGCCGGACATCAACGAGATGCCCACAGGATCGTTGGCGCCTGACTCGCCCTCCAAGATGGTGCTGCTGCGGCCTCTGATCTCGCGTTTGCCCAGGACAGAAAACACCACGGCCGGATCGGTGGGGGCTACGGCGGTTGCGACGAGCACCGCGGGGAACCAGCTGATTCCGCATGCGTAGTGCAGGACCAAGGCTGCGCCGGCGGCGGTGAGGGCGGTGCCCACGACGCCGGCCGACAGGATGGGGGCCACCGCCGCGCGGAAACGAGAAGGCCCGATATGCATTCCGCCGTCGAACAGCACCAGCACCAGGGCGATGGTGATTACCTGTTGCACGATCCGCTCGGACGGTGGTTGCACCGCGGGCACGGAGTGCACCACCGCTGCCGTCCCGACGAGCACGAGCAGTGGAACGGGGACCTTGACCCGCTCTGTCAGGCGGTTCGCCAAGACAGCGACCAGACCTACCGCACTGGAGAACAAGATGATGAGCGCGAACCGCAGACCATCGTTCACGATCGCGGCACCCGCAGACGCGACGGCGCTTTGTCGGTAGGCACTCGTGCCTTTCGGTTGGTCGACAGGGACATCGCCGACCAGACTTCCCGGCACACCGCGATGGAGTCTATCGGCTGCGGCGCCCTTCTTCTAATTGCCAGCGGTCAGCAGCGCGACGCATTCGGTGTGATGAGTCAGCGGGAACGCGTCGAACACCTTGATCTTCTCGACGGCATAGCCGCGGCCGAGGTAGAGCCCGATGTCGCGGGCGAAAGATGCTGCCTCGCAACCGATGTGCACTATCCGCGGGACGCCGGCGGCGGCCAGTAGATCGACGATTTCGCGCCCGGCCCCCGCGCGCGGCGGATCCAGCACCGCCACATCGGCGCCGGATCGTTGCGCGTTGAGCACCCGCCGCACCGAGTCGGTGACGACGTGCACCTGCGGCAGGTCGCCCAGCGCGGCCCGGGCGGCGCGCGTGGCCGCGCGCGAGGTGTCGACGCTCAGCACCCGACCGGACTCCCCGACCGCCGCGCCGAGCGCCGCGGCGAAAACGCCGGCGCCGCCGTACAGGTCCCACGCGGTCGCGCCGGTGCCGGGCTGGGCCCAGTCGGCGACCAGGCGGCTGTACACCGTCGCCGCGCCGCGGTGCGCCTGCCAGAAGGCCGTCACCGGGATCTGCCAGCTGCGGCCGTCGACGCGCTGCACCGCCTCGTAGCTGCCCTCGACGACCTTGGTCGCGGTCTTCCTGCCCTGCCGCAGCGTGCGCACCACGTGGCGCGCACCGTCGTCGTCCACGACGACGTGCAGCTGGGCGGCCGGCGGCCAGTCGGATTCGGCGATTCCGTCGAGCATGCCGGCCGGCAACTGCGCGCAGCGCAGGTCGGTCACCAGCTCGTCGCTGTGATACCGGTGAAACCCGGCGCGGCGGTCGGCGCCCACGTCGAGCCGGACCCGGGTGCGCCAACCCGTCGGCCCGGAGTCCGACAGCGGTTCCGCCTCGCCATTCCAGCGGTGTCCGCCCAGCCGCTCCAGCTGATTGACCACCACTTGCGCCTTGATCGCGCGGGCCGCCTCCGGGGCGACGAACGCGAGGTCACAGCACCCGGCACCGTCCACCCCGGCGATGGGACACAGCGACTCGACGCGGTCGGCCGACGGCTCGAGCACCTCGACAACCTCGGCGTGCCAATAAGATCCACGGTCGGCGGTGACCCGCACCCGCACCCGCTCACCCGGCAACGCGTAACGGACGAACACCACGCGCCCCTCGTGGTGCGCCACGCAGCTGCCGCCGTTGGCCGGGGCGCCGGTGACCAACGTGAGCTCCTCGTGCGGGGGCAGCACCGCCGCGGGTGCGCGGGGGGATTCGCGGGTCAATCGAAGATTCCCCGACGAGTGTCCCCCGGAGCCACGTGGTGCTCCAGCGTCTGCAGCCGCTCCGACGAATTCAGTTGCCACGGAACGGAAGTCACCATTACGTTGGGCATGAACAACAGCCGGCCCTTGAGCCGCAGCGCGCTTTGGTTGTGCAGCACCTGCTCCCACCAATGGCCCACCACGTACTCGGGGATGAACACGGTGACGACGGTGCGCGGCGATTCCTTGCTGACCCGCTTGACGTAATCCAGTATGGGGCGGGTGATTTCGCGGTACGGCGAGGCGATGACCTTGAGCGGCACACTGATGTCGCTTTCCTCCCACTGGTGCACCAACTCGCGGGTTTCCCCGTCGTCCACGCTGACGGTGACCGCCTCGAGGGCGTCGGGGCGGGTCGCCCGGGCGTAGGCCAGCGCGCGCAGCGTCGGCAGATGCAGCTTGGATACCAGCACCAGCGCGTGATTGCGGCTGGGCAACACCACGTCGTGCTGGGCGGCGGCCTGCTCCTCCAGTTCCCGGGTGACGGTGCCGTAGTGCCGGTGGATCATCTTCATCATCCCGAACAGCAAACCCATCGCGAACAGCGCGATCCACGCGCCGGCGACGAACTTCGTCACCAGGACGACCAACAAAACCGCGCCGGTGGAGAGCAATCCGACCGTGTTGACGACCCGGGAGCGCATCATCTTGCGGCGCGCACGCGGGTCGGTCTCGGTGCGCAGCAATCGGGTCCAGTGCCGCACCATGCCGATCTGGCTCAGGGTGAACGAAATGAACACCCCGACGATGTACAGCTGGATCAGGGCGGTGACCTCGGCGCGGAACGCGATGATGGCCAGCAGCGCGGCGCCGGACAGGAACAGGATTCCGTTGGAGAACGCCAACCGGTCCCCGCGGGTGTGCAGCTGGCGCGGCAGGTAACTGTGCTGCGCCAGCACCGAGCCGAGCACCGGGAACCCGTTGAACGCGGTGTTGGCCGCCAGCACCAGGATGAGCGCGGTCACCGTGGCGATCAGCAGGAAGCCGATGTGGAAGCTGCCGAACACCGTTTCCGCCAGCTGGGTGACCAGGGTCTTCTGGTAGTAGCCCGGCGGGGCGCCGGCCAGTTGTGTGGCGGGATCCTCGACCAGCTGAACGCGGATCTGCTGGGCCAACACGATGATGCCCATCAGCAGGGCCACCGCGATCGCCCCCAGCATCAGCAGCGTCGTCGCCGCGTTGCGCGACTTGGGCTTCTCGAAGGCCGGAACGCCGTTGCTGATGGCCTCCACACCGGTCAGCGCCGCGCAGCCCGAGGAGAAGGACCGCGCCACCAGGAATGCCAGCGCGAAGCCGACGACCTGGCCGTGCTCGGCGTGCATCTGGAAGCCGGCCGACTCCGCGCGCAGCGGGTTGCCCAGCACGAAGATCCGGACCAGGCCCCAGCCGATCATGATGAAGACGCCGACGATGAACGCATAGGTCGGAATGGCGAACGCCAGCCCGGACTCCCGGATTCCGCGCAGGTTCAGCGCCATCACCAGCAGGATGGCCGCCACGCAGAACCACACCTTGTGCTGAGCCACCAGCGGGATGGCGGAGCCGATGTTAGACATCGCCGACGCCGTCGAAACGGCAACGGTGAGAACGTAATCCACCATCAGAGCGCTGGCCACCACCAGGCCGGCGGTGTCACCGAGGTTGGTGGTGACCACCTCGAAGTCGCCCCCGCCCGACGGGTAGGCGTGCACGTTCTGCCGGTAGCTGGCCACCACGACCAGCATCACCGCGGCCACGGCGAGGCCGATCCAGGGCGTCAACGCGTACGCGGACAGGCCGGCCACCGAGAGCATCAGGAAGACCTCTTCGGGCGCGTACGCCACCGAGGACAACGCGTCGGAGGCGAACACCGGCAAGGCGATCCGCTTGGGCAGCAGGGTGTGACTCAGCCGGTCGCTGCGAAACGGCCGGCCAATTAGCAACCGACGCGCTGCGGTTGAAAGTTTGGACACGAGAGCCAAGAGTAAGCCCACAAGGGTTTGGCGGTAGCTTCGTATTCGAGAATGTTTGCCGACCCGAAATCGGCTGGCCGACGTCGGTTGCCGATCGGGGACGCAGGACGCAGCCGAGAGGATCGGAAAGTGCGAGTAGTGGTGATGGGCTGCGGCCGCGTCGGTTCCTCGGTGGCCGACGGGTTATCGCGGATCGGCCACGATGTCGCGGTCATCGACCGCGACAGCACCGCCTTCAACCGGCTCAGCCCCGAGTACGCCGGGGAGCGGGTGTTGGGGCAGGGGTTTGACCGGGACGTATTGCTGCGGGCCGGCATCGAGGAGGCCGACGCATTCGCCGCCGTGTCATCCGGGGATAACTCCAACATCATCTCGGCGCGGCTGGCCCGGGAGACCTTCGGCGTCAAGCGCGTCGTCGCCCGGATCTACGACGCCAAGCGCGCCGAGGTCTACGAACGCCTCGGCATCCCGACCATCGCCACCGTGCCCTGGACCACCGACCGCCTGCTCAACGCGCTGCTCCGCGACACCGAGACCGCGAAATGGCGGGACCCGACCGGCACCGTGGTCGTCGCCGAGGTCGTCCTGCACGAGGAGTGGATCGGGCACCGGGTCACCGATCTCGAGCAGGCCACCGGCGCCCGCGTCGCGTTCCTGATCCGGTTCGGTGCCGGCGTCTTGCCGGAACCGAAGACGGTCATCCAGGCCGGCGATCAGGTCTACGTCGCCGCGATCTCCGGCCGCGCGGCCGAGGCCATCGCCATCGCGGCCATGCCACCCAGTGAAGACCTCGGTTAAGGAGCGGCGAATATGAAGACCGCCGACGACGAAGAAGCCGGCGCAGCCGGGTTTAAGGAGCGGCGACCATGAAGGTAGCTGTCGCCGGGGCCGGCGCGGTCGGCCGCTCCGTCAGTCGCGAACTCATCGGCAACGGCCACGACGTGACGCTCATCGAGCGCAACCCCGATCACGTCGACGTCGACGCCATCCCCGCCGCCCACTGGCGGCTCGGCGATGCCTGCGAGCTGAGCCTGCTGGAATCGGTGCACCTACAGGACTTCGACGTCGTGGTGGCCGCGACTGGCGACGACAAGGCCAACGTCGTGCTCAGCTTGCTGGCGAAGACCGAATTCGCGGTGCCGCGGGTCGTGGCCCGGGTCAACGATCCCCGCAACGAGTGGTTGTTCACCGACGCCTGGGGCGTGGATGTCGCGGTGTCCACGCCGCGCATGCTCGCGTCGCTCATCGAAGAGGCCGTCGCCGTCGGTGATCTGGTGCGGCTCATGGAATTCCGTCGGGGGCAGGCCAACCTCGTCGAGATCACCCTGCCCGACGACACGCCCTGGGGCGGCAAGCCGGTGCGCCGCCTGCAACTGCCCCGGGACGCCTCGCTGGTGACGATCCTGCGCGGCCCGCGCGTGATCGTGCCCGAGGCGGATGAGCCGCTGGAGGGCGGCGACGAGCTGCTCTTCGTCGCGGTCGCGGAGGTCGAAGAGGACCTGCGCAAGCTCCTGCTGCCGGACGGCCCGCCGCTCGAGGGCTAGTCGCGGACGGGATCGGCGTCGACCTGGACGTCGGTGTCACCGACCGCCGGCAGGGCGCGCTGCACCGCTTTGATCGCCGCGTACGTCGCCAGCGCGGCCGCCACGGTCAGTGGCCACCCCATCGCGATCCTCGCGACCGCCAGCCAACCGGTCTGGTCGGCGTCATAAAGCAGGCCCTGGACGACGAACCGGGCGGCGAACACCAGCACCCAGCAGACCGAGGCGATGTCGAACGCGTAGACGGCCCGGGGCACGTCGCGCCATCCGCGACCACGCCCGCTGGCCCAGCTCCACGCGTAGCCGACCAGAGGCCGTCGGATGACGACCGACACGGCGAACACCACCGCCCACGCCAATGACATCCAGATGCCCAGCAGGAAGTAACCCTTGGACTCCCCCACGATGTAGGCGATGAGCGCGCAGATGGCGACGCCGAAGAAGCCCGAGAATGCCGGCTGCGGCGATTCGCGCCGGATCAACCGCCATACCAACACCAGCGCGGCGACGGCCAGCGCGGACCCGATCGCCACGAGCAAGCCGGACACGCTCGAAGCAATGACGAAGATCACAACGGGCAGCGACGAATAGATGACACCGCTGACGCCACCCACCTGCCCCAGCAGACGTTCCGGTGTGATGCGGCTGGCGCTCGCGGGTTCGGGCGAGCCCGACTCATGCGGTCCCGGACTCGACCCCCGATCGGCGGGTCGAGTCACCGCTGAATTTCGTAGTGCGGGTTGTAGATGGCCTTGGTGCCGTTCTCCAGCTTGCCCAGCCGGCCCCGCACCCGCAGCTTGCGGCCCGAGTCGATGCCGGGTATCCGGCGCTGGCCCAACCAGACCAAAGTGACGGTGTCGCTGCCGTCGAACAGCTCGGCGCGGACACCGCCCGCACAGGCCTTGCCGTTACATTCCACGCTGCGCAGCGTGCCGACCATGGTGACCTCTTGGCCACGCTCGCAATCGATGACTCGTTGCGCGCCGGTGAGTGCGACCTCGTCGGACAACTCCTCCGAGTCGCGTTGCTCCGGAGCCTCCGTCAAGCGGCGGGTGAGCCGGCGCAGATATCCCTGGGCCCCCATGGCCCCTCCTGACAATGCCGATAAGCCTTGGCGCTTCCATTTATGCCAACGGACACCGTAGACCTGTTGGTTCCCGCGCGCCAACCGACTCAAACACCGCTGTTGGGCACAACTGAACGCCGGGGCAATATCAGGGGATGACTGTCGATCTGCGGGGTGTCACGACCGTCTTGCTGCCCGGCACGGGGTCCGACGACGACTACGTTCGCCGGGCTTTTTCGGGCCCGTTGCGCGAGGCCGGTGCCCTGCTGGTGACCCCGCCGCCCAACCCGGATCGGTTGATCGACGGCTACCTGTCCGCTTTGGATGCCGTCGCGCGCACGGGCCCGATCGCCGTCGGCGGCGTCTCGATCGGCGCGGCGGTGGCGGTCGCCTGGGCACTGGCGCACCCGGACAGGGCGGTGGCCGTCCTGGCCGCGCTGCCGGCCTGGGCCGGGGAACCCGAAACGGCGCCCGCGGCACTCGCGGCGCGGCACACGGCATCGCAGCTCCGTGCCGACGGACTGGAGGCGACGACCAACCAGATGCGGGCGTCCAGCCCGCCGTGGCTGGCCGACGAGCTGGCGCGGTCGTGGCGCGCCCAGTGGCCACAACTGCCCGACGCCATGGACGAAGCCGCCGGCCATGTGGCGCCCGACCACGCCGAGCTGGCCCGGCTGGCCGTGCCACTGGCTGTCGCATCCGCCGTCGACGATCCCATCCACCCACTCCAGGTCGGTGTGGAGTGGGTCGCCGCCGCGCCGCGGGCCGCGCTGCGGACGGTGACGCTCGACCAGATCGGCTCGGACCCCGCCGCGCTGGGCGCGGCATGCCTGGCCGCCCTCGCCGAGCTGAGCTAGCGGCTTTGGTTCAGCCCCCGGAGGTGGTGCGCAGCTGCTGCATGGCCGAACCGTCGACGCTGCGGCGCGCCGCCGGCTGGTTGGACCCCTCCTGCTCCTCGCCTTGTTGGGCCTGTTGCGCCTCCGCCTCCTGGGCCTGCTGGGTGGCCGCGGCTTCCCGCAATTGCTGCGCCATCGGCTCGGGCAGCTGCACGGTCAACGGCGTGCGCACCGGAAGCGGTGTGTCACCGCGGCGAACCACGGTGTCCGCCAACGCCGCTCGCGCCTCCTGCTCGAGGGCTTCCATGGTCTCGTGGGGGCCGTTGATGACGCAGCGGATCATCCACCGGTAGCCGTCGACTCCGATGAAGCGCACCGCACCGGAGGCGGAGCCGACCACTTCGCGACCCCAGGGGCCGTCCTTGATGCTGACTTTGGCCGAGTCCTTGCGCAGCGAATCCGCGAGTTCACTGGCCACTTCGCGCCACAGGCCGCCCGTCTTCGGCGCCGCGTAGGCCGCGATGGTGAAGCGGCCGTTGGGCGTGACGACCCACACGGCGCTCGGAACGCCGGTCTCGGTCAGTTCGACCTGCAGCTGGCCGGCCTCCGGCATCGGAATGAGCACCGAGCCCAGGTCCAGGCGCGCGAGCTCCGCGACCGACGGGTCCTCGAAATCGTCGATGTCGAACGGGCCGTCGAGTTCTTCGTCGAACTCTTCGTCGATCGGATCGGCGACTGCGTCCACCGACTCGTCGCTGTCGTCGTTGCTGGAACGTCTGTTGAGTGCCATCACAAACTCGCATGTCCGCCGGAGGAACCGTGGCCACCGTCGCCACGGGATGTGTCGGCGAGGCCGGCCTCGTCGAACGACGACACCTCGACCAGCTCTACCAGCTCGACCCGCTGCACGAGCAACTGGGCGATGCGGTCGCCGCGGTGCACCACGATGGGCTCGGTGGGGTCGAGGTTGATCAGCGCGACCTTGATCTCGCCGCGATAGCCCGCGTCGATGGTTCCCGGACTGTTGACGATCGAAAGCCCCACGCGCGACGCCAATCCCGAACGGGGATGCACCAACCCGACCATCCCGAACGGGATCGCCACGGCCACGCCCGTGCGGACCAGGGCGCGTCGCCCGGGTTCCAGCTTGAGGTCTTCCGCGCTGTAGAGGTCCACCCCGGCGTCGCCTTGGTGGGCGCGCGTGGGCAGAGGAAGCTCGGGATCAAGACGGACGATGGCGAGACTGGTCGACACGGGGCCACAGATTACCCTTGACTGCGTGTCCGGTACGCGCGTCGCGCCGCACAGTGTGCGATATCGCGAACGACTGTGGGTGCCATGGTGGTGGTGGCCGCTGGCCTTCGGGCTGGCGGGGCTGATCGCTTTCGAAGTCAACATGGGTGTCGCCCCCCGGCCTTCCTGGTTGCCGTACGCAACGCTCTTCGCGGTGGCGGCCGGAGCCCTGCTGTGGCTGGGCCGCGTCGAGATCCGGGTGACCGCCGACCCGAACGTCCCTGGCGGGGTCGAACTGTGGGCCGGCGAGGCGCACCTGCCGGTCACCGTGATCGCCCGGTCCGCTGCGGTCGCCCCGTCGGCCAAGTCCGCGGCCCTGGGCCGCCAACTCGACCCGGCCGCTTTCGTGTTGCATCGGGCATGGATCGGGCCGATGATCCTGGTCGTCCTCGATGACCCGGACGACCCGACGCCGTACTGGCTGGTGAGTTGCCGCCACCCCGAGCGGGTGCTTTCGGCATTGCGCAGCTGATCCCGAAGCCCGGTCAGGCCGCGCAGTCGGTACAGATCATCAGGCCGTTCTTCTCGCTGGCCAACCGGCTGCGGTGTTGCACCAGGAAACAGCTCGAGCAGGTGAATTCGTCGGCCTGCTTCGGAATGACGCGAACTGACAGTTCTTCCCCGGACAGATCGGCGCCGGGCAGCTCGAAAGACTCAGCGGTTTCGGATTCGTCGACGTCCACCACGGCCGAAGCCGCCTCGTTGCGTCGCGCTTTGAGCTCCTCCAGCGAGTCTTCCGAGACGTCGTCGGTCTCGGTACGCCGTGGAGCGTCGTAGTCGGTAGGCATATTCGTTTCCCCTGCCCTATTGCCTCTTCATGCCTCGTGTCTCAGGCATCGCTTTGTACCAGCGTCGAACGCATCCACCAAATGATTCGTGCCCGGATGGCCGCCCGGTTATGTGTGATTTACGTCACACACCCATCTTTGCCCTTGCGTTCGCCTTTGAACAGTGCGTTTAGGGTGTGACTAGAGTGCACCTGTGGTCGCACAAATCACCGAGGGTACCGCCTTCGACAAGCACGGCCGGCCCTTCCGGCGACGCAATCCCCGCCCCGCCATCGTCGTCGTCGTTTTCCTGGTGGTGGTGACGGCCGTGGTGTGGACGATCGCACTGACCCGGCCGGCGAAGGTGCACGAGGTCGCGGTGTGCAACCCGCCGCCGAAAGGGGCCGGGTCCGGGGCGCCGGCTCAGCTCGGTGAGCAGGTGTCGCGAAGCGCGATGATGGACGTCACACCCGCCAAACTCAGCGACACCAAGGTCCGCGTGCTCAACGCCAGCGGCCGTGGCGGGCAGGCCGGCGACGTCTCAGGCGCCCTCAAAGACCTCGGGTTTGCCCAGCCGACGGCCGCTAACGATCCTCTGTATGCCGGCACGCGGCTGACCTGCCAGGGCCAGATCCGGTTCGGGACGGCGGGGCAGGCCACCGCGGCAGCGGTCTGGTTGGTGGCGCCGTGCATGGAGCTGTTCAACGACAGCCGCGCCGACGACTCCGTCGACCTGGCGTTGGGTACGGACTTCACCGCGCTGGCCCACAACGACGACATCGATGCCGTGTTGGCCACGCTGCGTCCCGGGGCCACCGAGCCGTCAGACCCCGCGCTGCTCACGAAGATTCACGCCAGCAGCTGCTGACGGCGGCGTCAATCGAGAATCGGGTCGAGGCCGTCGATTTCGTCCAGGGCGGCCAGCAGCTCGTCGGCGATTCCCGGCGCGGCGGCCAGCACCAGGCCGGCGCCCTCAATGTCGTTCGCCGGCAACGAAACCCGCGCCCCCGCCTCGGCGGCGATCAGCGCGCCGGCGGCGCAATCCCACGGCTGCAGGCCGTGCTCGTAGAACGCGTCGAGCCGGCCCGCCGCGACCATGCACAGATCCAGCGCCGCCGAACCGATCCGGCGGACGTCGCGAACCACCGGCAGCAGCCGCGCCAACAGCGCCGCCTGCGTCGCCCGTCGCTGCCGTGAGTACCCGAACCCGGTGCCCAGCAGCGCCATCGACAAATCGTCGACCGCGGCGCACCGCAGCGTCCGCACCCCCTGATCGTCGATGACATGCGCGCCCAGGCCGGTCGCGGCCGAGTACACCCGGCCGGCGACGACGTCGGCGACCGCGCCCGCGACCGACACGCCGTCGACTTGCACGCCGACCGACACCGCGTACGCCGGGATGCCGTAGACGAAGTTCACCGTGCCGTCGATGGGATCGAGCACCCACGTCACCGCGCCCGCGGGGGTCCCCGCCGGGTCGGCCGGGCCGCCGCCCTCCTCGCCGAGAATCGGGTCACCGGGCCGCAATTCGGCCAGCCGGTCCCGCAACAGGCGTTCGGTCTCCGTGTCGACGACGGTCACCGGATCGGTGGGGGTGCTCTTCGACCGCACCGCGCCGTTGCCCGGAAGTTGCGAGGCCGCCGCGGCCTCGCCGAAGACCTCGGCGCGGCGGCGCCGCACGAACGCGGCGGCCTCCGTGGCCAGCGATTCGGCCACCGTGCGCAGCCGGGCGGGCTCGTCATCTCCTCGGGTCACCCGTCTATCGCATCACAGGCGGCACGGCCCCGCAGATGCCCCGTAGCCGCACCGGCGCCGGGCTAAGGTGGGCGGACAGCCTCAGCCACGTCCAGGAGCTTCGATGACCAGCACGGACTCGACCACGGATACGCCCGGCACCGGCGCCGCCGTCGGCACCCCACAGCGTCGGGGATTCGGCATCGACGTCGGCGGCAGCGGCATCAAGGGCGGCATCGTCGACATGGACACCGGGCAGCTGATCGGCGAGCGGATCAAGCTGCTCACCCCGCAGCCGGCAACGCCGCCGGCGGTTGCCAAGACCATCGCCGAGGTGGTCAACGCGTTCGGCTGGACCGGTCCACTCGGGGTGACCTATCCCGGGGTCGTCACCCACGGTGTCGCCCAGACGGCGGCCAACGTCGACAAATCGTGGATCGGCTGTAACGCGCGCGACATCATCAGCGCGGAGTTGGACGGCCAGGACGTCACGGTGCTCAACGATGCCGACGCCGCGGGGCTGGCCGAGGAGCACTACGGCGCGGGCAGAAATCAGTCGGGTCTGGTGGTGTTGCTGACGTTCGGCACGGGAATCGGCTCCGCGGTCATCCACAACGGCGTCCTGATACCCAACACCGAGTTCGGGCATCTCGAGGTCGGCGGCAAAGAGGCCGAGCAGCGCGCGGCGTCGTCGGTCAAAGAGAAGAACGGTTGGAGCTTCGAAAGGTGGGCCAAGCAGGTCACCCGGGTGCTGGTGGCCATCGAGAACGCGGTGTGGCCGGACCTGTTCATCGCGGGGGGCGGCATCAGCCGCAAGGCCGACAAGTGGCTACCGCTGCTCGAAAATCGCACCCCGGTGGTGGCGGCTGCCCTGCTCAACACCGCCGGAATCGTCGGCGCGGCCATGGCCTCCACCTCGGACGTGACGCACTGATTTTCGCCCGGCAGAGCCGTTCGGCCGCTCACTGTCGTTACAATGGTCATCGGCGACCGCCCGAACGTTAGCGTGCAAACACCCACGCTGATCCAACGCCGACATCGACATAGCAGACACTTTCGGTTAACCATGCCCATTACCCACCGAAGGTGAGCCCAAACGAAGGGGTGTAAGTGGCACCGACCAAGGCCAGCCCGGCAACCGATGCGCCGGTGAAACGGACCGCCACCAAGTCTCCGTCCTCCCCCGCCAAGCGCTCGGCGGCCAAGGCCGCTAATGGGTCCGCCGCTCCCGCGAAACGCGCCGCCAAGGCGCCGGCAAGCGCGGCCGAGGCCGGCTCCGCCGCCGACACCAAGAAGACCCGCGCCGCCAAGGCACCATCGGGCCGCGGGACCAAAGCGGCCAAGGGTGCGCCGGCGGAGGCCGAGGTCGACCTGGAGGCCGTCGAAGATCTCGACGACGCGGAGCTCGACGCCGAGCCCGGCGAAGACCTCGAGATCGACGCCGCCGACCTGAGCCTCGACGACCTGGAGGAAGACGACGTCGCGGCCGACGGCGAGGACGCCGAAGTCGACCCGCCCGACACCGACGACAGCGAGGAAGAGGCAACCACCCCGCCCGTCGTGGCCGTCGCGGCTCCCGCCGACGAGGACGAGGAAATCGCCGAGCCCTCCGAAAAGGACAAAGCCTCCGGCGATTTCGTCTGGGACGAAGACGAGTCCGAGGCGCTGCGTCAGGCGCGCAAGGACGCCGAACTCACCGCATCCGCGGACTCGGTTCGCGCGTACCTCAAGCAGATCGGCAAGGTCGCGCTGCTCAACGCCGAGGAAGAGGTCGAGCTGGCGAAGCGGATCGAAGCCGGCCTGTACGCCACGCAGCTGATGGCCGAGATGGCCGAGCGCGGCGACAAGCTGCCGGCCGCTCAGCGTCGCGACATGATGTGGATCTGCCGCGACGGCGACCGCGCGAAAAACCATCTGCTGGAAGCCAACCTACGCCTCGTGGTGTCGCTGGCCAAGCGGTACACCGGCCGCGGGATGGCGTTCCTGGACCTCATTCAGGAAGGCAACCTGGGCCTGATCCGTGCGGTCGAGAAGTTCGACTACACCAAGGGCTACAAGTTCTCCACCTACGCGACGTGGTGGATCCGGCAGGCCATCACCCGCGCCATGGCCGACCAGGCCCGCACCATCCGCATCCCGGTGCACATGGTCGAGGTGATCAACAAGCTGGGCCGCATCCAGCGCGAGCTGCTGCAGGACCTGGGCCGCGAGCCCACGCCTGAAGAGCTGGCCAAGGAAATGGACATCACGCCCGAAAAGGTGCTGGAGATCCAGCAATACGCCCGTGAGCCGATCTCGCTGGACCAGACCATCGGCGACGAGGGCGACAGCCAGCTGGGTGACTTCATCGAGGACAGCGAGGCCGTGGTGGCCGTCGACGCGGTGTCGTTCACCCTGCTGCAAGACCAGTTGCAGTCGGTGCTGGAGACGCTGTCGGAGCGCGAAGCCGGCGTAGTACGGCTGCGCTTCGGCCTCACCGACGGCCAGCCGCGCACCCTCGACGAGATCGGCCAGGTCTACGGCGTCACCCGCGAGCGCATCCGCCAGATCGAGTCCAAGACGATGTCAAAGTTGCGCCACCCCAGCCGTTCCCAGGTCTTGCGCGACTACCTCGACTAGTAACCCCGAGCGTCCTCGCCGGACCCGTTGCCGCGCAAGGACGCTCAGCGCCCCCAGAAAATGCGTCGCGCCGCCGGCGTGGCCGTCGTACGGTGACTCCCATGTCAGCCAGCCGCACAGTGGTGTCATCCGGCTCCGAGTTCGAAGCGGCCGTCGGCTATTCGCGCGCGGTGCGGGTCGGCCCGCACGTGTCGGTAGCCGGAACGACAGGCGCGGGACCCGCTGGCGACATCGCGGCCCAGGCCCGAGATGCCTTGCGCCGGATCGAGATTGCACTGCGGCAGGCGGGAGCGGCGCTTACCGACGTGGTCCGCACCCGGATCTATGTCACCGACATCTCCCGCTGGCGCGAGGTAGCGGCGGTGCACGCGGAGGTCTTCGGCGTCATCCGTCCCGCGGCCACCATGGTGGAGGTGTCCGCGCTGATAGCGCCCGAGCTGTTGGTCGAGATCGAGGCCGACGCCTACGTGGATCCCGCGACCGGCGGGAAGGTTCCGTCGGGGCCCGGGCGGTAGGCCGTGACTCTGATCACAGCATCCGTGGGCAGCGGACCGTACAGATGCGGGAACAGCATCGACTCCGGATCCGTTGCAGCTCCTGGCTCCCAACGCACTTCGGAGTGCAGCCGCGCCGGATCGATGTGCAGTAGCACCAAGTCATCGCGGCCCCGGTAGAGCCGGTTCGCCGGCAGGTGAACCTGTTCCGGCGTCGAGAGATGGATGAACTGGCCGCCGGACGCGTGGAGCTCACCGCACGCGCGGGCACGGGCCCACTCGTCGACCCCACACAGATGTACCAGCAGGTCAGGAGCGGAAGTCATGGATGAACACATTAGAGATGCGTCGGAAACGAAACGTTTACAGGCCGTGAGAAACGACACACCCGATAACGATCAGGGAACAACGCGAAAACCCCATACGTCTGAGAGAGTGAATGAAAGCAAGAACGGAGAAGCCATGAATGCAACTCTGACCAGTCCCGAGCTAACCCGTGCGGACCGCTGCGATCGCTGCGGTGCCGCCGCTCGAGTCCGCGCCAAGCTGCCTTCCGGAGCTGAGCTTCTCTTCTGCCAGCATCACGCCAACGAGCACGAGGCGAAATTGACCGAGCTTGCCGCCGTCCTGGAGGTCAGCGGAAGCTAGTTTGGCTCAACTCACCCACGGCCAATGTGGGCTTGTGGGGCAGTCTTCGGTAATGCTGGACGGGTATGAGCGATCAAGTCGCAAAACCGTCCCGCCATCACATCAGGCGACTCAGTCTGAGGACTCTCTGGAAAAGCTGGGACGATTCCATCTTTTCCGAGTCCGCGCAGGCGGGTTTCTGGTCGGCGCTGTCGCTACCACCACTGCTCCTGGGGATCCTGGGAAGCCTGGCGTACGTGGCGCCGCTGTTCGGGCCCGACACGTTGACGGCGGTCGAGAAGAGCATCATCTCCGCGATCCGCAGTTTCTTCTCGCCCAGCGTCGTCAACGAGATCATCGAGCCGACCATCCGTGACGTCACCGCCAACGCGCGTGGCGAGGTGGTTTCGGTCGGCTTCCTGATCTCGATGTGGGCGGGATCGTCGGCGATCTCGGCCTACGTCGACGCAGTGGTGGAGGCGCACGACCAGACCCCGCTGCGGCACCCCGTGCGGCAGCGGCTCTTCGCCCTGTTCCTCTACGTGGTGATGCTGGTGTTCGTGGTGGTCGCCGCGCCGGTACTGGTGGTGGGGCCGCGCAAGTTGAGCGAACACATCCCGGACAGCCTGGCCAACGTCCTGCGCTACGGGTATTACCCGGCGCTGATCCTGGGCCTGCTGGTCGGGGTGGTCATCCTGTACCGGGTGGCACTACCCGAGCCCCTGCCGACGCACCGGCTGATCTTCGGCGCCGTGCTCGCTACGGCGGTCTTCCTGGTCGCGACGCTGGGCCTTCGGATCTACCTGCGGTGGATCACCAGCACCGGCTACACCTACGGCGCGCTGGCCACACCGATAGCGTTCCTGCTTTTTGCGTTCTTCGGCGGTTTCGCGGTCATGCTCGGCGCCGAACTCAACGCGGCGATCCAAGAGGAATTCCCGGCGCCGAAGACTCACGCCCACCGGCTGCGCAAGTGGCTGGAATCCCGGGTGACGGCGCTCAAGCGGCCGGCGGCTTCGGCACCGGAGCCGGCGCCCGCCGACACCGCGACGCTGACGGCCGAGCCGTCGCGGCCGACCTAGCCCTTCTTCATCCGGTCGTAGATCTGCTTGCAATCGGGGCAGACCGGCGAGCCCGGCTTGGCCGCCTTGGTGACGGGAAAGACCTCCCCGCACAACGCCACCACGTGGCTGCCCATGACCGCACTCTCGGCGATCTTGTCCTTCTTGACGTAGTGGAAGTACTTCGGCGTATCGCTGCCCGTCCCGTCGTCGACGCGTTCGTCGGTCTCGGTGCGTTCGATCGTCTGGGTCTCCATACCTGACATTGTGCCCCGTAACTCGCTTCTGCCGGAATTGGTCAGGTGTGGGAGAGTGGAGAAATGAAGCGCGAATCCGATCTGGGGTTCGACGATGAGGGCCGGCCGGTGCTCATCACCGCCGCAGCACCCTCCTACGAAGAGCAGCACCGCGCGCGGGTCCGGAAATACTTGACGCTGATGGGGTTCCGGATCCCGGCGCTCATCCTGGCCGCGCTGGCGTACGGCGCGTGGCACAACGGTCTGATCTCACTGGCGATCGTGGCCGTGTCGATCCCGTTGCCATGGATGGCGGTCCTGATCGCCAACGACCGGCCACCGCGCAGCCCCGACGAACCGCGGCGGTTCGACGATGCCCGGCGGCGCACGCCGCTCTTCCCGAGCGCCGAGCGGCCGGCGATCGAACCGCCCCGGCATCCCCCCTCGAGCTGGCCCACCGGACCGCAGGGCTGGGAATAGTCCGCACTTCTCAGGACATTCTCAGGTCGACGGCACATTCCCGCACGTCAAGACGTGTGAGATCACAAAACGCCGGGAACTCTCAGAGCTGATCTGTCGTTGAACTCGATGACAGTACAAGCCGAACGGGAGGTCGCTATGGCGAACGCCAGCACGAGCAGATTTGACGGCGATCTGGATGCTCAAAGCCCCGCCGCGGACCTCGTGCGCGTGTATCTCAATGGCATCGGTAAGACGGCGCTGCTGAACGCTGCGGGCGAGGTTGAACTGGCCAAGCGCATCGAGGCCGGGCTCTACGCCGAGCATCTGCTCGAAACTCGCAAGCGCCTCGGCGAGAACCGCCGGCGTGACCTCGAGGCCGTCGCGCGCGATGGACAGGCCGCGCGCCGTCACCTGCTGGAAGCCAACCTGCGCCTGGTGGTGTCGCTGGCCAAGCGCTACACGGGTCGCGGTATGCCGCTGCTGGACCTCATCCAGGAGGGCAACCTGGGCTTGATCCGCGCGATGGAGAAGTTCGACTACACAAAGGGATTCAAGTTCTCCACCTATGCCACATGGTGGATTCGTCAGGCCATCACCCGTGGCATGGCCGACCAGAGCCGCACCATCCGGCTGCCGGTGCATCTGGTCGAGCAGGTCAACAAGCTGGCGCGAATCAAGCGGGAGATGCACCAGAACCTGGGACGCGAGGCCACCGACGAGGAACTCGCGGCCGAGTCCGGAATCCCGGTCGAGAAGATCAACGACCTGCTCGAGCACAGCCGCGACCCGGTAAGCCTGGACATGCCGGTCGGCTCCGAAGAAGAGGCCCCGCTGGGCGATTTCATCGAGGACGCCGAGGCGATGTCCGCCGAGAACGCGGTGATCGCCGAGCTGCTGCACACCGACATCCGCAGCGTGCTCGCCACTCTCGACGAGCGCGAGCACCAGGTGATCCGGCTGCGCTTCGGCCTGGACGACGGCCAGCCGCGCACCCTCGATCAGATCGGCAAGCTGTTCGGCCTCTCCCGCGAGCGGGTCCGGCAGATCGAGCGGGATGTAATGTCCAAACTCCGCCACGGCGAGCGCGCCGACCGGCTACGGTCGTACGCAAGCTAAGACCCCCCAGCTAGGTAGCAGACGGTATGCCCGCCGCGCACGCGGCGGGCATACTGCTTGTCGGGGCAGCGTTACACCCATTCGCGCAGCTGGCCAAGTAGACTCGGCGTCGATGGAAGGTGCTGAATGAACGACCTGGTTGACACCACCGAGATGTACTTGCGGACCATCTACGACCTCGAAGAAGAGGGCGTGACCCCGCTGCGTGCGCGCATCGCGGAACGCCTCGACCAGAGCGGGCCGACAGTCAGCCAGACCGTATCCCGCATGGAGCGCGACGGGCTGCTCCATGTCGCCGGCGACCGCCACCTGGAGCTCACCGACAAGGGCCGGGCGCTGGCCATCTCCGTCATGCGCAAGCACCGTCTCGCCGAGCGATTGCTCGTCGACGTCATCGGGGTGCCCTGGGAGGAAGTGCACGCCGAGGCATGCCGGTGGGAGCACGTGATGAGCGAGGACGTCGAACGGCGGCTGGTGAAGGTGCTCAACCACCCGACCACCTCCCCGTTCGGTAACCCGATCCCGGGGCTGTTGGACCTGGGCGTCGGCCCCGAGTCCGGCGCCGACGACGCCAACCTCGTCCGGCTGACCGAGTTGCCGCCCGGTTCGCCGGTGGCCGTGGTCGTCCGCCAGCTGACCGAACACGTGCAAGGTGACATCGACCTGATCACCCGCCTGAAGGACGCCGGCGTCGTCCCCAACGCCCGGGTGACCGTCGAGACCGGGCCCGCCGGGGTCACCATCGTCATCCCGGGCCACGAGAACGTCACCCTGCCGCACGAGATGGCGCACGCCGTCAAGGTCGAGAAAGTCTGACGTAAGGGCTAGCACGCCCGGCGCCCGAACGGCCGTCGCGGCGGCAACCGCACGCCGAGCTCTTTGGCCAGCCGGTAGCCGGTAAGCGCCAGTTCCCGGATGTCCTCGGGCCGCAGGCCGGACTGCAACGCCGTGTCCAGCATGCCCGCCATTCGATGCCCGGGCTCGCAGCGCAGCGCGGCCTCCAGCGATATCCCGGCCAGCGGTCCGTCGCCGCGGACGTAGGCGCTGAACGCGAGCAGCACCAGCGTCTCCACCCGCCAGGGCGGGGGCAGGGTGCGAGCCAGCAGCGCCCACAAGGACTCCGCCTCGTCGGCACGCTCACCGACCGCCAGGGCGTAGAGGATGTCGCGCACCTGCGCGTCGACGAGTGCGCAGCCCAGCTTCGCCAGCTGGCCTGCGGTCAGCGCATCGCCGGCGGCGACACGGGATGCGGCCGCCATCGCGTGCTTCACGTCGGCGCGGGCGCAGCGGGCCGGATCCGCGCGGTGCGCGGTCCGGCGCCTGGTCTCCTGCCGGTCGATCACCGCGGTCAATTTGGCGCTGCGCGCCGTGTCCTCGATCGCGATGACGGCCTGCAGGTCGGCGCGCCGCGCGTACAGCCGCCTGCCGTCGAGCACCGCCGCGGCCGCCAGCGGCGACGCCGACGGATCGTCGACGAGACCGCTCGAGCCGCAACCGTCCACGCAGTGCCAGCGCCCACCGAGGGCGACCCGGTCGACCACGTGTGCGGCCCACAGCTCGATGTCGTGCTCGGACAACGACTTTGCGAGCGCATCGCACACCAGCCGGTGATCGTCGTTACAGCAGGGGCAGTGCGCCCCCTCCGCGTCGACGATCACCGCGATCGCGGCGTCGGGCCGGGCCGCGGCGGCGACCTCCGCGAGGTGTCCGACCCGCCCCGCGAGCTCGTCGGAGAGGTTGACCCGCATCACCGCTCCAAGGTCGCCACCATCCAAAGACACCAGTACCAATGAATTTTCGGGAACGAAGCCGAGGACGGCAGGCAGCGCGGCGATGAGTGCGCCGGGCCGGTTCAGTTTGAAGTCAGGTCGATGCGTCGTCATGGGCACCACGCTGACGGGCCGCACCGTCATCCGGCGCTCGGGAGAACGGATGCAATCCCGGGCCTGTGAATGAACCCAGCACTGTGAGTTCTGCTGATCTACTGTTAGCCCATGAGTTCGGCGCAAGAGTACGACATGGTGGTCATCGGTTCGGGGCCCGGCGGCCAGAAGGCCGCCATCGCCTCGGCCAAGCTCGGCAAGTCGGTTGCAATCGTCGAACGCGGCCAGATGCTCGGTGGGGTGTGCGTCCAGACCGGCACCATCCCGTCAAAGACGTTGCGCGAGGCCGTCCTTTACCTGACCGGGATGAGTCAACGGGAACTGTACGGCGCGAGCTATCGGGTCAAGGAGAAGATCACCCCGGCCGACCTGCTGGCGCGCACCCAGCACGTGATCGGCAAGGAGGTCGACGTGGTGCGCAGCCAGCTGATGCGCAACCGCATCGACCTGTTGCTGGGCCACGGCCGGTTCGTCGACCCGCACACCATCGAGGTCGAAGACCCGTCCCGTCGCGAAAAGTTAACCGTCAGCGGCAAATTCATCGTCATCGCCACCGGCACCCGGCCGGCGCGGCCGTCCGGCGTCGAGTTCGACGAGGAGCGGGTGCTCGATTCCGACGGGATCCTCGACCTCAAATCGCTGCCCACCTCGATGGTGGTGGTCGGCGCCGGGGTGATCGGCATCGAATACGCCTCCATGTTTGCCGCGCTGGGCACCAAGGTCACCGTCGTGGAGAAGCAGAGCGACATGCTGGGTTTCTGCGACCCCGAGGTGGTCGAGGCGCTGAAGTTCCACCTGCGCGACCTGGCGGTGACGTTCCGGTTCGGCGAGGAGGTGACCGCGGTCGACGTCGGCTCGGCGGGCACCGTCACCACCCTGGCAAGCGGCAAGCAGATCCCCGCCGAGACGGTGATGTATTCCGCCGGGCGGCAGGGCCAAACCGACCACCTCGACCTGCACAACGCCGAGCTGGAGGCCGACAACCGCGGCCGGATCTTCGTCGACGACTTCTTCCAGACCAAGGTGCCGCACATCTACGCCGTCGGCGACGTGATCGGCTTCCCCGCGCTGGCCGCGACATCGATGGAACAGGGCCGGCTGGCCGCCTACCACGCGTTCGGGGAGCAGACCGACGGCATCACCGAACTGCAGCCGATCGGCATCTACTCAATCCCCGAGGTCTCCTACGTTGGTGCCACCGAGGTCGAGCTGACCAAGAACGCGGTCCCCTACGAGGTCGGCGTGGCCAGGTACCGCGAACTGGCCCGCGGCCAGATCGCCGGCGACTCCTACGGCATGCTCAAGCTGCTGGTGTCCACCGACGATCTCAAGCTGCTGGGCGTGCACATCTTCGGCACCAGCGCCACCGAGATGGTGCACATCGGGCAGGCCGTCATGGGCTGCGGCGGCACCGTCGAGTACCTGGTGGACGCCGTCTTCAACTACCCCACGTTCTCCGAGGCCTACAAGGTGGCCGCGCTCGACGTGATGAACAAAGTGCGCGCGCTCAACCAGTTCCGCGCCTAACAGCTGTCGTCGAGCTCCCCGGGAACCGGGTCGCCGGGGCCGCCGGCATCGGCGCGGGCCAACAGCTGCGCGGTCTGCGCGTCGAACGGCGCCGAATACGACACGTTCGCGGCGCACCCACCGCGCTCGAAACCACCGATCACCCCAGTCAACGTGGTACCGCTGACCCAGGGCGCACCGCTGGTGCCGTCCACCAGCCCCTCGCACGGAAACGAGGGAAATCCGGCCTCGGTCAACGACGTGCTCGCCTGACACCCGATGGGAGCGCCACCCACACCGGCCGGATAGCCCATCACGGTGACGTGGCTACCGGGCGGCGGCGTCGTGCCCAGCGTCAGCGCCAGGCCGGCGTGCGACTCCACCGAACCCCCGGCGTCGTTACTCAACCGCGCGATCGCGTAGTCGGCGTTGGGATCCTTGCTGGCGGTCCAGCGGGGGTCGAGGTAGACGGCATCGGCCTTCCACACGTCGGCCGGCGCGGGGGGCGCGTTGCCGACGAAACCCGGCACGAAGGTGATCTTGGTGGCCCCGGCCAGGCAGTGCGCCGCGGTCATCATCAGGTTGCCGCCCGCGGAATGCACCACCGAGCCCGTGCACACGTGCAGCGGACCGCCGTCGATGAAGATGGCGCCGACCCGCTTGTCCGGGTCCACCGGCCCCGCCACCGCCTTTTGCTGGGGCTGACCGAGCCGCTGCACCGGCGCACTGCTGTGCGGCGGGGCCGCCGGAGGGGCCGACGCATGATCGCCCGGCGGCCGTTTGCACGACGTCAGTGACGTCGCCACGGCGACCACCAGGCACAGCATCACGGTCGGAACGCGCATCGGTTTCATCATGCCTGACACCTGCACAGAGAGCAGATTTCGACGCGTCGCGTGCCACCCGGCTCGCCGGCAAAACTCACGAGCGACCCCCCGCCATGTTCACTTGTGGATTAAACGCGAACTTCACATCGCTGTTTGATATTGGTGCCCATCGATTCGGGGGACACTGGTAGGGCACGCTGGAGAACCCCCCGAGAGGAGGCGATTCCGATGGCTCACGATCAGGACCCGCAGGAGCAGCACTACCAGCCGGGACAGGCCGGCATGTACGAGCTCGAGTTGCCCGCGCCCCAGCTGTCGACGTCGGACGGGCGAGGCCCGGTGCTGGTGCACGCGTTGGAAGGATTTTCGGATGCCGGTCACGCGATCCGGCTGGCCTCGTCGCATCTGAAAGCGGCCTTGGACTCCGAGCTGGTGGCGTCCTTCGCCATCGACGAATTGCTGGATTACCGGTCGCGGCGGCCGCTGATGACCTTCAAGACCGATCACTTCACGAACTACGACGACCCCGAGCTGAGCCTGTACGCGTTGCGCGACACCATCGGCACGCCGTTTCTGCTACTCGCCGGAATGGAACCGGACCTGAAGTGGGAGCGCTTCATCACCGCGGTCCGCCTGCTGGCGGAGCGTCTCAACGTTCGCCAGACCATCGGCCTGGGCACCGTGCCGATGGCGGTTCCGCACACGCGGCCCATCACGATGACCGCGCACTCCAACAACCCCGAGTTGATCGCCGAGTTCACGCCGTGGATTTCGGAGATCCAGGTCCCCGGCAGCGCGTCGAATCTGCTGGAATATCGGATGGCACAGCACGGCCACGAGGTCGTCGGCTACACCGTGCATGTGCCGCATTACCTGACGCAAACCGACTACCCGGCGGCCGCAGAGGCGTTGCTCGAGCAAGTGGCCAAGATCGCGTCGCTCGAGCTGCCGCTGACGGCGTTGACCGAAGCCGCGGCGGTGATCCGGAGCAAGATCGACGAGCAGGTCGAGGCGAGCGCGGAGGTTGCTCAAGTGGTGACCGCGCTCGAGCGCCAGTACGATGCCTTCATCGACGCTCAGGAGAACAGGTCGTTACTAACTCGCGACGAGGACCTGCCTAGCGGCGACGAGCTTGGTGCAGAGTTTGAGCGATTCCTCGCCCAGGAGGCGGAGAAGAAGCGCGGCGACGACGACCAGGCCTGACCTTTCCGCCCGGCCTCAGCCCGGCCCGACACCAAAGGTGGCGACATGACCGAGCGGAAGCGCAAGAGCACTCTCCGCCCGGTGCGGGAGGTCAGCGCGCCGCGGCTGGAGTTCCGCACCATCCACGGCTACAAGCGGGCCTACCGCATCGCCGGTGACGGGCCGCCAATCCTGCTGGTCCACGGCATCGGTGACAATTCGACGACCTGGAACACCGTGCAGGCCAACCTCGCCCAGCGGTTCACGGTCATCGCCCCGGACCTGTTGGGCCACGGGCGATCCGACAAGCCACGCGCCGACTATTCGGTCGCGGCCTATGCCAACGGGATGCGCGACCTGCTCAGCGTGCTCGACATCGAGCGGGTCACGGTTGTCGGCCATTCGCTGGGCGGCGGCGTGGCCATGCAATTCGCCTACCAGTTCCCGCATTTGGTCGACCGGCTGATCCTGGTCGCGGCCGGCGGCGTCACCAAGGATGTCAACGTCGCCTTGCGGTTGGCCTCGTTGCCGATGGGCAGCGAGGCGCTGGCCTTGCTGCGGCTTCCCCTGGTGCTGCCGGCGGTGCAGCTGGCGGGACGGATCGCGGGCCTGGCGATCGGATCGACCGGCCTGGGTCGCGACCTGCCCAACGTCCTGCGGATCCTCGACGACCTGCCGGAGCCGACGGCGTCGGCGGCGTTCAGCCGGACGCTGCGGGCGGTGGTGGATTGGCGCGGGCAGATCGTCACCATGCTCGATCGGTGCTATTTGACCGAAGCCATTCCGGTGCAGATCGTCTGGGGCACCAAGGATGTGGTCGTCCCGGTTCGTCATGCCTGGATGGCGCACGCCGCGATGCCCGGCTCCCGCCTGGAAATCTTCCAGGGCTCCGGCCACTTCCCTTTCCACGACGACCCGGCTCGCTTCATCGACGTGGTCGAACGCTTCATCGACACCACCGCGCCCGCCGACTACGACCAGGCCGCCCTGCGCGAGCTGCTCCGCAGCGGCGGCGGCGAGAAGGCCGTCACCGGCCCCGCCCCCACCCGCGTCGCCGTGCTGAACGCCATGGGATCCGACGAGCGCAGCGCTACCTGAACCCCGCGGCCGCGCCACGGGCCGTACAGTCGGGCCATGGGTATCGACGTCACCGTGTTGCGGGTGTTCACCGATCCGGAGGGGAATTTCGGCAATCCGCTCGGTGTCGTGGATGCCGCCCAGGTCGAGCCCGCGGCTCGGCAACGGCTCGCAACTCAATTGGGCTATAGCGAAACGGTTTTCGTCGATCTTCCCGCTGCCGGATCAGCGACGGCGCACGCCACCATTTACACCCCACTGATCCAGATTGCGTTCGCCGGGCACCCGACGGTCGGCGCGGCGTGGTGGCTGCGCGAGAACGGAACGCCGATCAACACGCTGCAGGTGACGGCCGGCATCGTGCAGGTGAGCTATGGGGCGGAAAGCGCGGGCATCAGCGCACGGTCGGACTGGGCTCCCGAGGTCGCCCTGCACGAATTCGGTTCAGCCGAGGACCTTCTCGCCGCCGACCCGGGAGATTTTTCCGACGACACGGCGCACTACCTGTGGGCGTGGACCGACCGGGCCGCAGGATCGGTACGCGCCCGCATGTTTGCCGCCAACCTCGGTGTGCCGGAAGACGAGGCAACCGGCTCGGCGGCGATGCGGATCACCGACTACCTCAGCCGCGACCTACACATCACCCAGGGCAAGGGATCGGTCATCGAGACGACGTGGAACGCCGAGGGCTGGGTGGGGGTGGCCGGGCGCGTCGTCAATGACGGTGTGACGCACCTGAACTGACCCCGGGCCCGGTTCAGCGCTGCCGGCGCAGCACCGCGGCGAGATGGTGCTGCAAGGGCTGCCCGACCGCGCCCATCTGCACCGAATACGACAGCTCGTCGCCATCGATGTGGAAGGAACGGCCAAGCGCGGTCACCTCTTTGGCGGTCGGGGTGAGCCCGACGTCCGTTGTGGACAGCTCGATTTCGATCTGGCCGCCGGCGGCCGAATACGTGCCGACCTCGATTTCGGTGATGCCGCTCGGATGCGCCAGCACCAGCTCGACGTGACCGGGCTGCGGCACGCGAAGGTATCCGGTTTCGGCGTGCAACGGCTTGCCGTCGGGCGCCTTGGTCCTTTGCGCGTAGGCCAGAAACGGCTTTCCGACGTGAGAGAAGACCACTTCTTCGAGGTAGTCGAAGGGCTGGATCGTCGGGTACTCGCCCGCACCCTGGCCAGCCCAGGTTCCCAGGAGTGGTGCCAGTGCCTCGAGATCGGGATGCAAGTCGGTGGGCATGGAACCGAGCCTAGGCCCGGGCGGCTTGGGCCGGGCTGTCAGCTCGGTGTCGTCACTTGGCGGTGTTCGCGCAGCGCCTGGATCTCCCGCTCGAAATCGTCCGCGGACTCAAAGGAGCGGTATACCGACGCGAACCGCAGGTACGCCACTTCGTCGAGGTCGCGCAGCGGGCCGAGGATGGCCAGCCCGACCTCGTGGCTTGCGACCTCCGGGGACCCCGCGGCGCGCACGGTGTCCTCGACCTGCTGAGCCAGCAGGTTCAGCGCGTCGTCGTCCACCTGGCGGCCCTGGCAGGCCCGGCGGACACCGCTGATGACCTTCTCCCTGCTGAAGGGTTCGGTGACGCCGCTGCGCTTGACCACCGCGAGAACCGCGGTCTCGACGGTGGTGAAACGCCGCCCGCACTCCGGGCAGGATCGGCGGCGCCGGATGGCCTGCCCTTCATCGGTTTCCCTCGAGTCGATCACCCGGGAATCGGGATGCCGGCAGAACGGGCAATGCATGGCCGCTCCTTCGCCGTGCCGACAAACACCAGGTACCGCAGCACGAGCGTACCCGTGCGCTCACCTGCGCGGCGAATGCAGCCGGCCCCCGCGAGGGCGGCGGTCAGCCGACCGGGGCGATCAGCGTTTGGCCCGCCACCAGCGTCGGTGAGATCATGTCGTTGAGTTCGCGGATGCGGTCGGCAACCTGGCGCGCCGGCGCGTCGGGCGCCACCCGGTGAGCGACGTCTTGCAGCGACTCCCCCGCCTCGACGCGAACCACGGCCAACCGGTCGGGTACGTGAGCAGCCGAACTTCCGGCGTCGCCGTTGAGCACCTGACCGACGTTCCCGACCAGGCCCAGCCACAGGGTGATCGCTCCGGCCGCCAAAGCCAACCAGACGGTGGTCGCCACCGTGACGGGCCGCTTGCGGTGCGGCGCGGCGGACATCGCGACGCCGGTGCCGGAATAGCGCGTGGGCGCGCCCGCCGGCCTCGACGGACCGGGCCGGCGGGAACCGGCCAGCCCGTCCCGGCCGTAACGAAGCCCGTGGACCGGTCCGTTGACCGGACGCCGGGGGCTGCTGGTACGCGGCGCCAGCGTGTGGATCGTTGTCATCTGCGTTCCTCCGGTCAACTTGATTCGCTCAGCTGTTCGACTGTATCGCTCGTGTGTTCGAAATCCGAACATGTGAGCGAAGCGTGTCGCACGAGTCGAACGCTAGACCACGCCACCGACAAGGCCGCGGTCGCTAGAGCTGACATGCGGCTGAAATACCCGATCTGCCGAAGAGTTACACCTTTGTGATTAACGACTTCGGCGGGCGATCTCGCGGCTGCGCCGGCAGGGCGACACGCTAGTCGAACACATGTTTGATTCTCGGCCGCCGTGGGGTTACATTCAGTGCCATGAGCGACAGCAACGACACTTCATCGGCCGGCGCGGGCGGTCGGCTGCACGCCGTGGATTCAGCGCTGACCGAACGGCAACGCACGATCCTGAACGTCATTCGCGCGTCGGTCACCAGTCGCGGTTACCCGCCGAGCATCCGGGAGATCGGCGACGCCGTCGGTCTGACGTCGACCTCGTCGGTGGCTCATCAACTGCGCACCCTGGAACGCAAGGGATACCTGCGTCGCGACCCGAACCGCCCAAGGGCGGTCGATGTCCGCGGCGCGGACGAAGAGGTGACGGCCCGCACCACCGATGTCGCCGGCTCGGACGCCCTGCCGGAGCCGACGTTCGTTCCGGTCCTCGGGCGCATTGCTGCAGGTGGCCCCATCCTCGCCGAGGAGGCGGTCGAGGACGTCTTCCCGCTGCCGCGCGAGCTGGTCGGCGAGGGCACGCTCTTCCTGCTCAAGGTTGTCGGCGACTCCATGATCGAGGCGGCGATCTGCGACGGCGACTGGGTGGTGGTGCGCCAGCAGAACGTCGCCGACAACGGCGACATCGTCGCTGCCATGCTCGACGGGGAGGCCACCGTGAAGACGTTCAAGCGCGCGGGCGGTCAGGTATGGCTGATGCCGCACAACCCCGCGTTCGACCCCATTCCCGGCAATGACGCGACCGTGCTCGGCAAGGTCGTCACGGTGATCCGCAAGGTCTAGCCCGTCGCGGACTTTTGGTCGGCTCAGTCCGCCTTGACGAAGCCGTTGGCCTGCGCCACTTCTTCGCTGGACAACCAGATTTCGGCGAGCGTGTCGTGGTAGAGCTCGCTGCCCGGTGTGTAGTACAGACCGAAGCGGGCGCTCGCCTTGATCGGGTATCCGTCGGGCACCTGATAGGGATCGTCGAGCGGCAGGTGGATGGTCGGGCGCCCGGCCGGGCCGGCCCCTCCGGCGGTGTCCTCGTCATCCGTGGCCGCGTGCCGCCCGCTGCGCTGCTCGGCAGCGGCCGCGGCCGCGGCCGTCACGACGGCTTCCGGAGCGGCGGCTTCTGGAGTGGGGGCCTCGGCGACGTCCGCCGGGACGTGCGTGACCGCAACATCCGGATAATCGCCCTCGGGGGCGCCGACGTCGGGGCCACCCGCGTCGAATTCGGGGTCCGGGGGCGTCGGCGCCACGGCGACGTCGAGGTATTCGGCCTCCACGTAGTCATCGTCGCCACGGGCGGCGTCCGGGTAGGCGGACTCCCGCTCATCGTCGGCGTACTCGACCTCGGCGTAATCCTCGTCCGCGTAATCCCCCTCGGCGTAATCGGATGCGCCGTAATCGGATTCGACGTACTCGGTCTCCGTTTCGGGGTAGCCGGCCTCCGACAGGACCGCCGGCGAGACCGCGGAGAAGGAGTCGGTGTCCACCGCGTCGGGGTCCTGCTCGAATGAATCCTCATCGGCGCCGCCGCGCCGCCAGCTCACCCGGCCGGCCGCCTCGGGCGCTTCCTGCTCACCCGCGAAATGCTCGGTGCTGACGTCGTCGCGTCCCCACTGCCGCTCGGCGCCGGCGTCGTAACCGGCATCGAGGTCGCGGGGAGGCTCGTAGCCGGCATCCTCGCGAATGGCGCGACGCCGACGCCAACCGACCGCCAGCAATCCGGCCAAGGCGATCAGCACCAGCACCGGGATGGCGGCCAGCAGCCACCACCACTGCCACGTGAACTTCTTGGCGTGGGTGGGCATCGCCGAGTTGCTCGGCTGGGTCTGGCCCGACACCTGCAGGCCGGACAGCAGCGGCGCAAGGTTGGCGGGATCCGTGCTGAACGTGTTCTTCGCCCGGTTCCACGAGATCTTGCCGCCGGCGAACTGCTGCGAGACGACGTCGCCGTCGACCGCCTGGTCACCGACGGGCGCGCCCAGCTTGCCGGTCGGTCCGCGGAGCTTGTCCCATGCCGCTTTCATGGCGCCGCGCACCACGAACGCGCCGCGCTCCGACGTCCAGAAGATCACCGGTTTGTCGGCGCCGGAGAACGCGACCATACGGCTCGACGGGATGCCGCCGTCGGATTCGTTGGCGGTGGGGAAACCCAGGTCGCTGCCGGCGGGTCCGCCGAGCGACTCGTATTTGGCCAGGATGTTGGTCTCGACGGCGTTCGCGCCGGTGGCGGGGCTGAAATAGACCTTGCCGTTGGCGAAGTCCTGGACGATCCCGTCGCCGCCGATCGGATATTGCGCACCCTTCTTCACCCCCAACGGCCCATTGGGCCCGCCGGCCGCGCGCCAGGCCATGTTGATGGCCGCGGTGGGATCGATCGCCACCTGCAGGCCCTTCAACTGGTCGGCCAATGCGGGCGGGTCGGTGGAGAACTGTTTCGTCTGCCTGTTCCACGAGACCTGGCCGCCGCTGAACTTCTGGGCGGACACCTCGCCGTTGTACGTTTCGTCGCCGACCGGGACGCCGAGGACGCCGCCCGAACTGCCCAGCTTGTCCCAGGCGGCGTTGATCGCGCCGCGCACCACGAACGCGCCGTGCTCGGGCGTCCAGAAGATCACCGGCTTGTCGCTGGCGGAGAAGGTGCTCACGCGGCTGTCGGGTCCGGCGAGCCCGGGCACTTCGTTGATGGCGGGAAACCCCAGATCGCTGCCCGCGGGCCCGCCCAGCATCTCGTATTTGTCCAGGATCGGCCCGTAGACGAATTTGGCGCCGGTCGCCGGGGTGAAGAACATCTTGCCGCCGTCGAAGTCCAGCGCGAAACCATCCCCGGCGGGGTACACATCGCCCTTCCGGGCGCCCAAGGGTGAACCGTCGCCCCCGGCCTTCTCCCAGGCCGCCATCATGGCCGCCTCGGCGTCGCCGATGGGAGACGCCGCTGCCGGCGGCGCCAGCAAGGCGGCGGCTATTGCCGTGGCGGTCAAGGTGACCAGCGCGCTCGCGACCAGCCTGCGCATGTGACCTCTCTGCCCGTTCACCAAGCCTCCCAGCCGACGGCCATGCCCCTGTCAGCGACTAGGCCCGTGCCTGCACAGCCGGCAGGCGGGCCGTAGTCCGACCGCGGGGAAACAACCCCGTTCCGATCCGCATTACCACCGGGCGCGCATAACTTTGCTCCCGCGGACGAAAAATGCGAAGTCAAATCACGAATATTACAAAAACGGATACCACGCCGATGTCGAAATGATGCAGAGCCACGCTCAAATCGCGACCGACAGCAGCATCGGTCGCGCGACGCATGGGTATCCGAACCCGACGCCCGCCTGCGCAATAGCGCACGGCCGCCGTCGCGCGTTGCGATTCCGCGCCCGCGGGAGTTGCCGGACCTACCGGGGTCGTCAGCGGCGTCGCGCTTTTCGGCTCGACGATGCGCCATTACGCGGGCGACGTACCCCGAACACATGTGCCGACGGTACGTGAAGCCATTAACTCTTCAACGATCTACCCGAAAAATCGCCTCGCGCGCCGGGCATTGATGAGGTTTGCCGTCGGGGTGCGAATTGGCCGGCCCGATGGCGTTGTCGACCAACGTGTTAGCGCTAGACCCCGAGGCTGCGCCCGATGATCTCTTTCATGATCTCGGTCGTTCCGCCGTAGATGGTCTGCACCCGCGCGTCCAAATAGGCACGGGCGACCGGGTATTCGCGCATGTAGCCGTAGCCGCCGTGCAGTTGCAGGCAACGGTCGATCAGGTGCACCTGCTTTTCGGTGGAGTACCACTTGGCCATCGCCGCTTGCTCCGCCGTCAGCTTCTCGTCCAGGTGCAGCCGGATGAACTCGTCGACCATCATGCGCACCACCGTCGCCTCGGTCGCCAGCTCCGCGAGCACGAAGCGGCTGTTCTGGAAGCTGCCGATCGGCTTGTTGAATGCCTTGCGTTCCTTGGTGTATTGCAGGGTTTCTTCCAGCACCTGCTCCATTGCCGCGGCGGCCATGATGGCGATCGAAATCCGCTCCTGCGGCAGGTTCTGCATCAGGTAGATGAATCCCATGCCCTGCTGCCCCAGCAGGTTTTCAGCGGGCACCTTGACATCGGTGAACGACAACTCGGCGGTGTCCTGCGCGTCCAGCCCGATCTTGTTCAAGTGCCGGCCGCGTTCAAAACCCTCCATGCCGCGTTCGACGACAAGCAACGAAAAGCCCTGCGCCCCTTTGTCGGGATCGGTCTGCGCCACCACAATCACCAAGTCGGCGTTGATTCCGTTGGTGATAAACGTCTTTGCACCGTTGAGCACGAAGTGGTCGCCGTGGGCGACCGCGCGGGTCTTGATGCCCTGCAGGTCGCTGCCGGTTCCCGGCTCGGTCATCGCGATCGCCGTGATGATCTCGCCGCTGCAGAACTTCGGCAGCCAGCGTTGCTTCTGCTCTTCGGTGGCCAGGGCCAGGAGGTACGGCGCCACGATGTCGTTGTGCAGGCCGAAGCCGATCCCGCTATAGCGACCGGCGGTGGTCTCCTCGGTGATGATCGTGTTGTACCGGAAGTCGGGGTTGCCCCCGCCGCCGTACTCCTCGGGCACCGCCATGCCGAGGAAGCCCTGCTTGCCGGCCTCGAGCCACACGCCCCGGTCGACGATCTTCGCCTTCTCCCATTCGTCGTGATGGGGCGCGACGTGGCGATCGAGGAAGGCCCGGTAGGACTCACGGAACAGGTCGTGCTCCGCCTCGAAAAGAGTGCGCTGGTACTTGACGGCACTGCCCATGTGAATGACCTCCGGCGACTGGAAACTCTGTCGCCCAACATATACCAACCAGACGGTTGGTCGGCGGCCGGCGGGGTCCGGTCGCCGGGCAGATCAGCGCGTCGAGAACTCCTGCAGGCGCCCGGCCAGCGCCACCGGTACGCGGGCCTTGATCCGGGTGCCGTCGGAGTTGTGCTCCTCCTGCTGCACGCGACCGTCGGCGTGCAGCCGGGCCACCAGGTCACCGCGGTGATAGGGAATCACCACGTCCACCGCGGTATCGGCCGGAACGGCCAGCTCGCCCATCCGGCGCCGGAGCGCGTCGATGCCCTCGCCGGTCCTGGCCGAGACGAAGACCGCGCCGGGCAGCGCGTGACGAAGCTTGGCCAGGGTCAACCCACTCGCGGCGTCGACCTTGTTGACCACCAACAGCTCCGGGGGTGGGTCGCCGTTGTGGTCGGCGATGACGTCGGAGATCACCCCGCGAACCGCGTTGATCTGGGCCAGCGGGTTGGCGTCGGAGCCGTCGACCACATGCAGCAACAGGCTGGCGTCGACGACCTCCTCCAGCGTGGAGCGGAACGCCTCGACCAGTTGGGTGGGCAGGTGCCGGACGAACCCGACGGTGTCGGTGAGCACCAGCGGCCGCCCGTCGGGGAACTCGGCGCGGCGGGTGGTGGGTTCCAGCGTGGCGAACAGCGCGTCCTGCACCAGCACTCCCGCGCCGGTCAGCGCGTTGAGCAGGCTCGACTTGCCGGCGTTGGTGTAGCCGACGATGGCGATCGAGGGCACGTCGCTGTGCAGGCGGCGGCTGCGCTGGGTGTCGCGGACCTGTTTCATGTCCTTGATCTCGCGGCGCAGCTTGGCCATGCGTTCACGGATGCGGCGGCGGTCGGTCTCGATCTTGGTTTCACCGGGACCACGCAGGCCCACGCCTCCCCCGCTGCCGCCGGCGCGGCCACCGGCCTGCCGGGACATGGACTCACCCCAGCCGCGCAACCGCGGCAGCATGTACTCCATCTGGGCCAGCGATACCTGCGCCTTGCCCTCCCGGCTGGTGGCGTGCTGGGCGAAGATGTCCAGGATCAGCGCGGTGCGGTCGATGACCTTGACCTTCACCGCCTTCTCCAGCGCGGTCAGCTGCGCCGGGGACAGTTCACCGTCGCAGATCACGGTGTCGGCGCCGGTGGCCAGCACCACTTCGCGTAGCTCCTGGGCCTTGCCCGAGCCGATGTAGGTCGACGGGTCGGGCTTGTCGCGGCGCTGGATGAGCCCCTCGAGCACCTGGGAACCGGCGGTCTCGGCCAGGGCGGCCAACTCGGCCATGCTGGCCTCGCTGTCGGCGGCGGTGCCGTCGGTCCACACACCGACCAGCACTACGCGTTCCAGCCGGAGCTGGCGGTACTCGACTTCGGATACGTCGGCGAGTTCGGTGGAGAGACCGGCGACGCGGCGCAGCGCCGACCGTTCTTCCAGGGCGAGTTCGCCGGTGCTTGGCTCCGCTACTGCGGGAGCGAAATTGGGAGATTCTGGATATGTCATAGGCAATACACGATGATGCACGGCGGATCGGCGTCGTGCACTCGAATTAACGCTACTGCGCGTCCCACCATTCCCCGCTCAGCCGCCCCTGCGCCACCAGCACCGAGGGCCCTCTCAGGTAGCTGGTGGCATCGGTGACGGTGACGACGACGTCGCCGCCCGGCACCCGGACCGTGAGGGTGCCGGTGTCCGCCCCGCCGGCGGCCAGTGCGGCCACCGTGGCCGCGACCGTGCCGGTGCCGCAGGAGCGGGTCTCACCCACGCCCCGCTCGTGCACCCGCATCCGCACCGCGCCACCGGCCGGTGCCGTGAGAACTTCGATGTTGACCCCCTCCGGAAACTGGGCGTGGTCGTAGCTGACCGGCGCCGCCACGTCGAGCCTCGTCAGCTCCTCGGCGGTCAGGTCGGGATCCACACACGCCAGGTGGGGATTGCCCACGTCGACCGCCAGGCCGGAAAACCGGCGCCCGCCGACCGTCGCCTCGCCCGCGCCCAGCGTGTTGGCCTTGCCCATGTCGACGGTGACGTCGGCATACGTCGCATCGACGCGGTGCACGGTGACCGGCCGGGGGCCGGCCTGCGACCCGACCACGAACTCGTCCCGGGACTCCATCCCGCTGGCCCGCAGGTAGTGCGCGAACACCCGGACGCCGTTGCCGCACATCTGGGCGACGGAGCCGTCGGCGTTGCGGTAGTCCATGTACCAGTCGGCCGAGTCCACGCCGTCGGGCAGCCGGTCGAGCACGCCGGCCGAATGGGCGGCACCGGCGGTGGTCACCCGCAGCACCCCGTCGGCGCCCAGCCCGCGCCGCCGGTCGCACAAGGCGGCCACCCGGGGCGCGGTGAGTGTGAGCGCCGCGTCGACATCGGGCAACAACACGAAGTCATTCTCCGTGCCGTGGCCCTTGGCGAAAGTCAGGTGCGCCGCGCGATTCACCTGCTCAGGATACGTGGCGCCAGACTCGCAGGGCTTCGTCGACGAGCCGCTTGCTATCCGCGGCGTCCAGCCAGTGGACCCGGTGGTCGCGGCGGAACCACGACCGCTGCCGTCGCACGTAGCGTCGGGTGCCCACGTAGGTCTGTTCCCGCGCTTCGCGCAGTCGATCCGCGCCGCCCCCGGCGTCGAGCGCCTCGATCACCTGGGCGTAGCCCAGGGCGCGCGACGCGGTGACCCCGTCGCGCAGGCCCCCGCCCAGCAGCGCACTCACCTCGCCGACCAGGCCCTGGTCGAACATGGCGTCGGTGCGGCGGGCCAACCGCTCGTCCAGAATCGTTGTGTCGCAATCGAGTCCGACGATGGCGGTGTCCCACCTCGGGGGGCCGATTCGGGGTGCGGACGCGGCGTACGGCCGGCCGGTCAGCTCGACCACCTCGAGCGCCCGCACGGTGCGCCGCGCGTCGGTGGGCAGGATGGCCGCTGCGGCGGCGGGGTCGCGGCGGGCCAGCTCGGCGTGCAGCCCGCCGACCCCGACCTCGGCCAGCCGCTGTTCCCAGCGCGCCCGCACGGCGGGATTGGTCGCCGGGAACGACCAGTCGTCGAGCAGGGACTGGATGTAGAGCATCGAGCCGCCCACGATGATGGGGACGGCGCCGCGGGCGGCGATCGCCTCGACGTCGGCCGCGGCCGCGCGCTGGTAGCGGGCGACGGTCGCGGTCTCGGTGACGTCCAGGACGTCGAGCTGGTGATGTGGGATGCCGCGGCGTTGGTCGACGGGAAGCTTGGCCGTCCCGATGTCCATTCCGCGATAGAACTGCATCGCGTCGGCGTTCACGATTTCGGCGGGGCCCTCGAGCCGTTCGACCCGTTCTGCGAAGTCGAGCGCCAGCTGTGACTTGCCGGTTCCGGTGGGGCCGATGATCGCCAGCGGTCGCACGGCCACCTCAGAGCTGCCAGGCGCCGGCGAAGTAGCCCACGCCGTAGGGCGCACCCCGGTACAGCTCCTTGGCCGATCGCGGCCCGGGTTCGGACAGGCCGGCCAGCACCTGAAAGGCGACCCGGCCCAGGATCTGCCGAGGCAGCCGCGTCAGGGCCGCGACGTCGCCCGTCGCCAGCGCGTCGTCGAGGGCGGCCTGCGCGCCGGCGTTGCCCGGGTCGAATCCGCCGGGGGCGGCCGGCGTCAGGGTGTTCGCGCCGTCGGCCACGACCAGCACGCCGATCGGCTCCGGTGATCGGTCGATGTCGGCGCGCAAGCGTCGCCCCTGGGCCAGCGCGGTCTCGGCGTCGTGGTCGGCGGAGTAGACGCGGGCCTGCGCGGTCGCGTCGGGCCGGGCCTGGGCCCGGACCCAGCCGGCCAGCAACGCGCACACGGGCAGCTCGGCGGGCGGCCCGGACGGGGCTTGCGGGGAAAACCCGACCCGCACGTCGGCGCCGAAACCCGCGAACGAGCCGGCCGTGTCGGGGCCGAAAACGTCGTCACGCCCGGCGGTCCCGATGACGGTCCAGCGCGCGGGCAATAGGGCGGCCGCCGCCAGCACCGCGGCCGTCAGGTCGGTCACCTCCGCGGCGGCCGCTCCGGCGAGCTCGGGCACCAGCAGCGGAGCCGAAGGAACGATGGCAATCCCGCTGAGCACGCCACCAAACTAATGGTTCGCCGACGCGTCCGCTCAGGCCTCGGCCGCCACGACGACGGGGCCGGTGTTAAAAGGGCCGGGGTCACCGTCCTCGGATGACCACGCGTCCGGCGCGATGCTTCCGTCGTCGCGCCCCACCTCCGCGACCATGGTGGCGGCCTCGCCGCGGGCCAGAGCGACAGTTGCCACGATCACCACCGCGATCGCCGCTACCAGCACGAAGGCCTTGGGACCGTCGGCGTTCAGCGTTTCGCCGAGCACGAAGATGCCGAGCAGGCCAGCCACCACGGGCTTCGCCACGGTCATCGTCGGCATCGAGGCCGTCAGCGCGCCGGCGCGGAACGCCGACTGCTGGAAGATCATCCCGGTCAGCGCCAGCAGAAGCCACGGGACGAACTCGGGCGCGGTCAGCACGGCCAGCGGGCCGTCCTCGCCGATCTCGACGATCCCCTTGGTGAGCACCGCGAACAACGCCAGGGCCGAACCCGCCACCACCGCGAGCAGCGCGGCCGCGAACGGGCTGCCCGACCAGATCCGCGCGGCCACCACGCACGCCACCAGCAGCGGCACCATCACCGCGGCGACGATGGCCCACGTCTGAACCGGCGCGCGCTGATGGCCGGAGGCCGGGTCGCCGACGATGATGACCACCGCCAGGGCGCCGGCCAGTATCACCGCCCACACCCACTCCCAGCGGGTCACCCGGCGCTTGGTCAGCCGCGCGTAGATCGGCAGGGCGAACAGCAACGCGGTCACCTGCAGCGCGGTCACCAACACCACCGAGCCCCACGCCAGGGCCCCGGCCTGCAGGCTGTAATTCACGATCGCGGCCAGGCCGCCCAACCACCACCGGGTGTCCCGCAGCGACATGCGGAACAGCTCGAGATGGCCGACCTTCTTGTCCGTGATCTCCTGCGCAGAGCGCTGGCGGATCACATCGCCGACCGCGGACGCCAACGCCGCACACAGCGCTATCAGCGCCGCGACATCAACCTTTGACACGTGCGACCCCTCACCTCACAACTGCCCCGACCAGCTTTCCCTGGGGTGCGGGGAAATACACCAAAAATTCGCGATCAGTTCAGCAACAACTCTATGACGTGCAGCACGTCACTGCTCTTTGACCGGTTCATCCACTGTTGATACTTCATCAACATAAGTAGGCCCTGTGCGTACCGCCGCGATTCGGTTACACCGGCGGCCAGGCTATGCCGGTTGTGCGGCTATGTCCCCGAGCCGCGCCGCGACCCTATCGCGCGTCGCGGAGGCGTCGACGCGAGCGAGTTCGACGGTGGCGGCCGTCATCACCAGCGCGGCCACCGCCAGCGCCAGCATTCCGGCGCGCCCGGTACCGAGGGTCTCGCCGAGGACGACGACGCCCAGCACGGCCGACACGACCGGCTGGGATACCTCCAGCGTCGGCATGGACGCGGTCAGCGAGCCGGCCCGAAAGGCCGATTGCTCCCAAGCGAACCCCGCCAGCGCGACCAGCAGCCAGGCGTACAGCTCGGGTGTCCGGACCACCGCCCACCCACCGTCGCCGACCCGATGGACGACGCCTTTGGCGAGCACCGCGAAGACGGCCCAGAGCGAACCGGAGACGAATGCGAGGAGCGCCGCGGCCAGGGCGCCGCCCCAGATCCGGGCGGCCACCACGCATCCGACCAGCAACGGAACCAACACCGCCGCCACGGTGGCCCAGGTCCGCAGCGGCGCGGTCGAACGGCCCGCCTGCGGGTTGCCGACGGTAACGATCACGGTCACCGCGGCGGTCAGCACGACGGCCCAGGCCCACTCCCGGGCGGTCACCGCGCGATCGGCCAGCCTGGCGCTGATCGGCAACGCGAACAGCAGGGACAGGACTAGCAACGCCTGCACCAGCAACACCGAACCCTGGTCCAGTGCGGCGGCCTGCAGCACGATGCTGACCACCAGCATCAGGGCGCCCCACCGCCAGCGCCGGTTGCCCAGCAGCCTGCGGAAGAGTTCGAGCTGCCCGACCGACGTGTCGGTGATCCGGTGCGTCGCGCGCTGCTGCAGGACGTCGCCGATCGCCACGCAGAGTGCGGACGCCAACGCGAGCAACGCGGCGATGTCCGCCTTGGCCATGCGTTCTCCGTCCGAGTCGGGGTACGGACAACTGTCATACCGCTGCGTCCGGGCGAACGCATCCGGAACGAGAACACCAGGGTGGCGGCGCAGGGGCAGCCAAGCTGCTTGAATACTGTTAAGCAGCTGTTGGGAGAGCCGAGACGGCCCGGCCGACGGCCGCAGCAGACGGTGCCGCTACGCGCGGCAGGTGCGCGCGGAATAGCGAACGCGCGAAGGGTAGGTGACGAGCGCATGACGGTTGACGAACCACACGGCGGAGACCCGGCTGACCCGGTGGCCCAACCGGTTTCGCGCCCGGTGCCACGTCCGGGACCACGTCCCGGGCCCCGGCCGCTCAGTCCGGGGCCGCGGCCCACCGCCCATCCCATACCGGCGCCCCCGCGCAGCGATCCGCATCAGTTCGGGCGGGTCGACGACGACGGGACGGTCTGGCTGATCACCGCCGCCGGCGAGCGCATCGTCGGCTCCTGGCAGGCCGGCGACCGAGAAGCCGCCTTCGCCCACTTCGGCCGTCGCTTCGACGACCTGAGCACCGAGATCACCCTCATGGAGGAGCGGCTCGCGGCCGGAACCGGTGACGCCCGCAAGATCAAAGCCCACGCCACCGAACTGGCCGAAACGTTGCCGACGGCGTCCGTCCTGGGCGACATCGACGCGCTCGCGCGCCGGCTGACCGGCCTCATCGACCAGGTCGAGAGCACCGTCGCCGAGGAGCGCTCCCGCCGCGACGAGCATCGCGCCACCCAGACCGCACGCAAGGAGGCGCTGGCCGCCGAGGCCGAGGAGTTGGGCGCCAACTCGACGCAGTGGAAGGCGGCCGGCGACCGGCTGCGGGCCATCCTTGACGAGTGGAAGACCATCAACGGCCTGGACCGCAAGGTCGACGACGCGCTGTGGAAGCGCTATTCGGCGGCCCGGGAGGCCTTCAACCGGCGGCGGGGATCGCACTTCGCCGAGCTGGACCGGGAACGGGTGGGAGTCCGGCAGGCCAAGGAACGGCTGTGCGAACGGGCCGAGGAATTGTCCGATTCGACGGACTGGACCGCCACCAGCGCGGAGTTCCGCAAGCTGCTCACGGAGTGGAAGGCGGCGGGCCGAGCGGCCCGCGACGTCGACGACGCCCTGTGGCGGCGGTTCAAGGCGGCCCAGGACATCTTCTTCGCGGCCCGCAACGCGGCGACGGCGGAGAAGGACGCGGAGCTGCGGGCCAACGCCACCGCCAAGGAGGCGCTGCTGGCCGAGGCGGAGAAGATCGACACGAGCAACCACGACGCGGCCAGGGCGGCGCTGCGGTCGATTGCCGAGAAGTGGGACGCGATCGGCAAGGTGCCGCGGGAGCGGTCCGCCGAATTGGAGCGCCGGCTGCGCGCGATCGAGAAGAAGGTGCGCGACGCGGGCGAGGCCGATTGGTCGGATCCGCAGGCGCAGGCCCGCGCCGAGCAGTTCCGCACCCGCGCCGAACAATTCGAGCAGCAGGCCGAGAAGGCCGCGGCGGCGGGCCGAACTAAAGAGGCCGAAGAGGCCAGGGTCAACGCCGAGCAGTGGCGGCAGTGGGCGCAGGCGGCCGCCGAGGCGCTGACCCGCAAGCCCTAGGCTTCGGGATCCCTGGGGGGCGCGTCGTTCGGCCCTCCCCGGCCGTTCGGGGCGGCGGACCCATCGTCCAGGCTGTCGAGCAGCGTCATCGACTGCTGCTGCGCCGCGACGCGGCGCCGCTGCTCCTCGGCCGCGAGTTGCACGATGGTGCGCGACCACACCACCCGGGCCCATTGATAGGTCAGCGTGAGGACGACGATCCAGGCCGCGATCAGCCCCACCCCCGGGCCCGGGTGCCCCGCGGCCACCGTCTGGCGCGACCAGATGGCCAACAGTCCCGCCGCGCCGGCCAGCGCCGAACCCGCCAGCGCGATCCAGGCCAGCGCCCAGCGCCGCGTGACCAACGCCAGCATCGAGAAGCCGACGCCGAACACCAGCGCCAGCCAGGCGAACACCCGCGACGGCAGCGCCACCGCGGCCGCGCCGGCGCCGTGGCTGCTGAACAACACGTCCCAGCCGCGCACCGCGCCGGTGTGCGGCAGGATGAACGATCCCAGCAGCACGAAGACCAGGATAGCCACGACGAAACCCCGTGGGCCCGGGTCGAATCCGCGTGCCACGCGGCGCTCGGCGGCCTCGATTTCGGTGCGCAGGGCGTCGAGGTCGGGGTGTTCTTCGTTCATCGGGCACATCCAAGGGGTTCGATTGGGTCGGCCGGCGGTCCGACGGGGGGCATGCCGAGCCCGATGCCACCCGGGCGCTGCCCGGCGGCGTGCGCGTCCCCAGCGCGGGTGCGGCGATGGCTGAGGATGCCGGCGTCGGCGATGAGGTGGTGCGGCGCGGCCTGGGTGACCACCGCGGTGACGAGATCCCCCGGTCGGATTCGGTCGGCCCCGGATTCGTCCAAGCTGAAGTGCACCAGGCGGCCGTCGCGGGCGCGTCCGGTCATCCGCGCCGTGCGGGTGTCCTTGCGTCCCTCGCCGGCGGCGACCAGCAGCTCGACAGTGTGGCCGACAAGCGCGCGATTGCCCTCCAGCGAGATCTGTTCCTGCAGCTCGACCAGCCGCTCATAGCGTTCCTGCACAACGGCTTTCGGGAGCTGCCCGGCGAGCTCGGCGGCCGGGGTACCGGGCCGCTTGGAGTATTGGAAAGTGAACGCGGCCGCGAACCGGGCCTGCCGCACCACGTCCAGGGTGGCCGCGAAGTCCTCCTCGGTCTCACCGGGAAATCCGACGATCAGGTCGGTGGTGATGGCGGCGTGCGGCATGGCCGCGCGCACGCGGTCGATGATGCCGAGGTAGCGCTCGGCGCGGTACGAGCGCCGCATCGCCCGCAGCACCCGGTCGGAGCCCGACTGCAGCGGCATGTGCAGGGCGGGGCAGACATTCGGCGTCTGCGCCATGGCTTCGATGACGTCGTCGGTGAATTCGGCCGGATGCGGGGAGGTGAACCGCACCCGTTCCAGACCGTCGATGTCGCCGCAGGCTCGCAGGAGGCGCGCGAAGGCGCCGCGGTCGCGGGGCAGCGCCGGGTCGGCGAACGACACACCGTAGGCGTTGACGTTCTGGCCCAGCAGCGTGACTTCGAGTACGCCGTCGTTCACCAGCGCCTTCACCTCGGCCAGGATGTCGGCCGGGCTGCGGTCGACCTCCTTGCCCCGCAGCGAGGGCACGATGCAGAAGGTGCAGCTGTTGTTGCACCCGACCGAAACGGAAACCCAAGCGGCGTAAGCCGATTCGCGTGCGCTCGGCAGCGACGACGGAAACTCCTGCAGCGACTCGGCGATCTCCACCTGGGCGACCTTGTTGTGCCGCGCCCGTTCCAGCAGCGTGGGCAGCGATCCGAGGTTGTGCGTGCCGAAGACGACGTCCACCCAGGGCGCCTTGCGCAGCAACGCATCCCGGTCTTTTTGAGCCAGGCAACCCCCGACCGCGATCTGCATCTCGGGGTTGCCGCGCTTGCGCGGCGCCAGGTGGCTGAGGTTGCCGTACAGCTTGTTGTCGGCGTTCTCGCGGACCGCGCAGGTGTTGAAGACGACCACGTCGGCGTCGGCACCCTCGACCGCCCGCTGGTAGCCGGCCGCTTCCAGCAGACCCGCCAACCGCTCGGAATCGTGGACGTTCATCTGGCAGCCGTAGGTGCGCACCTGGTAGGTACGCGCCCCCGAGACGTCTCGGGCCACCATCGAAGTCACGGGGCCATGGTACGGCGACCGGTCGGCGGGCGAGAAACCGCACGTCACCGGGCTAGACCCGGCGGCGCTCCCGCTCGGCGGCCAGTTCGGCGAGGACGACCTCGCACGCCAGGTTCTGGCTGTAGCCACGGCGCGCCAACATCCCGACCAGCCGGCGGGTCACGCGCGCGTCATCGCCGTCCAGCGTCTCCCGGCGCAGCTTGGCCCGCACCAACTGCTCGGCCCGGTCCCGCTCGGCACCGGCGTCGATCCCGGACAGCGCGGTGGCGATCACGTCCCTGTCGACACCCTTGGTGCGCAGTTCGGCGGCCAGGGCCCGCCTGCTCTTCGCCCGGCGGGACCGCACCCACTGCTCGGCGAAGTCGCCGTCATCGACCAGGCCAACGGCGGCGAGCCGGTCGAGCACGGTAGCGCTGATGTCCTCGGCGTAACCACGTTTCGCCAGCTGGCCGTGCAGCTCGGCCCGGGTGCGCGCCCTCGCGGTGAGCAGGCGCAGGCACAGCGTCCGCGCCTGCTCCTCGCGAGAGGGCTCAGAAATCGACGGGGGCGGGCAGGACGTCGTCATCGGTCACGACCGCGCCAATGCCGAGCTTCTCCTTGATCTTCTTCTCGATCTCGTTGGCCACCTCGCCGTTTTCCATCAGGAAGGTGCGGGCATTCTCCTTGCCCTGACCGAGCTGCTCACCCTCGTAGGTGAACCAGGAACCGGATTTGCGGATGAAGCCCTGCTCCACGCCCATATCGATCAGCGAACCCTCGCGGCTGATTCCCCTGCCGTAGAGGATGTCGAATTCCGCCTGCTTGAACGGCGGCGACACCTTGTTCTTGACGACCTTGACCCGGGTACGGTTACCGACCGCGTTGGTGCCGTCCTTGAGCGTCTCGATCCGGCGCACGTCCAAGCGCACCGACGCGTAGAACTTCAAAGCCTTACCGCCCGTGGTGGTTTCCGGGCTGCCGAACATCACCCCGATCTTTTCCCGCAGCTGGTTGATGAAGATCGCGGTGGTTCCCGAATTGTTCAGCGCGCCAGTCATTTTCCGCAGCGCCTGGCTCATCAGCCGGGCCTGAAGACCGACGTGGCTGTCCCCCATCTCGCCCTCGAGCTCCGCGCGCGGCACCAGCGCCGCCACCGAGTCGATGACCAAAATGTCCAGCGCGCCGGAGCGGATCAGCATGTCGGCGATCTCGAGGGCCTGCTCCCCCGTGTCGGGCTGGCTGACCAGCAGGGAATCGGTGTCCACGCCCAGCTTATTGGCGTAGTCCGGGTCCAGGGCGTGCTCGGCGTCGATGAACGCCGCGACGCCGCCGGCCGCCTGGGCATTGGCCACCGCGTGCAGGGCGACGGTGGTCTTACCCGAAGACTCCGGGCCGTAAATCTCCACGACCCGGCCGCGGGGCAGGCCGCCGATGCCCAGGGCCACGTCCAGTGCGATGGATCCGGTCGGGATGACCGAGATCGGCTGACGCATCTCGTCGCCGAGACGCATCACCGAGCCTTTGCCATAGCTCTTTTCGATCTGGGCCATCGCCAGTTCGAGAGCCTTCTCGCGGTCGGGGGCTTGCGTCATGGTGCCTCTCCTATGATTCGGTGTGTTCGGTGACCGGTGTCGGTCGGTTGGCCGTGACACTAGAGAAGGCCACCGACAAGTTGACTCACCGAACGTTCTCCACAGTAGCCGAACACCTGTTCGATTCAAGTGGACACGCCGAGCCCGTCACCCGTATGGCAACATCTGCTACCGAAAGGCGCCGACGGGGCATAAGCCCGAGGAAACCGGGGTGAATCCGGCGCGGTCCAGCCACTGTGACCGGGACCGGGCTGTCCCCACCGGGGAGCCACCGTCGGCGCTCCTCACCACAACCGGGGCGGATCTCCCTTAAAGGCTTGGTTTGCGCATACATGGACATCTCCGCTGAGCTGGCCGAAATAGCCTGCTACAAAGGGTTTTTCACGTTGCCCGTGGGTGATGCCGCGGGTTGGCACCCGGTCGGGCGGTCCTACGCCGACGGCTTCACCGACCTGATCGACGCCACCGCCAGGCGGTATCGCACGACGGACCTGCGCGTCGCCGCCTCGTTGGTTCACCTCGGCCACGCCACCCGGCTGTGGTCACCCGTGCTCGCATGCGCGCTGGGTCACGGCGTCGTCCCCGACCTCAACGACTTGCAACGCGCCGACGACGGGGCGCAACTGCGGCTGCCCGCGCCCGTCGGGATCCCCGCGAACTCATCCGACGTGCTGTACCTGGTGGTGGTGCAAGAGCACATGGAGCCGCTCGCCGCCGGGCTGCGGGTCAAGCTGGCGCCCGCGCTGCTGGCGGGCAATGTCGCCTCCGCGCTGACCGGCGCCGCCCGGGCCCTGCTCGCGGTGCGGTCCGACCTCGGCCCGCGGATCGCCGAGATGACCCATGCGCTGCTCGGTACCGGCGCGCTGGCCGGATCGGGCGTCACCGGCCCACGCCTGGGCTTCAAACGTCATAGTTGCTGCCTCTTCTATCGCCTGCCGGGTCGGTCGGTCTGCGGCGATTGCGTGTTCGAGGCGCCACCGTCGGACCGGACTTAGCCGGTGCGTCGTTTGCGCTTGTGGTGCAGGGGTATTCGAGCATCATGTCCACAGCCGCACCGCAATCCCTGCGCGCCCTCGCGTTGACCTGCTCGTTGAAGAAGAGCCCGGAGCCGTCGAGCAGCGAGCTGATCGCCGATCAGGTGATGGCCCAACTGCGCAGCGCGGGCGTCGACGGCGAGAAGGTGCGCTGCGTGGACCTGGCGCTGCTGCCCGGCGTGGAAGCCGACATGGGTCCGGGCGACGAGTGGCCGGGGCTGCTGGAGAAGATCACCGCGGCGGACATCCTGGTGCTGGCGACGCCCACCTGGGTCGGCCACATGTCCAGCGTCGCGCAGCGCGTCCTGGAGCGCCTCGACGCTGCCATCTCCGATAAGGACGACGCCGGACGGCCCCGGATGGTGGGCAAAGTAGCACTGGCGGCGGTCGTGGGAAACGAAGACGGCGCGCACAAGATCGTCGCCGACCTCTTCCAGGCGCTCAACGACATCGGATTCTCGATTCCCGCTCAGGGGTGTACGTACTGGAACGGCGAGGCCATGCAGGGGACGAATTTCAACGACTTGGACGATGTGCCGGAAGCGGTGGCCACCACCACGGAAACGGCGGCCCGCAACGCCGTTCACCTCGCGGCTCTATTGCGGCAGAACGAGTACCCGCCCTACGAATGAGGTTGCGGCTCGCGTCACCACTGGTCGTGCGGCACGTCGAAGTCGACGCACAGGGCCCGCCACACGTCGCGGGGCTCGGCCCCGTCCTCGATCGCCTGGGCGGCGGTACGGCCGTCGAAACCGCTCAGCACATGGTCCGCCAGCACCGAAGAGCCGTACGCCGCACCGAATCGCAGGACGACGCGCTCGTTGAATTCCGTTAGCCGCACGCCAGCAAGATACCCACCGGGCAGCGATCGGACACCGGCCGCATTACCGCCAACTGGCCGGCAGGTCGATCAGGTGGTTGGGGCAGAAGTCCTGGACGGCCTCGGACATGGTCGTGCGCGCCCGCTGCGCCGACATTCGGGAGCGCAACTGCATGAAGGCGTATTCGGCCGGCGCATAGCCCTGCTCAGCGGCCGCCGGGTCGTCCATCAGCTGGCATGCCTGCTGCTCGTCGCCGCTGTCGGCGCGGGCCACGCCCGAGCCGAACAGCAAGGCAAGAAGCAGGCAGCCCGCGGCGATCGTTCTCATTGCCGACGCCCTCCCTTCGCGAACCCGTCCGATCATCCCGCCGGAGCGAGCGCTTCGTGGCACACCCGGACCGGATCGGCCACGCCGACGATGCTAGCGGCGGCGGCTTGGGCGGCTTCCCGATAACGGGGCGACGACAGCACCTCGTTCACCGCAGCCACCAGCGCCTCGGCGGTCAACGGCCGGATCAGCCGCCCGCTGCCCTGCCGGACCACCCGGTTCGCCATCTCCCACTGATCCCCGCCACCGGGCACCGCGACCAGCGGCACCCCCGCCAGCAGCGTCTTGGCCACCATGCCGTGCCCACCGCCGCAGATCACCAGGTCGGCGTGGCGCAGCAACTCGGCCTGGCTGCCGAGCCCGACCACCGCCCACGGCGGCACTTGCAGATCCGCTCCCCCCAACCGCGAGACCACCAGCCGCGATCCGGCCGGCAGCGTCTCCCCCGGCCGCAGGTGAGCCAGCGCGACCTCCGCCAGCCCCTCGGTCCCGGTCATCGCGGTCGACGGCGCAACCACCAGCACGGGTCCGGAGCCCGGCGGGATTTCCAGCACCCGATCGGTCGGTTCGAAGTGCAGCGGACCCACCAGCACGGCCTCCGCCGGCCAGTCCGGCCGCGGCACCTCGAGGGCGGGCAGGGTGGCGATCAGCCTCCGCAGCGGCCCGGGATCGCGGGCAGGCAGTCCGATCTCGACCCGCACGGTCGCGCGCTGCCGCAGGCCCGCGCGCCAGGAGCGCGCGGTGAGCGCCCGCATGGTGGCGTCGCGGAGCCGGCCGCGAATGCCGGTGCCCGGCGCCAGTCCGCTCCCTATCGGCGGCAGTCCCTTCGACGGCAGGTAGAGCGGATGCGGGTTGAGCTCGATCCACGGGATGCCCAACAGCTCGGCGGCCATGCCGCCCCCGGCGGTGATGACGTCGGACACCACCAGGTCAGGCGCGAGGTCGCGCAGGGCCGGCACGTTGAGGACGGCCATCCGCGCCGCGCGCCGATGGATTCGGGCCCCGGCGTCGGCGTCGTCGTCGGTGGCGGCCAGCCCGTCCAGCGGGGCGGCGTCGATGCCGGCGGAGCGGGCCGTGTCGACCCACTCGGCGCCGGTGAACAGCGTGGGCTCGTCTCCGGCGTGGGCGAAGCGTTGGCACAGCGCAATCGCGGGAAACGAGTGCCCGGGATCAGGCCCGGCGACCACGGCGACGCGCATCGGCCTTACCCTGCCACAGCGCGCCGGCGAAACGCTCGCCTACGCTGGCACCCATGACCGAGCTGACTGGGACAACCGTTGCGAACACCCGCACGGTCGAGGGTTTTCTGAACGCCCTGCAGGATGCGGATTACGACGCCGCCGACGCGGCGTTGGACGACAACCTCGTCTACGAAAATGTCGGGCTGCCGACGATTCACGGCCGCGCCAGGGCGATGAAGCTGTTTCGCCAGATGGACGGCCGCGCCGCCTTCGAGGTGAAGATCCACCGCATCGCCGCCGACGGCGGGGCGGTGCTCACCGAGCGCACCGACGCCCTGATCTTCGGCCCGTTGCGGCTGCAGTTCTGGGTGTGCGGCGTGTTCGAAGTCCACGATGGGCGAATCACGTTGTGGCGCGACTACTTTGACTTCTTCGACATGTTCAAGGCCACCCTTCGCGGCCTGGCCGCCGTGGTGCTGCCGTCGCTGAAAGCGACGTTCTAGCCCGCTAGCTCGCGCCGCGCAAGCCGCCGAGTTCGTCGAACGCCTGCGCCCAGCCGACCAGCCGGTCGGTTGCCCCGGCCAGCTCGGCGCGGTAGCGCTGCGAGGCGGCCAACTGATCGCCGTTGGCCGAAGACACCAGTTGGGCTGCGGCGGTTACCATCTCGTTGTACTGACGGACGCCGGCGCTCAACTGCGCGGTGAACGCGTTGATGGTGGGCACCAGATACGCCCGCGATGATTCGCTGGACTGCGCCGCCCGCTCCATCGACACCACCTCCGCGGCGGTGGCCGCCATGGCCGCCGAGGTCTTGCCGGCCGCCGCGGTCAGGTCACGGATCTCGGCGGTCGGCAACATCGAGCCGCGCTCGATCACGTTCAGCAGCGAGAGGAATCCGCGTTCGGAGGCGCCCAGCGCGTACATGGCGGGCCGCGCCGCCGACCCCGGTGGCGGCAGCCGGCGCGCGTTCGCCGGCCGGGGCGTGGGCAGCGGCTCGGAGCGCAGCCACCGGTAGCGGAACAACAACAGCGTCGCCGGGATGGCCATGATGACCGAGACGGCGCCGGTGATCTCCAGCAGCAGCGCGAACCATCCCCAGGCCGCCAGCAGCATCGTCACCAACGCCCAGAACACGCAACCGGCGGCGAAGATCAGGCCCCACCGCAGTGCGCGACGTTGCCGCCGCAGCAGCCGCGCACGCGGATCCGCGGCGGCGCTGATCTTCTGGGCCACCAGATCGGAAAGGTCGGCGGCCGTGGCCAACCCGCGCCCCAGCAACGTGCGCCAGAGCCCGCGCCGCGTCTCGCTCACCGCCACGACACCCGCGTTACTGGCCAAACGGCTTCTCGGTGACCGCGCCCCCGGTGGTCTCGGCGGACGCGGGCTTCGCCTCCGGAGTGGCCCCGGCGGCGGGTGTCCCACCGGCCGGCAGCGCTTCGCCGCGCATCGACGCGCGGATCTGCTCCAGCCGGGAGTGACCGGCCATCTGCACCCCGGCCTGCTCGACCTCGAGCATGCGGCCCTGCACCGAACCCTGTGCGAGTTCGGCGGAGCCGATCGCGTTGGCGTAGCGGCGTTCGATCTTGTCGCGCACCTCGTCGAGGCTGGGCACGTTGCCAGGGGCGGCGATCTCGCTCATCGACCGCAGCGAGGCGCTCACCTGTTCCTGCATCTTGGCCTGCTCGAGCTGGCTGAGCAGCTTGGTGCGCTCGGCGATCTTCTGCTGCAGCACCATCGCGTTCTGCTCGACCGCCTTCTTGGCCTGCGAGGCCGCGCTCAGCGCCTGGTCGTGCAGCGTCTTGAGGTCCTCGACGCTCTGCTCGGCGGTCACCAGCTGGGCCGCGAACGCCTCGGCGGCGTTGTTGTACTCGGTGGCCTTGGCGGCGTCACCGGCCGCGGTGGCCTGGTCGGCGAGCGTCAGGGCCTGCCGAACGTTGACCTGCAGCTTTTCAATGTCGGCGAGTTGCCGGTTCAGCCGCATCTCCAATTGGCGCTGGTTACCGATCACCTGCGCCGCCTGCTGCGTCAGCGCCTGATGCGTGCGTTGCGCTTCCTCGATGGCCTGCTGGATCTGCACCTTGGGGTCGGCGTGCTCGTCGATCTTCGCGTTGAACAGCGCCATCAGGTACTTCCACGCTTTGACGAACGGATTGGCCATGAGTGAGCTCCACCTTCGCTTCTTGTAGGCCGGATGGTCCCTGGATGGGCCGTCGCTTGTCGCTCAATTTAGTGGGTCGGGGCCGATCGCCCTACCCCTGGCGCTGGATCGCCGCGCCGGGCTGCGCTCAGGCGATCGCCAGGGACGCCACCGGCGGGATGACGACCTTGGTGCCGGCGTCGATGCTGGGACCGCGGGCGCCATCGACGGACGCACCGTGGGCCGCCCGTTCCTGGCCAGCCATCCGCTCGCCGGCGTCGGTGAGCACCGACGACAGCGGCACCCGTAATGCCTCGCAGATCGCGTTGAGCAGCTCGCTGGAGGGCTCCTTGCGCCCGCGTTCCACCTCGGACAGGTATCCGAGGCTCACCCGCGCCGAATCGGACACCTCGCGCAGCGTCCGGCCCTGTGTCACCCGGGCCTCGCGCAGCACGTCGCCGATGACCTCGCGCACTAATGACGGCATCCCTGCCCTCCTTCGTCCAGTCAGCCCCGCTCGGCACGAAATCGACCGCGGCAGATGCTCACTACGTGAAACGCGGGTGGCGGGGTCTTGGTTCCCGTTCGGCGACCGTAAAAATCAGTCGGTCGTCCGGCGCACTTCCCGAACGGTCGACACCACGTAGTCGATGCCGGTGACGATCGTCAGAACGATGGCCGCACCCATCACCACCGCCGCCGTCACCCGGAACGGCCCGGCCAGCGGCAGGATGAACAGGCCGATCGCCACCGCCTGGACCACGGTCTTGACCTTGCCGCCCCAACTGGCCGGGATGACCCCCCGGCGAATGACCGCCAGCCGCAGCACCGTGACCCCGAACTCGCGGACCAGGATCACGACCGTGACCCACCACGGCAGCTCGCCGAGCATCGACAGACCAATCAGCGCCGACCCGACCAGCGTCTTGTCCGCGATCGGATCGACAAACGCCCCGAATTCGGTCGCCATGCCGTAGTTGCGGGCCAGCAGGCCGTCCAGGCGATCCGTGATCGCGGCAACCGCGAAAATCACGAAAGCCACGATCCGGAAAGCGGTCTCGTGACCATCTTTGGCGAACAGCGCGAGGAGGAAGATCGGGACCAACACCAGCCGCAACAGCGTCAGCGTGTTGGCGAGGTTCGCGATATGGACGCGGCCCGGCGGTCCCATCAACGGTCCCGTTTGCGGCTGCCCCGACACCGCAACAGAATAACTGTTGACCAGTGCACCCGTCCCCGATGCCGATACTGTTAGCCGTGACTGAAAGTCCGCAGGACTGCCGAGCGGTGGTGCGCCGCGCGCGAACGTCCGATGTCCCCGCGATCAAACAGCTCGTCGACACCTACGCGGGGAAGATCCTGCTCGAGAAGAACCTGGTGACGCTATACGAGGCCGTCCAGGAGTTCTGGGTGGCCGAATGCGGCGACGACGTGGTCGGTTGCGGCGCCCTGCACGTGATGTGGTCCGACCTGGGCGAGATCCGCACCGTCGCGGTCGACCCGGCGATGACGGGCCACGGCATCGGCCACGCGATCGTCGACCGGTTGCTGGAGGTCGCACGCGAGCTGCAGCTGAAGCGGCTGTTCGTGCTGACGTTCGAGACCGAGTTCTTCGGCAAGCACGGGTTCACCGAGATCGAGGGCACGCCGGTCACCGCCGAGGTGTTCGAGGAGATGTGCCGCTCCTACGACATCGGTGTCGCCGAGTTCCTGGACCTGAGCTACGTCAAGCCCAACATCCTGGGCAACTCCCGGATGCTGCTGGTGCTGTGAATCTTCGGCGCTAGTCGGGGTCGCCGCCGTCGGCGTCGCCGCCACCCCGGATCAACGCCAGCGTCCCGGCCAGCTCGTCGGGCTTGACCAGCACCTCGCGCGCCTTGGATCCCTCGCTGGGCCCGACGATGCCGCGGGTTTCCATCAGGTCCATCAGCCGGCCGGCCTTGGCGAAGCCGACGCGCAGCTTGCGCTGCAGCATCGAGGTCGAGCCGAATTGGCTGGACACCACCAGCTCGACGGCCTGCAGGAACACGTCCATGTCGTCACCGATGTCCGGGTCGACGTCGGTGCGTTCGCTGGTGGTCTTGGCGGCGGTGACGCCCTCGGTGTATTCGGGCTCGGCCTGATCCTTGCAGGCGTTGACGACGGCGTGGATCTCCTCGTCGGTGATGTAGGCGCCCTGCAACCGCAGCGGCTTGCTCGCGCCCATCGGCAGGAACAGGCCGTCGCCCATGCCGATCAGCTTCTCGGCACCGGCCTGGTCCAGGATCACCCGGCTGTCGGTGAGCGACGACGTGGCGAACGCCAGCCGCGACGGCACGTTGGTCTTGATCAGCCCGGTGACCACGTCGACCGACGGGCGCTGGGTGGCCAGCACCAGGTGAATGCCGGCCGCGCGGGCCTTCTGGGTGATCCGCACGATCGCATCCTCGACGTCGCGCGGCGCGGTCATCATCAGGTCGGCCAGCTCGTCGACGATCGCCACGACGTACGGGTACGGCCGGTATTCGCGCTGGCTGCCCAGCGGCGCGGTGATGGCCCCCGACCGCACCTTTTCGTTGAAGTCGTCGATGTGGCGCACCCGCGACGCCTGCATGTCCTGGTAGCGCTGCTCCATCTCCTCGACCAGCCACGCCAGCGCGGCGGCCGCCTTCTTGGGCTGAGTGATGATCGGGGTGATCAGGTGCGGGATGCCCTCGTACGGGGTGAGCTCCACCATCTTCGGGTCGATCAGGATCATCCTGACCTCTTCGGGGGTGGCGCGGGTCAGCAACGACACCAGCATGGAGTTGACGAAGCTGGACTTGCCGGAGCCGGTGGACCCCGCGACCAGCAGGTGCGGCATCTTCGCGAGGTTGGCCGAGATGAAGTCGCCCTCGATGTCTTTGCCCAGCCCGATCACCAGCGGGTGGTGGTCGCGGCGGGTCGACGGCGCGGTCAGCACGTCGGCCAGCCGCACCATTTCCCGGTCGGTGTTGGGCACCTCGATGCCCACGGCGGACTTGCCGGGGATCGGGGCCAGCATGCGCACGCTCTCGGTGGCCACCGCGTAGGCGATGTTCTTCTGCAGCGCGGTGATCTTCTCCACCTTCACGCCCGGCCCGAGCTCGACCTCGTAGCGGGTGACGGTCGGCCCGCGGGTGCAGCCGGTGACGGCCGCGTCGACCTTGAACTGGGTGAGCACCTCGCCGATGGCGTCGGCCATGACGTTGTTGGCGGCGCTGCGCTTCTTCGGCGGGTCGCCCGCCACCAGCAGGCTCATCGACGGCAGGGTGTACGGACCCTCGACGACGCGGTCCAGCACCTCGGTCTTCTTCTTGTCGCGGCGGCGACTCTTCCCGATGGCCGGCTCCGGCGTGGTGGGGATGTCGTCCTCGTTGTCGCGCAGGGCGGGGGCCGGGTCAGCCGGCCAGGCCGGCGGCCCGTCTTCGGGGTCGAGCGAACTCTCGTCGTAGAAGTCGTCGGAAAAGTCCTGGACCGCATCGGAATCCGCGTAGTCGTCAAAGTCGTCGTAGTACTCGTCATCACCGAGCAACCGGGCGCCGAACATGGCGCGGACGGCGTCGGGCACCTCCCGGATGGTGGTGCCCGTCAGCAACAGCAGGCCGAACATGAAGCCGATGAACAACAACGGCGCGGCGATCCACGCGGTCAGCCCGTCGGACAGTGGGCCGCCGATGGCGAAGCCGATGAACCCCGCCGCGCGGCGCCGCGCTTCCGGGTCCTCGGGCGAGCCCGACCACAGGTGCCGCAGGCCGAGCACGGAAAGCGCGATCAGGGTGGCGCCCAGGATCAGCCTGGGCCGCGCATCGGGGTTGGGCTGGGTGCGCATCAGCGTCACCGCCACCGCGGCGGTGACGACCGGGAGCGCCAGGACCCCCGCCCCGATGAAGGTGCGCAACAGCGTGTCGACCCACGCGCCGACCGGCCGGGCGGCGTTGAACCACGAGCTCGCGGCGACCACGACGGAAAGGCCGAGCAGCATCAGCGCGATCCCGTCGCGGCGGTGCCCCGGGTCGATGTCGCGGGCCCGGCCGATCGATCGGGCGGCGCCGCCGGTGCTGCGCGCCGCCATCAGCCAGGTGGCGCGCAGGGCGCGCCCGCCGGTCAGCCCGGCGGCCAGCAGCAGCGAGTGGTTGCGCCGTTTGGCGGGCCTCCTCGGCCGCTTACGGGGCGCCGCCGGCCGCCCGCGACCCGACCCACTTCGTGAAGGGGCCTTTGACCTGCTCGTTCTGGCTTTGGAGCGGGCGGCGGTCTTGTTAGCCATGTCGGCAAGGGTAGTCGCACCGCCATCATCTGCACCACCCGCCACACTGGTAACGGTTTGGTCATGTGAGCCATCTGACGGGTGGGCCACTCGGCTGCGTGGGTAGGGTGGCAACCGGTGATTTAGATAACAGAAGTCATGCGCGTCACCACCCCGTAGCCCCCAGGAGGCCCCAGCATGCCCGTCGTCGTCGTTGCCACAATGACCGTTAAACCCGAATCGGTCGACGCAGTCCGCGACATCCTTACGCAGGCTGTGGAGGAAGTGCACAACGAACCCGGCTGCCAGTTGTACTCGCTGCACCAATCGGGCGAGACCTTCGTCTTCGTCGAGCAGTGGGCCGATCCCGAGGCGCTGAAGGCCCACAGCACCGCTCCCGCCGTCACCAAGATGTTCACCGCGGCCGGCGACCACCTCGCCGGGGCGCCGGACATCAAGATGCTGCAGCCGGTTCCCGCCGGCGACCCGGACAAGGGTCAGCTCCGGTCCTGATGACGCGGCCCCTCGAAGGCAAGATCGCCTTCATCACCGGCGCGGCGCGCGGCCAGGGACGCGCCCACGCCGTGCGGCTCGCCGCCGACGGCGCGAGCATCATCGCGGTCGACCTGTGCGACCAGATCGCCAGCGTGCCCTATCCCCTGGCCACCGAGGACGACCTCGCGCAAACCGTCAAGCTGGTCGAGGACACCGGCGCCCGGATCGTGGCCGCCCGCGGCGACGTGCGCGACCGGGCCTCGCTGTCGGCCGCGCTGCAGGCGGGCCTGGACGAGTTCGGCCGGCTCGACATCGTCGTGGCCAACGCAGGTATCGCACCGATGCAGTCCGGCGACGACGGCTGGCGCGACGTCATCGACGTCAACCTCACCGGCGTCTACAACACCATCAAGGTGTCCATCCCGACCATGGTCAAGCAGGGCACCGGCGGCTCGATCGTGCTGATCAGCTCGAGCGCCGGACTCGCCGGCGTCGGCAGCCCGGACGCCGGTTCCGTCGGCTACGCCGCCGCCAAGCACGGCGTGGTGGGGCTGATGCGGGTATACGCGAATCTGCTTGCCACACAGTATATCCGGGTCAACTCGATCCATCCTTCCGGTGTCGAGACCCCGATGATCAACAACGAGTTCACCCGGGAATGGCTGGCCAAGATGGCCGCCGCGACCGACACACCGGGCGCCATGGGCAACGCCATGCCGGTGGAGGTGCTGGACGTCGAGGACGTCGCCAACGCGGTGGCGTGGCTGGTGAGCGACCAGGCCCGCTACATCACCGGGGTGACGCTGCCGGTCGATGCGGGCTTTTTGAACAAGTAGTCGAATGGCACGAAATCCCGCCGCGCAGACCGCTTTCGGCCCGATGGTGTTGGCCGCCGTCGAACAGAACGAGCCACCGGGCCGCCGCCTGGTGGACGACGACCTCGCGGAACTGTTTCTGCCGGCGCCGCTGCGCTGGCTCGTCGCGGCCACCCGCGTGGCCCCCGTGCGCCGCTTGATGGTCCGCGGATCGGAGTGGACCGGCCGCGGCCTGTGGGCGAACCTGGCCTGCCGCAAGCGTTTCATCGGCGACAAGCTGGCCGAGGCGCTCGAGGGCGTCGACGCGGTCGTCATCCTCGGCGCCGGATTGGACACCCGCGCCTACCTGCTGACCCGCCAAGTCCGCATCCCCGTCTTCGAAGTCGACCTGCCGGTCAACGTCGCCAGGAAGGTGAAGACGGTCCGGCGGGTGCTGGGCGGGCCGCCGATGTCGGTGCGGCAGGTGGCGTTGGACCTGGCGCGCGACGACTTGCTGACCGCCCTGGCCGAGCACGGCTACCGCACCGATTACCGGGCCTTCTTCATCTGCGAAGGAGTCACCCAGTACCTGACCGAAGCAACCGTTCGCCGGACGCTGGAGGGGTTGCGCGCGGCCGCGCCGGGCAGCCGTCTGGTATTCACCTACGTCCGGCGGGATTTCATCGACGGTACGAATCGATACGGCACTCGCACGCTCTATCGCAGCGTCCGCCAGCGCAGGCAGTTGTGGCACTTCGGGTTACAACCCGAGGAGGTCGGCGAGTTCGTCGGCGAATACGGCTGGCGGCTGCTGGAGCAGGCCGGGCCCGACGAACTCCTCGAGCGTTACGTGGAGCCCACGGGTCGCAAGCTGAAGGCCTCGCAACTGGAATGGTCGGCCTACGCGGAGAAGCTCTAGGGCGGGTCAGACCTCGATGACCGTCGGCACGATCATCGGTTGCCGGCGGTACACCTCGCCCACCCACTTGCCGACGGTGCGGCGCACGGCCTGCGCGATGCGGCCCGGATCGGTGATGTTGTCCGCGGCAAGCAGTTCCAGCTCCGCCTCGACCCGGCGCCCGGCGGGCTCCAGCGCCTTGGGGTCTTCGGAGAAGCCGCGCGAATGCAAGTGCGGCGCGGCCACGGGGCGCCCGGTGCCGCGCTGGACGACGACGGTCACCGCGACGAAGCCCGACGACAGGATGAGCCGTTCCCCCAGCGTGATGTCGCCGACGTCGCCGCTGATCAGCCCGTCGACGAACATCTTGCCGACCGGAACCGCCCCGGCGATCGACGCCGTGCCGGCGACCAGGTCGACGCTGACGCCGTTCTCGGCCAACAGGATCGACTCCTCCGGCACCCCGGTGCTGGCCGCCAGCTTGGCGTTGGCGCGCAGCATCCGCCAGGTGCCGTGCACCGGCATGACGTTGCGCGGCCGCACACCGTTGTAGAGGAACAACAGCTCGCCGGCATACGCGTGGCCCGAAACATGCACGCGTGCTTGGGCGTTCGTGACGACGCGCGCCCCGATCTTGGCGAGCGCGTCGATCACGCCGTAGACCGCCTCCTCGTTGCCGGGGATCAGTGACGACGCCAGCACGATCAGGTCTCCCGCGGTGAGCGTGATGCTGCGATGCTCGCCGCGCGACATCCGCGACAGCGCCGACATGGGCTCGCCCTGGGTGCCGGTGGTGATCAGCACCACCCGCTCGGGCGGCATCATCTCGGCGGCGCCGATGTCGATCACGTCGGAATCGGCCACCCGCAGGAACCCCAGCTCGCGGGCGATGCCCATGTTGCGCACCATGGACCGCCCGACGAACGACACCCGCCGGCCCAATGCGACCGCGGCATCGATGATCTGCTGTACCCGGTCGACGTTGGAGGCGAAGCAGGCCACGATCACCCGGCCCTCGGCGCCCCGGATCAGGCGGTGCAGCGTCGGTCCCACTTCGCTCTCCGACGGTCCGACGCCGGGGATCTCGGAGTTGGTCGAGTCGCACAAGAACAGGTCCACACCGGCGTCGCCGAGCCGCGACATGCCGGGCAGATCGGTGGGCCGGCCGTCCAGGGGAAGCTGGTCGAGCTTGATGTCGCCGGTGTGCAAGACGGTTCCCGCGCCGGTGTGCACGGCGATCGCCAGCGCATCCGGGATCGAGTGGTTGACGGCGAAGTATTCGCACTCGAAGACGCCGTGGGTGCTCCGCTGGCGTTCGCTGACCTCGACGAACACCGGCTTGAGCCGGTGCTCGCGGCATTTCGCGGCGACCAGCGCCAGAGTGAACTTCGACCCGACGACCGGGATGTCGGGGCGCAGCTTGAGCAGGAACGGGATGCCGCCGATGTGGTCCTCGTGCGCGTGGGTCAGCACCAGCGCCTCGATGTCGTCGAGCCGGTCGGAGATGTGGCGCAGGTCCGGAAGTATCAGGTCCACCCCGGGCTCGTCATGGGTGGGGAACATCACCCCGCAGTCGATGATCAGCAACCGGCCGAGATGCTCGAAAACCGTCATGTTCCGGCCGATTTCGCTGATGCCACCGAGCGCGGTGACCCGCAACCCACCAGTGGTCAAGGGACCAGGAGGGGCGAGGTCTACATCCACTTACGGGCCACCCTCTGGCTCACCGGAGCACCGAAGCCGCGCGCATATCGGCGGCCAGCGCGTCGATCTGCTCGGGCGACGCCGGCATTTGCGGCAGCCGGGGATCGCCGACTTCGATGCCCTGCAGACGCAGACCCGCCTTGGACATCGTCACGCCGCCCAGCCGGCTCATCGCGTTGCACAGCGGGGCGACGGAGACGTTGATCTTCCGCGCGGTGGCGATGTCGCCGGAAGCGAAGGCGGACAACATCTCTCGGAGCTGACCCGCGGCCACATGGGAGATCACGCTGATGAAGCCGGTGGCGCCCATGGCCAGCCACGGCAGGTTCAGCGCGTCGTCCCCGGAGTAGTAGGCCAGCCCGGTCTCGGCGATGATCTGACCGCCGCTGTGCAGGTCGGCTTTGGCGTCCTTGATTCCCACGATGTTCGGATGGGCGGCGAGCGCACGGATGGTCTCGGTCTCGATCGGGATCACCGAGCGCGGCGGGATGTCGTAGAGCAGCACCGGCAGGTCGGTGGCGTCGGCGACGGCGGTGAAGTGCGCGATGAGGCCGCTCTGCGGCGGCTTCGAGTAGTAGGGCGTGACCACCAGCAATCCGTGGGCGCCCTCGGCCGCGCAGGCCTTGGCCAGCCGGACGCTGTGAGCGGTGTCATAGGTGCCCGCGCCCGCGATCACCCGGGCGCGGTCGCCCACCGCCTCCAGCACGACGCGGAGCAGTTCCCGCTTCTCGTCGTCAGTGGTGGTCGGCGACTCGCCGGTGGTGCCGGAGACCACGAGGCCGTCACACCCCGCGTCCACCAGGTGGTTCGCCAGGTGTGCCGCGGCGGCGGTATCGAGGGAGCCGTCGGGAGCGAACGGTGTCACCATCGCGGTCAGCACGGTTCCCAACTGGGCCGGGGCGTCGAATCCGACGGTGCTCACGGTCCTTAGGTTACCTGGCGGCGGCAAGGTATTTGGCAACGGCGCGGACGTGCGTTGCCGGGGCGGCGGGGGTGGTCAGCCTCAGGCTTCGGTCGCCAGCGGGCTGGTGGCTACCTCGGTCCCGTCGGCCAGCGTCGAGATCTCGAAGTCGGCGAACACCGCGGGCACGGCGTCGGCGAGCTGACGCAGGCACTCGATGGCCAGCCGCCGGATTTCCACGTCGGCGTGCTCACTGGCGCGCATGGCGATGAAGTGCCGCCAGGCCCGGTAGTTGCCCGTCACGACGATGCGGGTCTCGGTCGCGTTCGGCAGCACCGCCCGGGCGGCCTGGCGCGCCTGCTTGCGCCGCAAGACGGCGTTGGGTTGGTCGGCGAATTTCGCCTCGAGCTTGGCCAGCAAATCGGCGTAGGTGGCCCGGCTGGCGTCGGCGGCCTCGGTCAGGATCCGGCGCAGTTCGGGGTCGTCCTCCATGCCCGGGGGCACGACGACTCGCGAGTCGCCCTCCGGCACGTAGCGCTGCGACAGCTGCGAGTAGGAGAAATGCCGGTGCCGGATCAGCTCGTGCGTGAGCGATCGCGAAATGCCGGTGATGTAGAACGACACGCTGGCGTGCTCGAGCACCGAAAAGTGCCCGACGTCGATGATGTGCTTGATGTAGCCGGCGTTCGTCGCGGTCTTGGGATTGGGTTTCGACCAGCTCTGATAGCACGCCCTGCCGGCGAACTCGACCAGCGCCGCGCCACCGTCGGCGTCGGTGGTCCACGGCACGTCCGGCGGCGCCAGGAACTCGGTCTTGGCGATCAGTTGCACGCGTAGCGGCGCGGTCTCGGCCACGGCGCTCACCTTAACGTGGCGACCGCACCCGAAGCTCACCCGATATCAGCGGGGCCAGCAGCGCGTCGCGGACGGCGGACAGCCGCGCGTTCTCGGTGCGACGCGCGTCGCACAGCGCCCCCATCTCGGTGATCGTCTGCAGGGCCGCGGTCGGCAGGCGCCGGACGTCGGGGACCATAACGTCCAACAGATCGCGCGGCTGGATGCGCTGATGGCTCCCCGAAGTCCCGGCCACCCGACGTTGCAGCCGTTCGGAGACGTCGGGTTGCCGCACGGCCGACCACAAAGCCGAGGCGTCGACGCCGCTCGGTTTCAGGACGACGAACTCGCTGCTGGCCACGGCCATCTGGGGCGGCAAGGTCAGCACGTTCCAGATTCGCGGAATCCGGGGATTGAGCTTGGCGAACAAGACGCACGGCTCCGACAGCAGGAATTTGCCGCTCCTGATGGATTCGGCGCCCACGGGGCGCGGCCGCGCCCCGTCGTCGAAGGCCGCAAGGCTGAAGTGCGCGACCACGTCGTCGAACTCGGCCACGTCGAGGAACACCGTCGACCGGCCGGCGAGGCTGGACAGCGGCACGCGTTCGTGGGCCGACTCCGCGATGGCGACCATCACGTTCTCGGCGGTCTCGATCACCCGTTCGTTGGCGGACACTTTGTCGTCGAGGGAGCCGAGCAGTTCGGCGATCGCCTGGCGCTGCGGCGCGCCCACGCTGCGCACCGCAACGTCACGCAGGATGCGCTGGCTGAGCAGCGGCTGCCCCGATCCACCGCGGTGATCGCCCAGCCGGCAGGTTTGCAGCGCGTAGTACCAATACCGTGTCTCGCGTGGGTCTTTGGCCCGGCATACCAGTGCGTTCTCGGTGACCCAGACGTCGGAGGCGCAGTACCGCAGGCTGCCGCACCGCGACCCGACGCGCCCGAGGACGATCAGCGGGCCGGCCGCGTTGGGTTCGGCCGTGTAACCGATCGCCCCGTTGGCGCCGTACACACGGAAGCGTGCGCCGGGTGCCGGCGGCGGCGCACTGCCGCCGGTGCTGAAGGCCAGGTGGTCACCCAGTGTGGTGGTCAAGTCAGGCGCTCCAATTGTTGGCGCACAACGCCTTCCAGGCGGGCGGATTCGTCAAGTGCCGCGAGCAGGTCGCCGGTCAGCCGGGCGATCTTCTGCTCCACCGGCTCGCCGTCGCCCTCGGGGTCGGGCGCCCCGACATACCGTCCCGGCGTGAGCGGGTAGCCTGCCGCGGCGATCTCGTCGAGCGACGCGGAGCCGCAGAACCCCGGAACATCTCGATAGGTAAGGCCTTTCGCGGCAGCCGATTCCGATCCGCGCCACGCGTGATACGTGTCGCCGATGCGGACGACCTCCTCGTGCGTCAGCGCCCGCTCGGTGCGGTCCACCAGGTGGCCGAGCCCGCGGGCGTCGATGAACAGCACCTGCCCGGACCGCTCGCCCTTGTCGGTGTCGAAGAACCACAGGCACACCGGGATCGACGTGCTGCGGAACAGCTGCCCGGGCAGCGCGACCATGCAACACACCAGGTCGGCGTCGACGATCCGCGCGCGAATTTCGCCTTCCCCGGCCACGTTCGACGACATCGAACCGTTGGCCATGACGACGCCGGCCTTCCCACCCGGGGCCAGTTTGGACAGGACGTGCTGAATCCACGCGTAGTTGGCGTTCCCGGCGGGTGGGACACCGAAGCGCCAGCGCGGGTCACGCTCGTCGCGGGCCCAATCCTTGATGTTGAAGGGCGGATTGGCCATCACGTAATCCATCTGCACGCCGGCGTGCTGGTCGTCGACGAACGTGTCGGCCCACCTCACGCCCAGCCCGGAGTTGTCGATGCCGTGCACGGCGAGGTTCATCTTCGCCATCCGCCAGGTCTGTTCGACGCTTTCCTGACCGCAGATCGTGATTCCGGCGGGGTCGCCGTCGTGTTCGGCGATGAACCGCTCGGTCTGCACGAACATCCCGCCCGATCCGCAGCACGGGTCATACACCCGCCCGTTCGAAGGTTCCAGAACCTCGACGATCACGCCGACCACGCTGGGTGGGGTGAAGAATTCGCCGCCGCGGCGCCCTTCCGCGCGCGCGAAATTGCCCAGAAAGTACTCGTACACCTCGCCCAGCACGTCACGGGCGTGGCCAAGCTCACCGAATCGCGCCGTGTCCAGCAGGCCCAGCAGCTCACCGAGACGGCGAGGGTCGAGCTTCTCGTATAGCCGCGGCAGCGTCGCGACCTCCATCGCGTCGTCGACGAGCCGGCCGATGTCGGGCGATTCCGCGTTGTGCACCAACAACTTCCACTGCGCATCGAAGGCATGCTTGAGGAACACCAGCCCGAGAACGACGTCCTTGTACTGGCCGGCAGATAGGGAGCCGCGCAGTTTGTTGGCCGCCTTCCACAGCGTGTTTTTGAGCTCTTTGTCCGTCGCCCGCATCAGCCGGCCGCCCGCAGATCGGCGGCCAGGTCGCCCCGGGTGGCGACGCTGAACCCGCCCAGACCCAGCCACGACGCCATCGACTGCAATTCGCCGGCCAGCGCCTCGACGACGCGCGGTCGCGGCGCGTCGGGTTCGCCGAACGCGCCCACGACGCGCAGCGTGTCGCCGGCCCGATCGGCCTTGAGGTCGACCCGCGCCACCAGCTGCCCGTCCATCAGCAGCGGCCACACGTAGTAGCCGTACTGGCGCTTGTGGGCCGGGGTGTAGATCTCGATGCGGTAGTGAAATCCGAACAGCCGCTCAACCCGGGGCCGAAAGAAGATCAGCGGGTCGAACGGACACAACAGCGCGGTCCCCCGGTCGGCTCGCGGCACCGCGCGCCCGGTGCGGAGATAGGCCGGCGCGGGCCAGCCTTCGACGTCGACCCGCTCGACCTCCCCCGCGGCCACCAGGTCGGCGACCGCCGGCTTGACCTGCTGGGCCGACAGCCGGAAGTAGTCGCGGATGTCGGCCTCGGTTCCCACGCCGAGCGCGGTGGCCGCCCGCAGCGTGAGTTCCCGGACGGCCTCCTCGTCGTCGACGTCGCGCGCCAGCACGCTCGCCGGCAGCACCCGTTCCACCAGGTCGTAGTGCCGTGCGAAGCCCACCCGGGTGGCCGTCGTGAGCACGCCGGACGCGAACAGCGCCTCGGCGACCCACTTGGTGTCGCTGCGGCTGCCCCACCAGCTTCCTCTGGGCCCACGCGGTTCGGCCTCGAGATGGGCCTCGATCTGTCCGGCAGTGCTGGGCCCGAGCTCGGCGACGGCGGCGACGATCTTGTCAGCGAGCTGGGGATTGGCCTTGACGATGTGCACGCCCCAGCGGCCGTGCCGGTACTGGCGCATCCGCCAGCGCAGCAGCGGCCAGTCGTCGACGGCCATCAGCGCGGCCTCGTGCGCCCAGTACTCGGCCAGCAGCCGCGACGCGCGCGGCCCCCAGGCGGCGCGGTCCAGCACGTCGCGGTCGTAGGGGCCGAGCCGGCTGAACACCGGCGCGTAGTGGGCGCGCACCGCGACCGAAACCGAATCCAGTTGCAGCACTTGGATTCTCGATATCAGCCGCTTCAGGTGCGCGCGGGTGATCGGACCGGCGGGCCGTTGCTCGCTAAAGCCTTGGGCCGCAACGGCGATCCGTCGGGCTTGCGCGGCCGACAGCCTGGGGGTCCGGATCGACACGGCGCCGAGAATACCGCTCGGGTGCGACAGCGCCCGGCGGCGACGCGGCTAGCCCGTGCTGACTTTCCCGTCCAGCGGCACCACGACGCTCGGCTCCGGCGCGTTCTTCTGCTCCTGGTAGGCCGACTCGAGAGCGGCCGGGACCGCTTCGAGGTCGCGGTACACGCCCATCAGCTGCTCGAGGACGTTGATCCGTTGCTTGATCGCCTCGTCCGCCGCGCGCCGGGCCTGCTCACGGTAGTGATCGGCCTCGCGCTGGGCGTCGCGCCACGCCTTGTCGATCGCCGCTTCGGTGTCGGCGCGCATCCCGGCCAGTTCGGCTTCGAGCTGCTTCTTGGCTTCCTGGTAATCGGTTTCCATGGCTTTCCGCTGCTCGGCCATCGCCGCCAACTCCTCTTCGTGCTTTCGCTGCGCGGCCTCGACCTCGGCCTCGGCCGCTGCGATCAGCGCGTCCGCCTCGCTCCGCGCCTCGGCCTGCATCTCGGAAACCTCCTCGACCGCACGCTGCAGCATCTTCGCCATCCGGCGCTGCACCGCGTGGGGTGAGGGTGAGGTGTCGGTGAGGACGGCGACCTCCTTGCGCAGCGCGGCCGTCTGGTCGCCGGCTTCCTTCAGCCGGGACCTCAGGCTCTCGACATCGTCGAGCAGCAACTGCTGCTTGGTGGTCAACATCTCGATGTGGGCATCGACCGCGGCCGGGTCGTAGCCCCTGAACATGCGAGTGAACGCTTTCGTGGGTTCGGTTATCACTGCCAATTCCCCCTCCTGGCAACGTGTGGTGACGCGGAGAGACCGACCCCCGCGTCCGAGTATGTCACGGGCGCGCAGGCCCACGCCTATGCCCGACGGTAGCTGTGCAGCCGGTATCGCAGCCCCGTGCGGCTGACCTGCCACTCCCCCGTCTCACCCAGCCAGGCGTCGTCGAGCACAGGCGCCAGCGCGTCGTCGTCGTCGCGCCGCAGGTCGACTTCGACCTCGGTGACCTCACACCGCGTGGCGTGGGGCAGCGCGAGCAGATAGACCTGCTCGCCACCGATCACCCACGTCTCGGGCTCGGTCTCGGAACCGGCAAGAGCCGCCTCGAGCGATCCGACGACCTGTGCGCCGTCGGCCACGAAGTCCCTCCGGCGCGAGAGTACGACATTCCTGCGACCGGGCAGCGGCCGGACCTTGGCAGGCAGCGACTCCCACGTGCGCCGGCCCATCACCACGGTGTTCCCGATGGTCAGCTCTTTGAAGCGGGCCAGGTCCTCGGGTACTCGCCACGGGATGTCGCCACCACGGCCGATGATGCCCGACGTCGACTGCGCCCACACCAGGCCGAGGTCGGTCATACAGCGACGGGGGCTTTGATCGCGGGGTGCGGGTCGTAGTTCTTCACGACGACATCGTCGTAGGTGTAGTCGAAGATCGAATCCCGGTGTCCCAGTAAAAGTTCCGGATATTGCCGCGGCTCGCGGCTGAGCTGGGTGCGCACCTGCTCGACGTGGTTGTCGTAAATGTGGCAGTCGCCGCCCGTCCAGACGAACTCACCGACCGACAGACCGGCCTGGGCGGCCATCATGTGGGTGAGCAGCGCGTAGCTGGCGATGTTGAACGGCACACCGAGGAAGAGGTCGGCGCTGCGCTGATACAGCTGACAGCTGAGCCGGCGGTCGGCCACGTAGAACTGGAAGAACGCGTGGCACGGCGGCAGCGCCATCTGCGGGATCTCGCCGACGTTCCACGCCGACACGATGATGCGCCGCGAGTTTGGGTCGCTGCGCAGCAAGTCCAGCGCCGCGGTGATCTGGTCGACGTGCTCACCCGTCGGCGTCGGCCAGGACCGCCACTGCACGCCATAGATAGGCCCGAGATCGCCTGTCTCGCTTGCCCATTCGTCCCAGATGGTGACGCCGTGCTCGTGCAGCCAGGCGACATTCGAGTCGCCGCGCAGGAACCACAGCAACTCGTAGATGACCGACTTCAGATGCACCTTCTTGGTGGTGAGCAGCGGGAAGCCGGCCGACAGGTCGTAGCGCAACTGCCGGCCGAACAGGCTGCGGGTCCCGGTGCCGGTGCGGTCGGCTTTGGCCGTGCCCCGCTCGAGCACCAGGCGCAACAGGTCCTCGTATGGCGTCGGGATCGGCACGCGGCCAGCTTAGCTCCCGGGGCCAGGAGTAGAACGGGTCCCATGCCGAACATCATCGACACCATCGCCACCGCTGACGGGACCTGCACCGTCCACTTGTTCACCCCCGATGGTCCGGAATCCCAAGTTCCGTGGCCCGGCGTGGTCATGTACCCCGACGCCGGCGGATTGCGCCACACCTTCGAACAAATGGCGGCCAAATTGGCCGGATACGGCTACGCCGTGCTTCTTCCCGACGTGTACTACCGCAGCGGCGAGTGGGCCCCGTTCGACATGGCCACCGTGTTCGCCGACGAGAAGGAACGCAGGCGGCTGTTCGGGATGATCGGCAGCATCACCCCGGACAAAATGGCCGGCGACGCCGTCGCCTTCTTCGACTACCTGTCGGCCCGGCCGGAGGTGTCCGGGGAGCGCTTCGGCGTGTGTGGCTATTGCATGGGCGGCCGTACGTCCTTGGTGGTCGCCGGTCGGGTACCCGAGCGCGTCGCCGCTGTGGCGTCCTTCCACGGCGGCGGCCTGGTGACCGACACGGCGGACAGTCCGCACCTGCTGGCCGACCGGATGCGCGCGACGGTGTATGTGGGTGGCGCCAAAGATGACGCGTCCTTCACGCACGACCACGCCGAGCAGCTCGACAAGGCGCTGACCGCCGCCGGCGTGCAGCACACCATCGAGTGGTATCCGGCGGCCCACGGGTTCGCGGTTCCGGACAACGCGCCGTATGACCCGGCCGCGGCGGAGCGGCACTGGCAGGCCATGACCGAGGTCTTCGGTTCCGCGTTACCGCGCTAACCCGTCCAGCAGCAGCGTTGCGGCCACCGCCGCGCCGTCGGTGCGGATCTTTGCGGCCACGGCACCCGCCCGCGCACGGATATCCGGCGACAGGGCCGTCTCGAGCGCGGCCGACAGCGACTCGGCGGTGGGCGCCGGGCCGTCGTGCGCGACACCGATGCCCAGGTCCGCCACCCGGCCCGCCCAATACGGCTGATCGGCCCCCTGCGGCAGTACCACCTGCGGCACACCGGCCCGCGCGGCAGTGGTCGTGGTGCCCGCGCCGCCGTGGTGCACGACTGCGGCGACGCGGGCGAAGAGCGCCCGGTGGTTGAGCTCACCGACGGCGAGGCAGTCGTCGCCGTCGTCCACCGGGGCCAGGCCGGACCAGCCCCGGTAGAGAATCGCCCGGCGGTCATGGGTGCGGACGGCCTCGACCACCGCCCGGGAGAGGTCGGTCGCGGCGCGCATCGGCATGCTGCCGAAGCCCACGTACACCGGCGCCGAGCCGGCGTCGAGGAACTCCGCCACGTCGGCAGGGAGGGGACGTTCGTCGGGCAGCAGCCACGCCCCGGTCTGGACCACATCGAGCCCGCTTCGCTCCGGCCACGGGCCCAGCGTGGGATCAGCCGCCAGCCATGGACGCTCGGTGAGGGCGTAGTCGCGGATGTCATCCACCGGCGGCAGACCCAGCGACGCGCGGTGGTCGTTGAGCGTCGGGCCGAGCAGCGTGTTCATCTGCTGGGCGTCCCTCCGCCACAGCACCCGGTTGTCGATCAAGCCGGGCGGAAACTGGCCGGCATACGTAGGGGGCAGGTGGTGCGGTGACGGCAGGATGGTCGGTTGGTAGCTCACGTAGACGTAGGGAATGCCCAGGCGCTCGGCCACCGACCGCGCGCCCGCCGCGACCGGCGGGAAGCCGGTGGCCACCAGCAGGTCACATCCGTCGGCCGCGGCGGCCACCGTGTCGAATTGCGCGGCCACCAGCCCGTCCAGGTGCCGGCGGAGGTCGTCTTCGGACGGCGTGAGGCCGGCCGCCATCGCACGCCACAAATCGCCGAATGGCACCAGCGACAGGCCGTTGCCGGCCAACAATTCCGCGAATTCCCGGTCCGGCGGCGCGCACACCCGAACCTGCGCGCCGAGCGCCCGCAACTGAACCCCGAGCGCCGCAAGCGGTTCGACCGCCCCGCGCGAATCGTGAGTGGACAGCAACACCCGCATTCCGACGTTCTTCACCTCCGGCGTGCGGTCGGCCGCCTCGTCGCCCACCGCGGACCGACACCTTCGCATGAAACGGCGGCCCGTGGCCCGCGTCGATCAGGAAGGAGATTCCGATGACTCCGCGAATACCGCGGCAAAATAACGGAGTTTGCCCTCCGCGGCGGGCCGCGGGGAAAAAATCAATCCGAGCCCAACTAGGTCGGGGGCAGGCCCACCAATTCGGCCAGCCGGGCGCGGTGACGGTAGGCGGTGCCGAAGATCAACTGGTCGCTCTTGGCGCGCTTGAGATAAAGGTGCGCCGGATACTCCCACGTCATGCCGATGCCGCCGTGCAGCTGCACGCACTCCTCGGCCGCATGCACGGCGGCGCCGCTGCAATACGCCTGCGCGACGGCGGCCGCGACGGCCGCGTCTTCGTCCCCGCGGGCACACGTGTCGGCGGCGTAGCGGGCCGCCGCCGTCGCGGCGCCGATTTCGAAATACAGATCGGCCAACCGGTGTTTGATCGCCTGGTACGAGCCGATCGCGCGGCCGAACTGCTTGCGCTGCTTGGCATATTCCAGCGTGGTCTGGAAACACCAAAGGGCGACGCCAAGCTGTTCGGACGCGAGCAGGGCCGCCCCCGTACGCAGCGCCTCGGTGACCGCCCCGGCGGCCGGCCCGACGCGAGACGAGGCGACCGCCGAAAAGCGCACATTCGCAAGGGGCCTCGTCATGTCCAGCGCCAGCAATGGCGACACCTCCACACCGGCCGCGGTGCGCGAGACGGTATGCAGCTCGTGTCCGTCCGGACCGGCAACCGACACCACCAGCACGTCGGCCTGCGCGGCGCCGGCGACGCTGGTGACCGATCCGCTCAGCCCGTCTGCGCCGCCGGCCACCGCCCCGGGCGGATCCCCGGGCGCGGTCGAGAGCGGCACCACCAACGCCGCGGTCAGCTCGCCCTCGGCCAGCGCGGACACGGTCTCGGTATCGCCGGCCTGCAACAGCGCAACGGTGGCCAGCACCGCGCTGGACAAGAACGGCACCGGCGCGACGGACCGGCCGATCTCCTCCATGACGACCGCGGCCTCGCGGGCACCCGCCCCCGCCCCGCCAAGCGACTCCGGAACCAGCAGGCCGGCCACCCCGAGCTCGACGGCCAGTGTCCGCCAGACGCTTGAGAAGTCTTGCGGTTCGGGGTCATAGGCGCGGGCGACCGATTCGGGCGGGCAGCGGTCGGCGAACAGATGCCGAACGCTGTCGCGCAAGGCCTCCTCGGTGTCCGAGTACAGCAGGTCACTCACCGGTCCAGGTCCTTCCAGGCGACGTCTTTGTCGACGCGGTGCTCGCCCGGCAGGCCGAGAATGCGCTCGGAGATGGTGTTGCGCAGGATCTCCGAGGTGCCGCCCTCGATCGAGTTGCCGCGAGCCCGCAGATAGCGGTATCCGGGCTCGCGCCCGACCAGATCGACGACTTCGGTCCTGCGCATGGTCCAGTCGTCGTACCGCAGCCCCGCCTCGGCGTGCAGCTCGATGTCGAAGCCCGAAATGGCTTGCGCCAGCTTGGCGAAGGCGATTTTCATGCCGGCGCCCTCCGGTCCGGGCTGACCCACCTGGGCCTGCTGCCGCAGCCGCTCGCCGGCCAGGCGAAGGACTTCCGCGTCGACCCACAGCTTCATCAGCTCGTCGTGCATCGCGGGATTGCGCAGCCCGGGGTCATCCCGCCACGCCTTGGTGACCTTCCCGATGATCCCGCCCTCGCGCGGCGTTCCGGCGCGCGTACCGATCGCGACGCGCTCGTTGTTGAGCGTGGTGGTCGCGACCCGCCAGCCGCCGCCGACCGGGCCGAGCCGGTTCGCGTCGGGCACCCGAACATCGGTGAGGAACACCTCGTTGAACTCCGCCTCGCCGGTGATCTGACGCAGCGGGCGCACCTCGACACCGGGCTGCGTCATGTCGCACAGGAAGTACGTCAGGCCAAAGTGTTTGGGCACCGTCGGGTCGGTGCGGGCAACCAGGATGGCCATCTGCGCGTGCTGCGCCATCGATGTCCAGACCTTCTGCCCGTTGACAATCCAGTCGTCACCGTCGCGGACCGCTCGGGTGGCCAACCCGGCCAGGTCAGAGCCCGCGCCGGGTTCGCTGAACAACTGGCAATACACTTGCTCACCGGTGAACAAGGGGCGCAGGAACTTTCGTTTCTGCTCGTCGGTCCCGAACGCCGCGATGGTGGGCGCCGCCATGCCCATCCCGATGAAGTTCTTCGCGGTGCCTCCCACCGGGGCGCCGGCGGCCGCCAGCTGGGCGTCGACGAGTTCCTGGGCCTTTCGCGGCAGGTCCAGCCCGCCGAAGCCGTGCGGCAGGTGCACCCAGGCCAGGCCCGCGTCGTACTGCGCGCCAAGGAATTCGCGCGGATCGGTGGCGGCCGGGTCATGCTCGTCCAGCAGCGCCTGCACCCGCGCCTTCAGGTCCGTCGCCAATTCATCGGAGCTCATGGCTAGCCCTGCGGTCGAAAGCCCTGTGCCGCACCGAGCAGCAGGCCGCCGTCGATCACCATCGTCTCGCCGGTGATCCAGCTCGCCGCGTCGGAGACCAGGAAGGCCACGGCGGCGGCCACGTCGATGGGCTCACCGATGCGGCCGAGCGCGATCGACGACGCGAGCGGGTCCTCGTGGTCCTTCCACAGCGCCTCGGCCAACCGGGTCCTGACGACCCCCGGGGCGATCGCGTTGACCCGGACCCGGGGCGACAGTTCCAGCGCCAGCTGCTTGGTGACGTGGATCAGCGCCGCCTTGGTGGCGTTGTACATGCCCATGGCCGGCGATTGGTGCAGGCCGCCGATGGAGGCGGTGTTGACGATCGCGCCGCCGTGCTCGCCCATCCACGACTTGACGACGAGCGAGGTCCACAGCAGCGGCGCCCAGAGGTTGACGTCGAAGATCTTGGTGAAACGGGCGTGGTCCTGGTCGATCAGCGGGCCGTACGCCGGGTTGGTGCCGGCGTTGTTGATCAGGATGTCCACGCTGCCGAAACGCTCGCATGTGAGGTCCACGCAGCGCCGGGCGGCGTCCTCGTCGACGGCGTGCGCGCCGACGCCCAGCGCGTTGCCGTCCACCTGCGCCGCGGCCTCGTCGGCGGCCTCCTGCTTGCGGGCGGTGAGCACCACGTTGGCCCCGGCGGCCGCGAGCTGTTGGGCGATCGCGAGCCCGATCCCGCGCGATGCGCCGGTGACGATCGCGGTTCGGCCGGTCAGATCCAGTGAGGTCATCGAGCTGCGCCTTCCGTCGCGAAAGCCAACGGTTTACCGTTCGCTATATGGATGTGTTTACACGTGTGTCAGCGTGGTATGCGAACCGCATGTCCACGAAATTAACCCTCACGAAAAGACTGGTGGTGGGCGGGGCTGCGGCAGCAGCAATCGCGGTCGCGCCGATCGCCGTAACCGATTCCCTGGCTTCCGCACCTGCGCAGTCCGCGGCGCCCACGCACGTGGTGTTCAAGGACGATCCCAGCGGCGGAGGCTGTGACGCCAACGGCAACTGCGGTTCGGGCGGGCAGAACAGCGGCCCGGGCGGCGGTCCCGGCGGCCAGGGCTGCGTCCCGGGCGTCGGCTGCGGCTCCGGCGGCCAAAACGCCGGACCCGGCGGAATCCCCGGCGGCCAGGGCTGCCTGCCCGGCGTCGGCTGCGGTTCCGGCCACGCCTGATCAGCCCGAGAAACGCGGCTCCCGGAGCCTGGCGATCCAGGCCCGGGTGTCCGCGGGGTCAATGACGTCGTCAAGTTCGAAGGTGGTGGCCGCGCGTAGCGCCTTGCCGTGCTCGTAGGCCGCCGCCACCAGCTTGTCGAACAACGCCTGGCGCCTGATGGGGTCACCCTCGGCCGCCAGCTCCTTGCTGAACCCGAGGCGCACGGCGCCCTCGAGCCCCATCCCGCCGATCTCCCCGGTCGGCCAGGCGATGGTGAACTGCGGGGCGCGGAAGGAACCGCCGGCCATCGCCATCGCCCCGAGCCCGTATCCCTTGCGCAAAATGATCATTCCGACGGGCACCGTCAAGCGCGCACCCAGAACGAACATCCGTCCGAACCGCCGGACCGCCGCGTCCTTCTCCGCCTCGGGGCCGACCATGAAGCCCGGGGTGTCACAGAGCGAAACCACCGGCAGCCCAAACGATTCACACAGGGCGAGGAAATCGCCGGCTTTGTCGGCCGCCTCCGCGTCGATGGCGCCGCCGAGGTGATGCGTGCTGTTGGCGATCAGCCCGTAGGCCGCCCCTTCGACCCGGACCAGGGCGGTGACGATGCCGACGCCGTAGTCGGGACGCAGTTCCAGCACGGACCCGGTGTCGACGATCGCCTCGATGGCCCGATGCACGTCATAGGCGCGTAACCGATTCTGCGGCACCACATGCCGGGCCAGCCGCGGATCGGGCGCCGCCCAATCATCCACGTTGCCCTGGAGATACGACAGGTACTGCTTGGCCATCGAGACCGCGTGCGCCTCGTCGCGGGCGACCAGGCTGACCACGCCGTTGCGCCGCTGCACGCCGATCGGCCCGATCGCCTCCGGCGGGTAAACCCCCAGCCCGCCGCCCTCGATCATGGCCGGTCCGCCCATCCCGATGTTGGCGTCCGGGGTCGCGATGATCACGTCGCACACCCCGGCCAGCGCGGCGTTTCCCGCGAAGCACCGGCCCGAGACGATCGATACCAGCGGCACCCGGCCGCTCAGCGCGGCCAGCATCCGGAAGGTCGGCACGTCCAGACCGGCGGCGCCGCCGACGTCGGTGTCCCCCGGCCGCCCGCCGCCGCCCTCGGCGAACAGCACCACCGGCAGCCGTTTGCGGGCGGCCAGGTCGAACACGCGGTCGGTCTTGGCGTGGTTGCGCATGCCTTGCGTGCCCGCCAGCACGGTGTAGTCGTAGGAGACCACGACGGCCTCGGCCGCCGCTCGCCCGAAACGGTCCGCGCCGATGGTGGCTAGGCCGGCGACCAGGCCGTCGGCCGGGGTGTTGACGATGAGGTCGTCTTCCGAACGCCGGCTGCGCTGCGCCGCGATGGCCAGCGCGCCGTATTCGACGAAGCTGCCGGGGTCGACCAGATCGGCGATGTTCTCCCGCGCGGTGCGACGGCCTTGCTTGTGCCGCTTGGCGACCGCGGCCTCGCGGCCCTCGTCGAGGGTGAACAGATGCCGCCTGCGCACCTCGTCGAGGTCGGCGCGCGGCCGATCGAGATCCGTTGCGGCCGTGGATGAGTCGTCCCTTGCGTCGGCAGCGGTGCGGGCGAACACCAGCAACGGGTCACCGGTTCCGACGACCTGCCCGGGCGTCACCAGATTGCGGACCGTCCGCAGCGCGTCCGGCGCGACGAGCACATGCTGCATCTTCATCGCTTCGAGGACGACGAGCTGGCTACCCGCCGGGTGTTCGGCGCCTTCGGGCACCACCTCGACCACCGTGCCGGCCAGCTGGGCACGCAGCACGTCCTCGCCGGGATAGAGCTCGACCGAAACCGCACGGACGTCGTGCTGGTGCGACGCGGCCGCCGCCGCCAGCTCGGGCAACCTCTCGTCGACGAAACCGGTGCTCACGCAACCGGATTGAACGGCGGGGTCATCCAACAGCGCGTGGAGGAACTCGATGTTGGTGCGGACCCCCTCGATGCCGAACTCGGCGAGCGCGGTCCGGGCCTTCCGCAACGCCGTCTGCGGCGACGACCCGTGCACATGGGCGACCACCTTCGCCAGCAGTGAATCGTATTGTGGGGTGACGACCAGGCCGGTCCTGCCGTAGGTGTCGACGCGGATCCCCGGCCCGCTCGGCGGCGAGAACGCGGTGAGCGTGCCGGCCGCGGGCACAACGGAGAGGTCGGGGGCGAAAGTCTCCATGTTGACCCGGGCCTGGATGGCGATGCCGCGATGCGCCGCGGGCTCCCCGATGATTTCGTTGCCGTCGGAGGCGATCCCGGCCGGCAGCCCGAGCTGAAAGTAGGAGGCACCCCCGGCGATGGCCAACTGGATGGCCACCAGGTCGAATCCGGTCGTCTCCTCGGTGACCGTGTGCTCCACCTGGATTCTCGGGTTCACTTCGAGGAAGACGAATTCCTCACCGGCGACCAGGAATTCGACGGTGGCCAGTCCCCGCAGCCCGACCCGCGCGCACAGCACGACCGCGGCCTGATGCAAGCCGCGCCGCAATGCATCGGAAAGCCCTTGGGCGGGAGCCATTTCGACGAGCTTCTGGTAACGCCGCTGGATGCTGCAGTCGCGGTCGCCGAGCGCGAGCGCGCGGGTTTGGTGCCCGGCCGGCGCGGCGACGACCTGGACCTCGATGTGCCGCGCGCCGTCGAGCAGCGCCTCGGCGAATAGCGCCGGGTCGCCGAAGCCCAGTTGCGCCTCCGCGGCGCACTGTTGGTAGGCGCTGCCGATCTGGTCGGCGCTGCGCACGGTGCGCATTCCCCGCCCACCCCCGCCGGCGAGCGCCTTGATCATGATGGCGCCGCCCTGGGCCTCGAAGAACGCTTCGATCTCGGCGACGCTGCTCGGCCCGTCGGTCGCGGGCAATACCGGCACTCCGGCGGCGATGGCGGCGCCGCGGGCGGCGGACTTGTTGCCCACCAGTTCGAGCGCGTCCGCGTCCGGTCCCACGAATGCGTAGCCCGCGCCGGCGCAGGTGCGGGCGAATTCGGGGTTCTCACTGAGGAACCCGTATCCGGGGTGGATCAGCTCCGCGCCGGAACTCTTGGCCGCGGCCAGCATGGCGGGCTGGTCCAAGTAGGCCCGCGCACCGGTGCCGGGGAGGCCGATCGCTTCGTCGGCGGCATGCACGTGCGGGCTTTCGGCATCGTCTTCGGCGTAGACCGCGACCGTTCGCATGCCCAATTCGACTGCCGTGCGGATGATTCGAAGCGCGATCTCGCCGCGGTTGGCGACCAGCAGGGTCGCGCTCATCGCAGCGGCTCTCCCCACTGCACCTGTTCGCGCAGCTTGCCCTTGAGCAGCTTGCCGCCGGCGTTGCGCGGCAGCGCGCCGTCGACCACCGTGACGTATTGCGGCACCTTGAAGTCGGCGAGTTGCTCGCGGCAGTGGTCGAGCACCGCCGGCACGTCGATCCCGTCCGCACTGCCGACCAACACCGCGCCCACCTTCTCGCCCATGACGTCGTCGGGAACCGCCAGCACGCACGCGTCCTGCACCTGGGGTGCCGCCAGCAGCACGGCCTCCACCTCGACGCTGGAGACGTTCTCACCGCCGCGGTTGATGATGTCCTTGAGCCGGTCGACGATGTGCACCCGGCCCGCCTCGTCGACCCGCACGACGTCGCCGGTGTGCAGCCAGCCGTCCACGATGGTGGCCGCGGTCGCTTCCGGCCTGTTCCAGTACCCGGCGGTCACGTTGGCCCCGCGCACCACCAACTCACCGACGCCCGACTCGTCGCCGCCGAACGGAATAAGGCCGAGGTCTACGGACGGGACCGCGTAGCCGACCGAGTCGGCGTGCTTGACGGCATCCCGGCTGGGCAGCACCGTCATCAGCGACGCGGTCTCGGTCATGCCGTAGCCGTTGAAGACCGTGGCTTGCGGGAAGGCGTCCTGGACCGCCCGCACCAACGACGGGGCGATCGGGGCGCCGCCGTAACCCACCCAGCGGACGCTGGAAACGTCGGCGTCGGCAAAGGCGTTCTGCCGCAGCATCAATGCGTAGACCGCCGGAACGGTGACCATGACGGAGATGCGCTCGGCGCCCAGGGTGGCGATCAGGGCGTCCAGGTTGAGGGCGGGCATGATCACCGAGGCCCCGCCCAGTCGGGCCGCAACCAAAAGCTGTGTGTTGCAACCGGTCACGTGGAACAGCGGCACCGAGATGAGCGTGCGCATTGCTTCGCCCAGGTCTCGGGGCTGGTCGAGACAGCGGATCCCGTTCTCGGTGTTGGTCAGGAAGGCCTGGTGAGTGGTCGGCACTCCCTTGGGGTGGCCGGTGGTGCCCGAGGTGTAGAACAGCGCGGCGACGTCGGCGGCGCCGAGTCGCTCGGTCACGTAGGGCTGGCCGTCGGGCAGCGGGGTGTCCGCCGCGAGGTCCACCGTCGCCCCGCTGTCGGAGAGGACGAACTCGACTTCCGGTTGCGCCGAGCGCGTATTGACCGCCACCGCAACGCCACCCGCCATCATGGTGCCCCAGAACGCCAGCACCCAGTCGATGCCGGCCGGGTAACGCACCGCGACACGGTCACCCGGTCGCAGCCCGGCGGCGCGCAGCCCTCCGGCGACGCGCGCGGCGCGGTCCCAGAGCTGGCGATAGGTCAACCGACCGGCACCGAGTTCGACCAGCGCCTCGCTGTCCGGGCGCCGGTCGACCTGTTCGGCGAGCATGTCCAGCAGCGTGGCGGGTAAATCGTCGTAATGCGGGACGCCGTCGGCGTCGCGGGACACACCGGTCGTGGGGAACGGGTTATGGTCGCGCGGAATTTCGATCACTGGAGGCATGCCCGGTCCTTACTATCGGCGTGTCCTATCGTGATAGCGGTGACGATCGACGATCCCGCCATCATGCCCGAGGCGTTCTTCACTGTCGACGGTGACTGCTATGTGCCCGGCCGGTTGACGGGAGGGCCGTGGGGTGCGGCGATGGGCGGCCAGATCGTCGGTGGCCTGCTCGGTTGGGGCATAGAGCAATCCGGCATCGAACCCGACTTCCAGCCGGCCCGCCTCACGGTCGACCTGTTGCGTCCGGCGTTGCCCGAGCCGGTGCAGATTCGGACCTCGGTACAGCGGGAAGGCCGGCGGATCAAGCTCGTCGACGGGGTGCTGGTGCAGAACGGCAACACCGTCGCGCGGGCCAGCGCGCTGTTCCTGCGCCGAGGGGATCATCCCGACGGGACGGTGTGGTCCGCGCCCCTTCAAATGCCGCCGCTTCCGGCCGATTCCGAGGGCTTCGGAACCGACATGCCGTTCCTGATCTGGGGCTACGGGGCCACCGCCGCGGGCAGCCCGGGCATCGCGGCCGGCGAGTGGGAACAGTCCCATTCCCAGAAGTTCGCCTGGACGCGGATCTTTCGCTCGATGGTGCACGGCCACCCGCTGACCCCGTTCACCCGCCTGGCCTTCGTCGGCGACATCACGAGTTCGCTGACCCATTGGGGCACCGGCGGATTGCGCTACATCAACGCCGACTACACGGTCACCGCGAGCCGCCTGCCCGATGGTGAATACCTGGGCCTGGCGGCGCAGAGCCACTACGGGACGGCCGGTGTCGCGACCGGCGCGGCCACCCTGTTCGACCGGCACGGGCCGATCGGCACGACCTCGGCGCTGGCCCTGGCCCAGCCGGCCGAGGCGTTCAAGCCGGCTTTCGCCTAGACGGCTCATTCCATCAACTGGGCAGCGACCGTAGCCCCGAGTTCCCAGCACGCCTGTAGGTCGCTCTTGTCCGGCTTGCCCGAAACCAGCACGGTCTCTGCGGCTTTCGTCCAACCGAGCCCGGTGGTGATCGACATGACGCCGCGTTCGGCGCCCTCGGTGCCCTCGTTGCCGTGCAGGTACAAGCCGAACGGGCGCCCGCGCGTCGAGTCGAGCAGCTGGTAGTAGGCGCAGTCGAAGGCGTGCTTGAGCGCCCCGCTCATGTAGCCCAGGTTCGCCGGGCTGCCCAACACATAGCCGTCGGCCTCGAGCATCTCGGCCGGCGAGACGGTCAGCGCCGGGCGCCGGACGACCTCGACGCCCTCGATCTCCGGGTCGGTGGCACCCGAGACGACCGCCTCGAACATCTCGTGGCAGTGCGGGGACGGCGTGTGGTGGACGATCAGCAGCGTCTTGGTCATTGGCGGCCCTGCAATTCCAGCGCCGTCTTCATGGCCTCCCGCGCCCGCCTGCGGTCCCCCGCGTAGTCGTAGGCGCGGGCCAGCCGGTACCAGCGCCGCCAGTCGTCGGGGTGGTCCTCGACTTCGGTGCGCACCGAGGCGAACAGTGCGTCGGCGGCCTCGCGCTCGATGCGGCCCGACGCCCGTCGCGGCAGCGCGGCGGTGTCGAGCTCCATGCCGTCGGCCGCGATCAGGTGGGCCAGCTTCTGGTGGGCGAACCCGGACCGCAGGGTCGCCACCATGGCCCACAGTCCGATCAGGGGCATGATCAGCACCGCCAGGCCCAGGCCCACGGCGGCCGCCCGGCCCGAGGCGATCATCGCGACGGCCAGCCGCCCCAGCAGCACGAAGTAAACCAGCATCGCCACGCAGAGGAACGCGATGAGGAACTGGGTGCGCAGGGCGGTGTTCATCGCAGGTTCACTGCAGGTCGAGCAGGGGCTCGAGGCCCACGGTGAGGCCGGGCCGTTCCCGGACGCGCCGCACCGCCAACAGCACGCCGGGCACGAACGAGGTGCGGTCCAGGCTGTCGTGGCGGATGGTGAGCGTCTCCCCCTCGGTGCCGAACAAGATCTCCTGGTGGGCGACCAGCCCGGCCAGCCGCACCGAGTGCACCGGGATGCCGTCGACGTCGGCGCCGCGGGCGCCGGGCAGGCCGGTGCTGGTGGCATCGGGGTTGGGCGGCAAGCCCTTTCGCGCTTCGGCGATCAGCTTGGCGGTGCGCGCTGCCGTGCCCGACGGGGCGTCGGCCTTGTGCGGGTGGTGCAGTTCGATCACCTCGACCGACTCGAAGAAGCGCGCCGCCTGCTTGGCGAAGTGCATCGACAACACCGCGCCGATCGCGAAGTTGGGGGCGATGAGGACGCTCGTGTCAGGCTTGTCGGCCAACCACGACCGCACTTGGTCGAGGCGCTCCTGCGTGAAGCCCGTGGTGCCGACGACGGCGTGAATCCCGTTGCCGATCAGGAACTCTAGGTTGCCCATCACCACGTCCGGGTGGGTGAAATCGATGACCACCTCGGTGCCGGAGTCGGTGAACATGCTCAGCGAATCACCGGCGTCCACCTCCGCGGACAGGGTCAAGTCCTCGGCGGCCTGCACGCCCGCCACCATCGCCGAACCGACTTTGCCCTTAGCTCCCAAGACGCCTACCCGCATGAGCTTCACCCTAGACCGGGCCGCTTCATCCACAGTCGGGTGTTTATCCACAGCAGCCCGCAGTTTCGTGGCCGCAGGCTCCGGAGCCGAATAGTATTCGAACATGCATTCGATTCCTCTTCCGGCCGACGTGAGCGCCGCGCTCGATGCGCTGGATGCGGCCGTCGCGAGGATCGGCAACCTGGACTTCGCTGGGTTGAGCTCCGCCGTCCGGCTGCGGGTGCTGGAAGCCATGGAGAACTCCCACCGGCGCCAGATCGCGGTCGGCACCGACGTGATCGCCGGCTTGGTGAAAGAGGATCCCGGTGACGTCGGCGGTCCGGTTCATAAGGTCGTCGCCGACTGGCTACGGATCAGCTATGCCGACGCGTGCCGTCGGGTTCGAGACGCCAGGCAACTCTCGCCGCGCCTGACCCTCACCGGCCAGGAGCTGCCGCCGGAGCTGCCGGCCACCGCAGCGGCGTGGCGGAGCGGCCTTCTCGATGGGCAGCACCTGCGGGTGATTCAGGCGTTCGTGCGCGACCTGCCGGACGCCGCGCCCGCCGAGGCGGTGGATGCGGCCGAACGTTTCCTGGCGTCGCAGGCGGCGCAACTGCGCCCCGACCAGCTGCAAAAGGTCGCGCACCAGTGCGCCCTGTGGATCAACCCCGACGGGAAATTCTCCGACACCGACCGCGCCCGGCAGCGCGGCTTCAGCTGGGGCGCGCAACGGCTCGACGGGATGAGCGTCGGCAAGCTGGTCGCTTCCCCGGAGTTGCGCGCCAACCTCGACGCCTGGCTGGCGCGTTTCGCGGCCCCCGGCATGTGCAACCCGGACGACGAAACTCCCTGTGTCGAGGGGGAGCCCAGCGAGCAGCGCGCGAACGGTGACGCGCGGAGCCACGCGCAGCGCCAGCATGACGCGATCAACGCCCTGGTCCGCGGTCAGCTGGGCGATCCGAAGCTCGGCCAGCACAACGGTCTACCGGTCGCCGTCATCGTCTCCACCACGCTGCAGGAGCTGACGGGTTGCACCGGGCGCGCGGTGACCGGCGGCGGTACGGTGCTGCCGATGCGCGACGTGATCCGGATGGCAAGCCATGCCTACCACTATCTGGCCGTGTTCGACGAACACTCCGGCCGCCCACTGTATCTCGGGCGGACGCGGCGAATCGCCACACCGGATCAGCGCGTGGTGCTGTATGCGAAGGACCGCGGCTGCACGCACCCAGGCTGCGACGCGCCGGGCTACTGGTGCGAGGTTCACCATCTCGACGACTGGTCCACCGGCGGTGTGACCGATGCCGACAAGCTCACCTTCGCCTGCACTCCACACCACAAGCTGATCGAAAAGGGCTGGCGCACAAGGAAGCTACCCAACGGGCGTACCGAATGGATACCACCGCCGCACAACGACCGCGGGCAGCGCACCAACGACTATCACCACCCCGAGCGCCTCTCGGACCCTTGACCTAAATCGCGAACCGCCCGGCGAACCCGCGCAGCGGCAGGTCGGCGCTGGTGATGAGCCCCGGCGGCGCCGCCACTACCGACTTGATCGAGGCCAGCGCGGGCATGCCGGTGACGGTCATCCCGATGGAGGCGAAGTTGTCGGGATTCGACAAGTCCACCCCGGACTTGGGGAAGATCATGTGCTTGTTGTAGATGCACGGGTCGCCCTTGATCTGGGTGATGTAGCAGCCCTTGATGTTCCAGCTCGGATCCGTGTGCGGCGTCATCTGCCACTCCAGGTGCGTCTCGACCCGGGGAATCCCGTCCACCATGCCCTGGTACCTGATGTAGTTGCCGCCCAGCGAGCCCTTGGGCAGGGTATACCAGCCCAGGTCGACGTCCTTGGTGCAGGCGCCCAGCTCGTAGCTGAACTTCACCTCGTCGAGGGTCAGGTCGAAGCAGTCGGCCATCATCAGCACGCTGTCGGCGAAGACTCGGGTGTACTTCTCCAGCTTGGACGGGATCTCCGGATCGTCCACCGGCTGGCCGTAGCCCACCTCGATCCAGGTGTCCTTGGAGTGGTGGCACGACACATCCACGGACTCGATGGTGGTGACGTTCTCGATATCGGCGACGTCGGCCGAACACACCACGCCCAGTATCTGGTTCAGGCCCGGGTTCATCCCGGTCCCGTAGAACGTCGCGCCGCCCTTTTCGCAGGCCTCCGCGAGCAGCCGGCTCACCGGCTTGCCCGACGGGTGCGGATGGTTCTTGTCGCGGTGCCAGCCGGTGATCCAGTCGGCGGTGGTGACGATATTGATGCCGGCCTCAAGCACCTGTAAGTAGAGGTCCTCGTCGGGAAACACACCGTGGAAGGTGAGCACGTCCGGTTTGGCGGCGATGATCTCCTCGATCGAACCGGTGGCCTTCACCCCGTTGGGCGCCACACCGGCGAGCTCGCCGGCATCGCGCCCGACCTTCTCCGGCGAATAGCAGTGCACGCCAACGAGTTCGAGGTCGGGCTGGGTGGCGATCCGCTTGATCATCTCCGAGCCGACATTCCCGGTGGCCACTTGGAAGACGCGGATCGGTGCTGTACTCATTCCGTTGAGCCTTTCTGCGTTGCGAATGCCTCGGGGTAGAACTGCCTGGCCCACTTGCGGATTGCGGTGAAGCCCTCGTACTCGTCGGTGGCCAGCGCCGGGGGGTCGGAGTAGCGCTGGTGCTGCCAGATCTCGATGTCCTGCTCGAACTGCCGGATCACTTCACGGCCGAACTCGATCGCCTTGAGCTCGGCGCGGGCCGGATCTTTGCCCGGGGTGCGGCCGATGTAGACCATGAAGCGGACATCGGAGGTGAACTCGTCGACCGGGGTGACCGCGGAGATGGTGCGGTTGTCGATCATCCCCCAGCTCTTGGTCACCGCGATGCCCAGCCCGCCGTTGATGGCCTCGACGCCGCTGTTGACGTCCTCGATCTTCTGCCCGTCGTCACCTTCGAAAGTGATGGTGAAGTCGACGAACGACACCGGCTCGGCGAAGTCGTGGCGGGTGAACACCGGCACGATCGGCGTGTTGTGCACGAACTTGAAATGTGCGAAGTCGACACCGTTTTCGAGCACGTACTGGGGATGGAGCTCCAGGGCCGGCCGGTACAACCGCCGCTGGGGGTAGTAGTCGTCCGGGTTGCTGCCGTCGCTGAACGCGCCGAACACGTCCGGCGCGTCAAAGTACGGCTCGCGACGCTCGACGTCGTGCCAGATGTAGACCGACTCGTTGCGTTCCACCACGGGGTAGGTGCGAATACGCCGACCGCGGTTGGGGCGATCCTGGTACGGAATGCGGACGTTGCGGCCCTCCTGGCTCCACTGCCACCCGTGGAACGGGCACTGCAGCACCTCGCCGACGACCGTGCCGCCGTAACCGAGATGCGCGCCGAGGTGTTCGCAGTAGGCGTTCATCACGGTGAGCTGCCCGGATTCGGCCCGCCACGCGACCATCTCCTGGCCGAAGTACTTCATCTTGTGCACGTCGCCCATACCGATCTCGTCGGACCAGGCGACCTGGAACCAGCCGGTTGGTTCCATCGACAACGGCGGCTTAGCCATGGGGGATCCCTCCTTGAGAACGAATGATAGGCCGCGCCCCCACGAAATCAAAGTACCCTCTATGAAACTACGGTGGTGCGATACGCTCGGCAGATGACGCGGCAGGTGAGCGGGGCCGGAACCGCGAACCGGCGCCCCAACCGGCGTGGCAACGCCACGCGCGAGAGCATGCTCGAAGCCGCACTCAAGTCGTTGGCCTCCGGCGACCCGGGCTCGGTGTCGGCCAATCGCATCGCCAAGGAGATCGGCGCGACCTGGGGCGCCGTGCAGTACCAGTTCGGCGACACCGACGGGTTCTGGGCGGCGGTACTGCACCGCACCGCCGAGCGTCGCGCCGCAACCTTCTCGACCCTGTCAACGCCGATCTCACCGGACGCGCCCCTGCGCGAGCGGGTCGGCGCCATCATCGACACCCTTTACACGGGGTTGGCGTCGCCGGATTCCCGCGCGATCGAGAACCTCCGTGCGGCGCTCCCCCGCGACCCCGACGAGCTCGAGCGGCTCTTCCCGCGCACCGCCGCCGAGTTGTTCTCCTGGGGCAAGAGCTGGCTGGAGACCTGCCAGAATGCCTTCGCCGGTCTCGACGTCGACCCGGACCGGGTGCGCGAGGTGGCCGCCCTGATCCCCGGCGCGATGCGCGGGCTGGTGTCCGAGCGCCAACTCGGCTCGTACGCCGACCTGGACATGGCGCGGCGGGGCCTGACCAGCGCGCTGGCCGCCTATCTGGAGCAATCCCGCCGGTGACGGTGGGCGGCGTCACGATCCGCCAAGCCGGACCGGCCGATCTCGCGAACGTCGCCGAGATGCACTATCCGGTCTGGCGGCAGTCCTGGGCCGGCATCCTGCCGGACGCCACCCTCGACGTCCTCGGATCGCCGCGGCGCTGGGCGGTGCTGGCGTACCCGCGAATCATGCAGCGCCGCAACTGGGGCATGTGGGTCGCCGAATCAGGTTCGGCGACAATCGGAATGACCATCTTCGGACCGGACCCTGCCAATCCCGAGCAGGTCGAACTCGACTCGCTGTACATCGCGGCGGAATGCCAACGGCGCGGTGTCGGCGAGCGCCTGCTCGCCACCGCTTTGGCCGAAAGCCCGTCGGTTGACGTCGTCCTGTGGTGCGCGGAGCGCAACACCCAAGCGCGAACCTTTTACGAGAAGAACGGCTTTCACGCCGACGGACGCACAATGGACTGGGCGCCTTTGCCCGGCATCAAGGTCGCCCATCTGGGCTACCGGCTCAGCCGGCGGTGACGTGACGGCGCAAGTCGTACTGTTCGAGATCGGTGTTCGCCAGCATGGCGCGGTGTGCGCGCGGCGTGAAGGGCCACACCTCGGGCACCCCGTCCTTGTTCAGATACCAACTCTGGCAACCGGTGGTCCACACGGTGTTCGGCATCGCGGCGCGCAGCTTGGCGTTGAAGTTGTCGGTCGCCGGCCCGGTCGGCTCGACGGTGTCGAATTCGCCGCGCCGCCAGCGCTGAATCCACCGCAGGATGTGGTCGGCCTGCGATTCGGCGACGGTGGTGAGCGCGAGGTTGCCGACCGGGCTGTGCGGACCCAGCATCATGAAGAAGTTGGGGAAGCCCGGCAGCGCCACGGTCTGGTAGGCCCGCGGGCCGTCACGCCACACGTCGTCGGCGGCGATGCCGTCTCGGCCGATCAGCCGCATCGGCCGGAAGAACGCGTGGGTGTCGAATCCGGTGGCGAGCACGATGATGTCCGCCTCGTGCAGGACGCCGTCGCCGGTCACGATGCCGCGCGGTTCCACGTGATCGATAGCGGCGGTGACCAGTTCGACGTCGTCGCGCTGGATGGCGCGATAGAAGCCATTGGACATCACCAGCCGTTTGCACATCGGCGTGTAGTCGGGGGTCAGGGCGCGGCGCAGCTCGGGGTCGCGGACCTCGCGCAGGCTGGCGCGGCACAGCGCCCCCATGATCTTTCGGCGCAGGCCCGGCTTGGTGAGGCCGGCGGCGAACAGGTCGAAGCCGAAGCTGTAGCAGCGGTAGGCCATCCGGTCGAGCCAGCCGAACCTGTTGTGGGTGATGTTGGTAAACCTGCTGTACCGGGGGTTGGGCAGCCGAAGCACCCACTGCGGGGTGCGCTGGAACAGCATGACCCGGCCCGCCACGCCGGTCAGGCCGCAGACGAGCTGCACGCCCGTCGACCCGTTGCCGACGATCGCGATCCGGCGACCGCGCAATTCGACGGAATGATCCCACCGCGCCGAGTGAAAAGCCCGCCCGCCGAAGTCCTGTAGGCCGGGGATCGAGGGTAGGCGGGGGTGATGGAGCACGCCGGTGGCGCAGATCAGGAAGTCGACGCTCGATTCCTCCCCGGCATCCGTGCGCAGCCGCCAGCGTCCGCCCTCGAAGCGCGCATGGGAGATCTCGGTGTCGAACCGGATGCGGTCGCGCAACCCGAAGCGGTCGGCGACGTCGCGGAAATAGGCCTGGATTTCGCGGCCGGGCGAGAAAAGGTGCGACCAGTTGGGATTTCGGGCGAACGTGTACTGGTAGACCCGCGAAGGGATGTCACACACCAGACCCGGGTAGGTGTTCTCGCGCCAGGTCCCGCCGACCTCGTCGGCCTTCTCATAAATGGTGACATTGGTTATCCCGCTGCGCAGCAACGCGATTGCGATGCACATGCCCGACATGCCCCCTCCTACGACGGCTACGGCGGGATCGCGTCGCATGGTCGCCGGCTACTCGGACTCGGCGCGCTGCTTGAGGCGCTGCAAGGTGAGCCGGATGTGTTCGGTGTTGGCGGCCACGCGATCTGGGACACCGGTGGCCTTGCCGGCGATCTTGCGAAACCAGCCGGGCCGGCGATCCCAGGTGCTTTCGGTGACCCGGCAACCACCATCGGCCGCGACGATGTCGTATTGCCAGCGCGCGATCGGAAGCACGGAGTGCCGCACATCGAACGCGAAGAGGCGGCCCGGTTCCGCGTCGGTGACCGTGCACTTGGTGCTCCAGCGCCGTTTGCTGCTTTCGTTGTGCCCGGTGAAGACCGCCCCGGGACGCGCCGCATCGCCCTTGCACCACTCCATCGCCACCGCCTCCTCTGCGAACGAGGCCAGCGTGGGCAGGTCGGTGATGAGCCGGTACACCACGTCCGGGCGGGCGTCGACCTGCACGGTATCCGACACGCAGGGGTCAGTCATGGGCCGATCATAGCCAGCGCTCGCGCGGTTTCACCTCGATTGCGGCCCATCCGAACTTTCTCCACACTGAAGGGCGAACCTTTTAAAGCAAGGGGCAACCATGCGAGTCGGCGTACCGACCGAGACCAAGGCCAACGAGTTCAGGGTGGCAATCACGCCCGCGGGCGTCGCCGAACTGACCCGCCGCGGCCACGAGGTGCTCGTCCAGGCCGGCGCCGGGGAGGGGTCGTCGATTCCCGACGAGGAGTTCAAGGCGGCGGGGGCCCAACTGGCCGATTCGGCCGAACAGGTGTGGGCCGACGCCGCCCTGCTGCTCAAGGTGAAGGAGCCGATTCCGGCCGAATACGGCCTGTTGCGGCAGCATCAGGTGCTGTTCACCTATCTGCACTTGGCCGCCTCCCGCTCCTGCACCGATGCGTTATTGGCTTCCCGCACAACGTCAATCGCCTATGAAACTGTGCAGGCCGCCGACGGCAGCCTTCCGTTGTTGGCCCCGATGAGCGAGGTCGCCGGTCGGCTCTCGGCGCAGGTCGGCTCCTATCACCTGATGCGGTCCCACGGCGGGCGCGGTGTGCTGATGGGTGGGGTCCCGGGCGTCAAACCCGCCGACGTCGTGGTGATCGGTGCCGGCACGGCCGGTTACAACGCCGCCCGGGTCGCCAACGGCATGGGCGCGAGCGTGACGGTGCTCGACCTCAACATCGGCAAGCTCCGACTGCTTGACGCGGAGTTCGGTGGACAGGTCCGCACGCGTTACTCGTCGACGTACGAGCTGGAGGGCACGATCACGCGGGCCGACCTGCTGATCGGGGCGGTCCTGCTGCCGGGCGCCAAGGCCCCGGAACTGGTTTCGAATTCGCTTGTCGCGCAGATGAAGCCGGGTGCAGTGCTGGTGGACATCTCCATTGACCAGGGCGGATGCTTCGCGGATTCCCGGCCGACCACGCACGACGACCCGACGTTCGCCGTGCACGACACGCAGTTCTACTGCGTGGCGAACATGCCCAGCGCGGTGCCCAAGACGTCCACCGTGGCGCTGACCAACGCGACGATGCCGTACGTGCTCGAACTGGCCGACCGCGGTTGGCAGGCGGCGTGTCGGTCGGATCCCGCTCTGGCGAAGGGACTTTCGACGCACAACGGCGGGCTGCTGTCCGAACGGGTGGCCACCGACTTGGGGCTGCCGTTCACCGATCCGGCGAGCGTCCTGGCCTAGTCGGCTTCCACCAGGCCGGCGATGATGTCGGCCGCCGGCCCCGGCTGGGCCTCCTTGAACGACGTTCCGGCCCAAAGCGGTATCCCGTTCGGGTCCTCCATGGCGGCCGCCGCCTCGCGGATCGGGGAGGTCATCTGGTTGACCTCCGGGTAGCCCAGCGGCGCGACGTTGTCGAGCAGGCGGGTGAAGTTGTTCTCCAGGCCGCGCGCGTACCGGCCCGAGAAGGCGCGGGTGACAACGGTGGTGCCGAAGACCGGATTCTTCAGGGCGGTACGGTGCGCGGTGCTGGTGCCCGCTTCGTCGCTGAGCAGCAGCGCGGTGCCGATCTGGGCGGCCACCGCGCCGCGGTGCAACACGGCGGCAACGTCCCGGGCGGTGCCCAGTCCGCCCGCGGCGACGACGGGCACCTCATGCGCGTGCCGGATGCGATCGATCAGGTGGTGCAGCGATTCGTTACCGGGCTCCATGTCGGGCGCGAACGTGCCCCGGTGCCCGCCCGCGTCGGGCCCCTGCACGATGAGACTGTCCGCGCCCGCGGCGACGGCAATCCCGGCCTCGTACGCCGACGTCACCGTGACCATCACCAGCAGGCCCAGCGCCCCCAGCCGCCGGATGACGTCGGGCGGCGGGACTCCGAAGGTGAACGACACGAGCTCGGGCCGCACGTCGGCGACCACCTCGAGCTTGCGCTCCCAGTCGTCGTCGTCACCGTAATGCGGGTGGCCGACCTCGACCTGGTAGTAGTCGGCGATCTCCTCGAGTTCTTCGGCGTAGTAGTCCAGCGCCATCCAGTCGGCGACGCTGGGTTGCGGAACGAACAGGTTGACGCCCAGCGGCCCGGTGGTGGCCTTGCGCGCGGCCGCGATGTCCTCGGCGAAGCGCTCCGCACTCCGGTGGCCGCCGGGGACGAAGCCGAGCCCACCCGCGTTGGACACCGCCGCGGCCAGCTCGGGCGTGCCCGGTCCGCCGGCCATCGGCGCACCCACGATGGGCACCATGATGTCCCAAAAGCCCAGTACCACGGGGCTAATTTACCATCGCCCGAAGTTGTTGGGGCAGTGACCGTTTGGAGGCATACGGACCCAGGACGGCGGCCCCGTAGGGCTGGCTCAGCAGCCGGTGGGCAACCGCGTTGACCTCCTCGACGCTCACTTGGTCGATCTTGCGCAGGGTGTGCTCGATGCTGCGGTGGTGGCCATAGTTCAGCTCGTTGCGGCCCAGCCGGCTCATCCGGGAGCTGGAATCCTCCAGGCCGAGGACGAGGCCGCCGCGCAACGACCCCTTGGCGATGCGGCACTCGGCCTCGGTGATGCCGTCGTGGGCCACCGACTCGAGGACCTCGTTGGTCACCTGCATCACCTCGGCGAACCGCTCGGGCTGGCAGGCGGCATAGACGGACAGCGCGCCGCTGTCGGCAAAGATGTCCACCGTCGAGTAGACCGAGTAGGCCAGCCCGCGCAACTCGCGAACCTCTTGAAACAGGCGGGAACTCAGCCCCCCACCAAGCGCGGTATGCAGCACCGACAGCGCCCAGCGATGGGGCCAGCTACGTCCCGGGGTGCGTACGCCCAGCGAGACGTGGGTCTGCTCGGCGTCCCGATTGCCCAGCATCAAGCCGGGCCGGCCGGTCACCCGTCCGGCGCCCTTGCGCGGGGCGATGGGCCGGCGCCCGCGCACCAGGTGCGGCCCGAAGTGCTCACGCACCAGCGCCACCACCTCGTCGTGGTCGACATTGCCGGCCACGGCGACCACCATGCGTTCCGGGGTGTAGCGCCGGACATGAAAGGAGTGCAGCTGGGTCCGGGTCATCGACGACACCGACTGCGCGGTGCCGATCACCGGCCGGCCGACCGGGTGGTCACCGAACATCGCGCCCAGGAACATGTCCCCCAGCGCGTCCTCGGGATCGTCGTCGCGCATCGCGATCTCTTCGAGCACCACGTCGCGTTCCAGCTCGACGTCTTCGGTCGCGCAGCGGCCGTTGAGCACCACATCGGCCACCAGGTCGACGGCCAGCTCCAGGTCGCTGTCCAGCACGTGCGCGTAGTAGCAGGTGTGCTCCTTGGCGGTGAATGCGTTCAGCTCCCCGCCGACCGCGTCCATCGCCTGCGCGATGTCCACGGCGCTCCGGGTGGGGGTCGACTTGAACAACAGATGCTCGAGGAAGTGCGCCGCCCCCGCCACGGTGGCGCCCTCGTCGCGCGATCCGACGCCGACCCAGACCCCGACCGAAGCCGAACGCACCGACGGCAGGTACTCGGTGACTACCCGCAGACCGCCCGGAAGCGTGCTGCGGCGCAGTGCGGATTGGCGGTCCGGCTCCGCCTCGGCGATCTGCTTACCCCGGCGCAGGGCGCCCGCACGAGTCGGGCGCGGCCGGGGTAGGTCAGTTGCTGGCGGTCGCGGCATCGGCAGGCGCGGCCACCGGAGCATCGGCTGGGGCAGCGCTGTCCTCCTCGACCAAGACGAGGGAGATCTTGCCGCGCTTGTCGATGTCGGCGATCTCGACCCGCAGCTTGTCGCCGACGTTCACCACGTCCTCGACCTTGGCGATGCGCTTGCCCCGGCCCAGCTTGGAGATGTGGACCAGACCGTCGCGTCCCGGCAGCAGCGACACGAACGCGCCGAAATCGGTTGTCTTGACCACGGTTCCGAGGAACCGCTCGCCCACGGTCGGCAGCTGCGGGTTGGCGATGGCGTTGATCCGGTCGATCGCGGCCTGCGCCGAGGGCCCGTCGGTGGCGCCGACGAACACCGTGCCGTCGTCCTCGATGGAGATCTGCGCGCCGGTCTCCTCGGTGATGGCGTTGATGACCTTGCCCTTGGGCCCGATGACCTCGCCGATCTTGTCCACCGGGACCTTGATGGTGGTGACCCGCGGCGCGTAGGGGCTCATCTCGTCGGGCGCGTCGATGGCCTCGGCCATGACCTCGAGGATGGTCAGCCGGGCGTCCTTGGCCTGGGCGAGAGCCCCCGCGAGCACCTGCGACGGGATGCCGTCGAGCTTGGTGTCCAGCTGCAGCGCGGTGACGATGTCCTTGGTGCCGGCGCACTTGAAGTCCATGTCGCCGAACGCGTCCTCGGCGCCCAGGATGTCGGTCAGGGTCACGAATCGGCGCTCGGTCTTGCCGTCGACCTCGACGTCGTCGGAGACCAGGCCCATCGCGATGCCCGCGACCGGAGCCTTGAGCGGCACGCCGGCGTTCAGCAACGACAGCGTGGACGCACACACCGATCCCATCGAGGTCGAGCCGTTGGAGCTCAGCGCCTCGGAGACCTGACGGATCGCGTACGGGAATTCCTCGACACTGGGCAGCACCGGCATCAAGGCCCGCTCGGCGAGCGCGCCGTGCCCGATCTCACGCCGCTTGGGCGAACCGACCCGGCCGGTCTCTCCGGTGGAGAACGGCGGGAAGTTGTAGTGATGCATGTAGCGCTTGGAGGTTTCCGGTCCCAGCGAGTCGATCTGCTGGGCCATCTTGACCATGTCCAGCGTGGTCACACCCAGGATCTGGGTTTCGCCGCGCTCGAACAGCGCACTGCCGTGCGCCCGCGGCACCACGGCGACCTCGGCCGACAGCGCGCGGATGTCGGTGATGCCCCGGCCGTCGATGCGGAAGTGGTCGGTCAGGATGCGCTGCCGGACCAGCTTCTTGGTCAGCGAGCGGAACGCGGCGCCGACCTCCTTCTCCCGGCCCTCGTACGTCCCCGAGTCCCCCGTGAGCCGCGTCAGCACCTCGGCCTTCAGCTCGTCGGTGCGCTGGTCGCGCTCGGCCTTGCCGCCGATGGTCAGCGCCTTGGCCAGCTCGTCGGTCGCCACCGAGGCGACCGAGTAGTAGACGTCCTCGCCGTACTCGGGGAAGACCGGGTACTCGGCGGTCGGCTTGGCCGCCGCTCCGGCCAGCTCCTCCTGCGCGGTGCACAGCACGGCGATGAACGGCTTGGCCGCCTCCAGGCCTTCGGCCACCACGGTTTCCGTCGGCGCCTGGGCGCCGCCCTCGACGAGCTCGATGACCTTCTCGGTGGCCTCGGCCTCGACCATCATGATGGCGACGTCACCGTCGACCTTGCGGCCCGCCACCACCATGTCGAACACCGCACGCTCGAGCTGCTCGACGGTGGGGAAGGCGACCCAGGTGCCGTCGATCAGGGCGACGCGCACACCGCCGACCGGACCGGAGAACGGCAGGCCGGAGATCTGGGTGGAGGCCGAGGCGGCGTTGATCGCCACCACGTCGTACAGGTCGTTGGGGTCCAGGCTCATGATCGTCACGACGACCTGGATCTCGTTGCGCAGCCCGGAGACGAACGACGGGCGCAGCGGCCGGTCGATGAGGCGGCAGGTCAGGATCGCGTCGGTGGAGGGCCGGCCCTCGCGGCGGAAGAACGAGCCGGGGATCCGCCCGGCGGCATACATCCGCTCCTCGACGTCGATGGTCAGCGGGAAGAAGTCGAAGTGCTCCTTCGGGCTCTTGCTGGCGGTGGTCGCCGACAACAGCATGTTCTCGTCGTCGAGGTAGGCGACGACGGCGCCGGCGGCCTGCTGGGCCAGCCGGCCGGTCTCAAAACGGATGGTGCGGGTGCCGAAGCTCCCGTTGTCGATAACGGCGGTCGACTCGAACACGCCTTCTTCAATTTCAGCGACAGACATAGGTGTCCGTACGGCCTCTCTGGGTATTTAGCTATTTCGCGTCGTCACGCGCGAGTAACCCGAGAGCTTCCTACGAGAGGAAAAGTCTGAATACGGCTACGGCCATCGATCGAAGCGGCCGACCTGCCCCAGATCCAGAGAAGCCCGGCAGCCACTACCGAAGACCGCCCGATACAGACTGGGCTGCTCCCGTCATGACGCGCTGGAACGGCGCACGCGGATCTGCGTGGCCGCACCGTTCGCTCGGGCCGAACCCGGCCCAGAACGCTCCCACTCTACACGGGCGGACTTGGCCCGAAAGCAGGCCCGGGTCAGCGGCGCAGACCGAGGCGCTCGACCAGCGAGCGGTACCGCGCGACGTCGATCTGGGCGACGTACTTGAGCAGCCTGCGACGCCGCCCGACCAGCAGGAGCAGGCCCCGCCGGGAGTGGTGATCGTGCTTGTGGACCTTCAGGTGCTCGGTCAGGTCGGCGATCCGCTTGGTCAGCAGCGCGACCTGCGCCTCGGGGGAACCCGTGTCGGTGTCATGCAGGCCGTAGGTGCCCAGGATTTCTTTTTTCTGCTCGGCGGTCAGCGCCACGAAACATCTCCATCAATCGGTACCGCGAAAAATCTCGTACGTGGCCGCCGCGGACTGCAGCACACGCCGTGGGGGGCGAGTCTATCAGCGGCTGCGATGTCCGCCGAAATCGCAGGCCAGCACCCAGCCCTTGACAACCTACAACCATTTGGTTGTAGGTTTGGCGGGTGGCCGTAGACGAAGAGGATCGGGTGGACGCCCTCTTTCACGCGCTCGCCGACCGGACCCGGCGCGACATCATGCGCCGGACGCTGGCCGGGGAACACTCGGTTTCCTCGCTCGCCCTGAAATACGACATGAGCTTTGCGGCCGTGCAGAAGCACGTGGTCGTGCTGGAGAAGGCCGGCCTGATCACCAAACGCCGACGCGGTCGCGAGCAGTTGGCCAGCGGTGACGTGGCGGCGGTGCGGTCGGTCGCCGGCATGCTCACCGAGCTGGAGCTCCTCTGGCGGGGCCGCATCGGCCGCATCGACGAACTCATCTCGAACGACCCAACCAAGGAGGACTGACCCATGCCCGTGACCGACGTCAAGCATGACCCGGACGCCCTGACCCTGACCATCACCGCCGACTTCGCCGCCCCGGTGCGGCGCATCTGGCAGATCTACGCCGATCCGCGTCAGCTGGAGAAGGTGTGGGGACCACCGTCGCATCCGGCGACCGTGGTGAGCCACAGCCTCACGCCGGGAAGCCGCACGACCTACTTCATGACGGGTCCGGACGGCGAGAAGTACGCCGGCTACTGGGAGATCACCGCCATCGACGAGCCGAACAGCTTCTCTTTTCTCGACGGGTTTGCCGACCTGGACTTCAACCCGAACCCCGACATGCCGGTCGCGGAGAACACCTACACCTTCACCGAGCACGGCGGCGGCACGCGCGCGATCTACGTGTGCACCTTCGGATCCGCCGAGGATCTTCAGCGAGTGCTGGACATGGGCGTCGTCGAGGGCTCCACGTCGGCGATCAACCAGATCGACGACCTGGTTGCTTCCTGAAGCTGCGGCGGTTCAGTCCTGCGCCGAGAGCATCGTGCGCGCCCGGTCGGTGTCGTTGCCCATCGCGTCGATCAGCTCCTTCACCGAGTCGAACCTGCGCTGACCGCGGATGCGGGCGACGAAGTCCAGCGCCACGTACTGGCCGTAGAGGTCGGCGGTGGTGTCCAGGACGAAGGCCTCGACGGTGCGTGTGCGTCCGGAGAAGGTCGGGTTGGTGCCCACCGACACCGCGGCCTGGTAGCGCTCGCCCGGGACGACGGTGCCGGTCACCGGTCCGTGCCCGAGCAGGGTGAACCAGGCGGCATACACGCCGTCGGCCGGGATCGCCGAATACATCGGCGGCGCCACGTTGGCGGTCGGGAAACCCAGCTCCATGCCCCGCCCCTCGCCCCGGACGACGACGCCCTCCACGCGGTGCGGACGGCCCAGCGCCTCCATGGCCGCCAGCACGTCACCGGCGTCCACGCAGGACCGGATATACGTCGACGAATACGTCACGGTCTCGTTGCTCAGGTGCTCGCTGAGCAGCGACATCGACTCGACCGCGAAGCCGAATCGCTCGCCAGCGCGCCGCAGGGTCTCGACGTTGCCGGCCGCCTTCTTGCCGAAGGTGAAGTTCTCCCCCACCACGACCTCGACCACGTGCAGGTGTTCCACCAGGAGCTCATGGACGTAGCGCTCCGGCGTGAGTTTCATGAAGTCGCTGGTGAACGGCATCACCAGGAAGACGTCGATGCCAAGCTCCTCGACGAGTTCGGCGCGGCGCGTCAGCGTCGTCAGCTGCGCGGGATGGCTGCCCGGGTAGACGACTTCCATCGGGTGCGGATCGAACGTCATCAGCACGGTCGGCACGTTGCGGGCGCGCCCGGCCTTGACGGCATGCGCGATTATCTCCGCGTGGCCCCGGTGCACGCCATCGAACACGCCGATGGTGAGCACGCATCTGCCCCAGTCCGTGGGAATCTCGTCTTGGCCGCGCCACCGCTGCACGACCGCAAGCCTACGGCCCGCCGCGGTCCGCCGGGAGATCCGCCGGCGCGGGGGTGTCGAGGAGCACACGATCAGGCTTGGGTTGCCTAAACTTTCTCGGTGTGAGGGCTGACGAAGAGCGTGGCGGTCTCACCGCGGTCGGCCAGGACTATCTCAAGGTCATCTGGAATGCCCAGGAGTGGTCCCGGGAGAAGGTCAGCACCAAGATGCTGGCCGAGAAGATCGGGGTCTCCGCCAGCACGGCCTCGGAGTCGATCCGCAAACTCGCCGAGCAGGGCCTGGTCGACCACGAGAAATACGGGGCCGTGACCCTGACCGAGGCGGGCCGGCGGGCGGCGCTGGCGATGGTGCGCCGGCATCGGCTGCTGGAGACCTTCCTGGTCAACGAGCTCGGCTACGGCTGGGACGAGGTGCACGACGAGGCCGAGGTGCTCGAACACGCGGTGTCGGATCGGCTGGTGGCCCGCATCGACGCCAAGCTCGGGTTCCCGCAACGCGACCCGCATGGGGACCCGATCCCGGCCTCCGACGGGCAGGTGCCCACGCCGCCGGCCCGCCAGCTGTGGGCGTGCGGCGACGGGGACACCGGAACGGTGGCCCGCATCTCCGACGCCGACCCGGAGATGCTGCGCTATTTCGCCGACGTCGGCATCAACCTCGATTCGCGGCTGCGGGTCCTGACCCGCCGGGAATTCGCCGGCATGATCTCGGTAGCGATCGAAGGCGGCGACGGCGCGGAGACGACGGTCGACCTGGGCAGCCCGGCCGCCCGGGCGGTCTGGGTGGTGGGCTAGCGGCGATCGCGAGCGCGGCGAAGCCGGGCGAAGCGGGTCGCCGCCGCGTGGTCAGCGTTCGGCGCGCTGGTACGCGGTGACGACGGCCGCGCCGCCCAGCCCGATGTTGTGTTGCAGTGCGGCGCTGACGTTGTCGACCTGACGCTTGTCGGCGGTGCCGCGCAGCTGCCAGGTCAGCTCGGCGCATTGCGCCAGCCCGGTCGCGCCCAGCGGATGCCCCTTCGAGATCAGGCCGCCCGACGGGTTGACCACCCAGCGTCCGCCGTAGGTGGTGTCGCCGTTGTCGATCAGCTTCGGCGCCTCGCCCGGGCCACACAGGCCGAGCGCCTCGTAGAGCAGCAGCTCGTTGGCCGAGAAGCAGTCGTGCAGCTCGATCACCTGGAAGTCCTCCGGGCCCAGCCCGGACTGGTCGTAGACCTGTTGCGCCGCTTGCACATTCATGTCATAGCCGATCAGGTTCTTGGCGCTCCCGTCGAACGTCGACGCGAAGTCCGTCGTCATCGCCTGGCCGACGATCTCCACGGCCTGGCCGGCCAGCCCGTGGCTGTCGACGAAGCTCTCCGAGGCCAGGATCGCCGCGCCGGAGCCGTCGGATGTGGGCGAGCACTGCAGCTTGGTGAGCGGGTCGGAGATCATCCGCGCCGCCAGGATGTCCTCGAGCGTGTAGGACTCCTGGAACTGCGCGAACGGGTTGTTGACTGAGTGCTTGTGGTTCTTGTAGCCGATCTTGGCGAAATGCTCTGCGGTGCTGCCGTATTGGCGCATGTGCTCGCGGCCGGCGGCGCCGAACATCCAGGGCGCGACGGGCATCGCGAACTCGTCGATAGCGGCCATCGCCTTGACGTGCTTGCCCATCGGCGATTCGCGATCCTCGGCGCCGCCGCTCAGCGAGCCGGGTTGCATCTTCTCGAATCCGAGCGCAATGGCGCAGTCGACGATCCCGCCGCGGATGGCCTGGGCCGCCAGGAACAGCGCGGTCGAGCCGGTCGAGCAGTTGTTGTTGACGTTGACGATCGGGATCCCGGTCATGCCCAGCTCGTAGAGCGCCCGCTGCCCGGACGTCGAATCACCGGCGACGTAGCCGACGTAGCCCTGCTGCACCTCGCGGTAGTCGACCCCCGCGTCGGCCAGCGCGTTGGTCCCGGACTCGCGCGCCATGTCCGGGTAGTCCCAGCCTTCGCGGCGGCCCGGTTTCTCGAATTTCGTCATGCCGACGCCGACGACGTACACCTTGTTAGACATCTTTGTCCCTTTCCAACGGCCAGACCCCCAGTGTGCAACTTAACCCCGCCGGCCCCTCGGTGGGGACCCTCCAAGCCCGTTACAGCGTCGCCGGGCGGATCACGACCACCGACTTGGTGCGTGCGCCCTCGTCGCGCAGCAGCGCGATCACCCGGCCGGCGGCGTCGCAGGCGGCGTAAACCCCGTCGATGCCGGTAGGCGCGAGCGCTCGCCCGTTGGCCGCCGCCTCGGCCTCCCCGGCGGTCAGGTCGCGGCGCGGGAAGATCAGCAGGCACGCCTCGTCCAGGGTCAACGACAGGCCGGGCCGCTCGGCCAGGTCGTCGAGCGAGCGGGCCTGCTGCAGGGTGAAGCGGCCGACCCGGGTGCGCCGCAGCGCGGTCAGGTGCCCGCCCACGCCGAGCGCGGCGCCGACGTCGCGGGCCAGCGCGCGAACGTAGGTTCCCGACGAGCAGTCGACCTCCACATCAACATCGATGACGCCGTCGACGTCGGATCCGGGCCGAACATCGAGCACCTCGAACCGGTCGATGCGCACCGGCCGGGCCTCGAGTTCGACGTTCTGGCCCTCGCGAACCAGCCGATAGGCGCGCCGCCCGTCCACCTTGATCGCGCTGACCGCCGACGGCACCTGCTGGATGTCCCCGCGCAGGCCGGCGACCGCGGCCGCGATCGCCTCGCGCGTCAGGTGCGCGGCCGAGACGCTGTGCAGCACTTCCCCTTCGGCGTCCTCGGTGGAGGTGGTCTGGCCCAGCCGGATGGTGGCGGTGTACGACTTGGCGGCCGCCGTCAACAGGCCGAGGATCTTGGTGGCGCGGTCGACGCCGATCACCAGCACCCCGGTGGCCATCGGGTCCAGCGTCCCGGCGTGTCCCACCCGGCGGGTGGCGAAGATACGGCGGCAGCGCCCCACCACGTCGTGACTGGTCATCCCGGCCGGCTTGTCGACGACGACCAATCCCGGGCCGGGCCCCGCACTCATAGCACGATGGCGGTCAGCACCAGTCCCCGCTCGACCGACCACCGGCCCCTCAGCGCGGTAAGCGGTGGGCCGTCGAGGGTCTGCCCGTCGATCAGGATCTTGGACACGAACACCCCGGTGGTCTCCCCGTCCGGCGGGTCGAGGTCGAACACGATGTGGGCGTCCTCGAAACCTAGCCAGCGCTTGGTCAACGGGAACCAGGCCTTGTACGTTGCTTCCTTGGCGCAGAACAGGATTCGGTCCCAATGCAGGCCTGCGGGCAACGTCGTGATCTCGTGTCGCTCCTCGGGCAGGCTGATCGCGTTCAGCACGCCGTCCGGCAGCACGTCGTGCGGCTCGGCGTCGATACCCACCGAGCGCACCGCCTCGGTGCGACCCACGACCGCGCCGCGATAGCCGGTGCAGTGGGTGAGGCTGCCCACCACGCCGTCGGGCCAGCACGGTTCGCCCTTCTCGCCCTTGAGGATCGGCACCGGCGGCAGGCCGAGCTCGCCCAGCGCGACCCGGGCGCAGTGCCGGACGGTGACGAACTCGTTGCGCCGCTTGGCCACCGACTTGGCGATCAGCGGCTCCTCTTCGGGCAGGGGAACGAGGTCGGGCGGGTCGGAATACAGCTCCGAATAAGCGAGCTCGCCCATGTCGGGCAGTACCGAGGAAACCAGCTTGTCCGTCATCGTGATTGCCGCTGCCGCAACCGTTCCCGGAACTGCGCGGCCTGCTGCCGCATCTCGGGAGTGATCTCGAAATGGCCGCCGAAGTCGTTGAGGTAGCCCGGCGCGTATTGCGGGTCGGGCAACACCTGGCGCAGCCAGCTGTGCGGCTTGCGGCGCCGCCACTCCCGCGGATATCCCACCGACACTTCCTCGAAGCGCACGTCGTCGTACCAGGTGGTGCGCGGAATGTGCAGGTGACCGTAGACCGAACAGACCGCGTTGTAGCGGGTGTGCCAGTCGGCGGTCTTGGTCGTCCCACACCACAGCGAGAACTCCGGGTAGAACAGCGCGTCGCAGGGCTCGCGGACCAGCGGGAAATGGTTCACCAGGACGGTCGGCGTCATCCAGTCGAGTTGCTCGAGGCGGGTCCGCGTGGTGGCGAGCCGCTCCTGGCACCACGCTTCGCGGGTGGGGTACGGCTCCGACGACAGCAGGAATTCGTCGGTGGCGACCACGTTGCGCTCCCGCGCGATGGTCAGGCCCTCGGCTTTGCTCGCCGCCCCCTCGGGCAAGAAGCTGTAGTCGTAGAGCAGGAACATCGGCACGATCGTGGCCGGGCCGCCGCGCTCGGTCCACACCGGGAAGGGATGCTCGGGCGTCACGATGCCCATCTCGTCGCACATGTGGACCAGGTACTCGTAGCGGGCCCGCCCGAAGATCTGCACCGGATCCCGCGTCGTGGTCCACAACTCGTGGTTGCCGGGCACCCAGATCACCTTGGCGAAGCGCCGGCGCAGCAGGTCGAGGGCCCAGCGAATCTCGTCGGTGCGTTCGGCCACGTCGCCGGCGACGATCAGCCAATCGTCCGGCGAGGACGGGTGCAGCGACTCGGTGACCGGCTTGTTGCCGAGGTGACCCGTGTGCAGGTCGGAGACGGCCCACAGCGTGGGTTGCCCGCCGTTGGTCGATTCCTGCCCCGCATTTTGCCCAGCCACGATTAACCAGCCTAATGACCCGCGGTGCGGGCCCGGTTGGGGCCGCGCCTTGCTCGCCGGCATTGGAACGTGTTCTCGTTTAACGGTGACCGCGCGGGAGGCGACTTGTACACTCCCGGCAGGAGCCAGGGAGCCGTCAGGGGGTGTCGTGTTCGCCAAGGTGCGTCTGATCGGGGCGATCGGTGCCGTGGTCGCGGCGGCCATCGCCGGAACGGCCGGGTGGCAGGGTGCCGCGCCGGGGCCTACCGGGGGCGGGCGCGTCGAGCTGCGCTCGACGGCGGCGCCGATGGAGACCACGATGAAGAGCCCGATCGTGGCGACCACCGACCCGCGCCCATTCGACGCGTGCGAGGACATCCCGTTCGACGTCATCCAGCGGCTCGGGCTGGGGTTCACACCGCCCGAGCACGAAGACGGCCTGCGCTGCCACTTCGACGCGGGCAACTACCAGGTGGCGGTCGAGCCCATCATCTGGCGCACCTACGAGGAGACGCTGCCTCCCGACGCCGTCGAGACCACCATCGCCGGCCACCGCGCCGCGCAGTACTGGGTGCTCAAGCCGACGTATCACAACAGCTACTGGTATTACTCCTGCATGGTCGCGTTCAAGACCAGTTACGGCGTGCTGCAGCAGGCGCTCTACTACTCGACCGTTTACTCCAATCCCGAGGTCGACTGCATGTCCACCAATCTGCAGCGGGCCAACGACCTCGCGCCTTACTACAAGTTCTGAAGTCCACGCGGGCCTTAACCTGGGCACCGTGAGTATCACCTCGACGCGACCCGCCAAGCCCCCGCTGCACGCCCTGCGACACCTCGGTGGGAAGGCCGTGGGCCGGCTGCTGGGCCTGCCGCCGGCGACCACCGAGTACACCGTCGAACGCGTCCGGGTGCCCATGCGTGATGGGGTCGACCTGGTGGCCGATCACTACACGCCGAACACCGACTCCCCGGCCGGTACCCTGCTGGCCCGGGGGCCCTACGGGCGCTCCTTCCCGTTCTCCCTGGTGTTCGGCGCGCTGTACGCGGCCCGGGGTTACCACGTCGTGCTGCAGAGCGTCCGCGGAACGTTCGGGTCGGGCGGAGATTTCGAACCGATGGCCAACGAGGCCGCCGACGGCGCCGACACGGTGGCCTGGCTGCGCGAGCAGCCCTGGTTCACCGGCCGCTTCGCCACCATCGGGCTGTCCTACCTCGGGTTCACCCAGTGGGCGCTGATGACCGATCCCCCGCCGGAACTGGCCGCGGCGGTCGTCATCGTGGGGCCGCACGATTTCAACGCCTCGGTGTGGGGCACCGGCTCGTTCGCGATCAACGACTTCCTGGGCTGGAGCGACATGGTCGCGCACCAGGAAGACCCGGTGCGCGCCCGGTCGGCGCTGCGCCAGCTGCGCAACCGCAGCAGGGTGACACAGGCGGCCCTCGGGTTGCCGGTGGGCGACACGGCCCGGGCGCTGCTCGGTGCGGGCGCGCCGTGGTTCGAGTCGTGGGTCGAGCACACCGACCCGAACGATCCGTTCTGGGACGCCCTGCGCTGCGGCGACGCCCTGGACCGGGCCGACGTGCCCGTGCTGCTGATCGGCGGTTGGCAGGACATCTTCGTCAGGCAGACGCTGCAGCAATACGAGCAGCTGCGCGGCCGCGGCGTCGACGTCGCGCTGACCATGGGCCCCTGGACCCACACCCAGCTGCTCACCACCGGGTTGAGTACCTGCACCCGGGAGTCGCTGGACTGGCTGGGCGCCCACCTCGGCGGCGCGCCCGCCCCGCGACGCCCCAGCCGGGTCCACGCGTACGTCACCGGCCAGAGTTGGCGCAACGTGGCCGACTGGCCGCCCGCCACCACCGAGCGCGAGCTGTATCTTCGGCCCGGCGGCCACCTCGGTGAGACCGCACCGACGGACCTGGCGCGGCAGGCGCCGGCGTCATTCCGCTACGACCCCACCGACCCGACACCCACCACGGGCGGCCCGTTGCTGTCGCCGAACGGCGGCTACCGCGACGACAGCCGGCTCGCGTCGCGCGACGACGTGCTGGCCTTCACCAGCCTCACCCTCACTCACGACCTGTGCGTCTACGGGAGCCCGGCCGTCGAGCTGGCGCACGGCGCCGACACTCCCCACGTCGACCTCTTCGTCCGGGTGAGCGAGGTCGACGCCAAAGGCCGGTCGAAGAACGTCAGCGACGGCTACCGGCGGTTGCGGACCGCCAAGAAGTCGTCGAAGGGGACCGTCCGCGTGGAACTCGACGGCATCGCCCATCGCTTCCGAGCCGGCTCCCGCATCCGTCTGCTGATCGCCGGGAGCTGGTTTCCCCGTTACGCGCGCAACCTGGGCACCGACGAACCGATTCTGACGGGACGACAGTCCGAGCCTGCCACCCACACCGTGCGCTACGGACGCTCCCGGCTGTTGCTGCCCGTCGGCCCGCTCGACCTGTCAGCCAACGGCGCGGCGGACGCGGGCGCCGACCTCGGCTAGCGCGGCCTCGTCGTGCACCGGCGGGGCCAGCGGCGCCCGCATCGGCAGCTCCACCCAGCTTTTGCAGCCGCCGTAGTCGGGCGTGCGGGTGATCTCCACCGGCTCGGCCAACGGGTGCACCGACACCACCAGCACGGCGAGCTTGTGCTTGGGGCGGAAGTCGAGCCGGTCGGCGCGCACCGACTCGGCGGTCCAGATGTGCAGGTCCTCGATTTCCCCTAGCCGGTCGGGTTGGTTAACCGACACGGCGGCAACGACTTTCGCTGCCGACCGGATCACCAGGCGATCGTCGGCGCTGTCGGCGGCGGCCGCCTCGAGCAGGTCGCGATGCTCGGGCCGCACGCGCTCCGCGTGGCTGTGCGCGACCGTCGGGAACAGCAGGAACTCGGAAGCGGCCAGCTCGAACCGCTTCTCCCCGATGCCGCCCTTGCGCAGCAGCACCCGCTGGCGACCGTCCAGCAGGGCGTGCACGGCGGCGCTCCACTCCTTGAGGGCGGGCGTGGTCGCGGTGAGCGTCACTGCGCCTCGGCCAGCCGGGCGACGACGTCGGGCCGGCGCAACGGCGGGACGGTCTTGGGCGGCTGACGCCGCGGGGGCAGTGCCGCCAACAACCGCGTCGTTGTCTCGGTGACCTCGGTAACCGCCGCCTCGAAGGCGTCGGCGTTCGAGGCCGACGGTCGGGTGATCCCGCTGACCTTGCGGACATACTGGCGGGCCGCCGCCGCGATTTCCTCGGCGGTGGCCGACGGCTGCAGCCCGCGCAACTCGGTGATGTTCCGGCACATGCCTCAACGATAGGCGCGGCCGGCGACCCTATTACGGTGATCTCATGAGCGACGACATCCTGCTGATCGAAACCGACGAGCGGGTGCGCACCCTGACCCTCAACCGGCCGCAGTCCCGCAACGCGCTGTCTTCGGCGCTGCGGGATCGGTTCTTCGGGGCGCTGGCCGAGGCGGAAACCGACGACGCCGTCGACGTCGTCATCGTCACCGGCGCCGACCCGGTGTTCTGCGCGGGCCTGGATCTCAAGGAGTTGGGCGGTTCCTCGGCGTTGCCGGACATCTCGCCTCGGTGGCCACCGCTGAGCAAGCCGGTCATCGGTGCGGTCAACGGCGCCGCGGTGACCGGCGGGCTGGAGCTGGCCCTGTACTGCGACATCCTGATCGCGTCGGAGAACGCCCGTTTCGCCGACACTCACGCCCGGGTCGGCCTGCTGCCCACCTGGGGGCTGAGCGTGCGGCTGCCGCAGAAGATCGGGGTCGGCCTGGCCCGCCGGATGAGCATGACCGGGGACTACCTGTCGGCCACCGACGCGCTGCGCGCCGGGCTGGTGACCGAGGTGGTGCCGCACGACCAGCTGCTGCCCGCCGCCCGCGGAGTGGCGGCGTCGATCGTCGGCAACAACCAGGACGCGGTGCGCACGCTGCTGGCGTCCTATCACCGGATCGACGACTCGCAGACAAGCGCGGGGCTGTGGCTGGAAGCGATGGCGGCCCGCCAGTTCCGGACCAGCGGCGACGACATCGCCGCGAACCGCGAGGCGGTGCTGCAGCGGGGGCGGGCGCAGGTCCGCTAGTCGCGGCGGCCTTGTCGATGATCCAATTTCCGCCGCCCGCACCGTGGCGACGACCGACCGCGGACATCGTCGCGACGGTGTTGCTCTTCGTCGCGGAGCTGGCGTTCAGCGCCGTCTCAGTCGCCCTGGCGTTGTTGTCCTCGGTGTGGCTGATGCTGCCGATCTGCAGTGACAACTGTGACAGCCCAGCCGTCACGCACTTCGTCCATCGCACCTTCGCCGGGACCGTCGTCATCGTGGGCGGGATTGCACTGGCACTGCTGGTGTCATGCGTCGGGGCACTGGTCGCCGGCACGCGCCGTCGGGCCGGAATGTGGAAATGGCCGGCGTTGGGCCTGGTCATCGGCGTTGTTTCACTTCTCATCGCCGCTGGCTTGTGGGTGAACTGACGGCAACCAATACGATCAGCTGATGCGTTTGGTCGTGGACGTCCTCGGGAGGTTGCTCGCGTGCGCCGTGGCGCTCGCGGCGGTCACAATGGCGATCACGGTGGCGGGCATAGCGCCGCGCGCGGCCGCGCAGCCGCCGGCGGGATTTCCCAACCTGGACGGTTTCACGCCCGTCCCGGCGGACGGCTACGTCATCAGCAGTGGCCCGAGCACCCCGCCGCGGATCAGCTTCTCCACCCCATACAGCCTGGTGTGTGACTTCTATGGCGGCCCGGCGCCTGCGCCGCAGCCGTCACAGGACATCAAGTGCAAGGGCGACATGCCCGGCATCGACGACGTTCCCGTTCTCGGCGGGCGCCCGCACCCGGGCGATTGCCTGGTGGGTTCCGCCGAGTTCAAGGGACCGGGCTACCAGTTGAGCCGCATGTCCTACGGCGGATGCGACGGCAACCCGGCCGCCCTGCCGCCGGGCGGCAAGTTGCTGGGAGCGGGACAGAAGCTGACCTACCTGAACGTCACGTGCGCCGTCGGAGCCGACAACCTCGTCGCCTGCCTGGACACCACCAGTGGAGACCACGGGTTCGTGCTGCAGCGGGCGGGCAGCTGGGCGTTCTAGCCCAGGGCCGCACGCAGCGACGCGACCGCGTCGTCGATCGGCCCGCTCGTCGAATAGCCGGCGGCCAGCCGGTGGCCGCCGCCGCCGAACGCGGACGCGACCGCCGCCAGGTCCACGTCGGCTTTGGCGCGCATCGACACCGACCACTGCTGCGGGTCGACCTCCTTGAACACCGCGGCCACTTCGGCCTGCTGCGTGGTGCGCACGATGTCGACGATGCTTTCGACTTCCTCGGGGCGTGAAGTGACCCAATCCTGGTGTCCGACAATGGCATACACCAGACCACGACCACCGGCCGCCTCGGGCAGCAGGTGCGCCGAGCCCAGCACGCGTGACAGCAGTGGCAGCCAGGTGAAGGGATGGCTGTCCATCAGCGTTCGGCTGACGGCGGCGTTGTCGACTCCGGTCTCCACCAGCCGGGCCGCCAGCCGGAGCGCGCGGGGGGTCGCCCAGCGGAACGACCCGGTGTCGGTCGTCAGCCCGGCGTAGATGCAGTGCGCGACGTCCGGTTCGATCGGCTTGTCCCACGCGTCGAGGATGTCGGCGATCATCATCGTGGTCGAATCCGCCGACACGTCAACGAAGTTCGCGGTCCCGAACAGCTCGTTGGAGGCGTGGTGGTCGATCACCAGCGACTCGCGGCCGGGACCTGCCAGGTCGCTCAGCGCGCCCAGCCGCTTGACGCTCGGAACATCAACGGTGACAACCAGATCGACGTCGCGCCGCATCGCGTCAGCACCGACCAGCAGGTGACAACCGGGCAACGACGACAGCGACTCCGGCAGCATCGCCGGCTCGGCGAAACCGACCTCGACGCTTTTGCCGCACTTGTCCAGCACCAGAGCCAGCGCCAGGCCCGCGCCGATGGTGTCGGCGTCGGGGTGGACATGGGCGACCACCGCGATAGTCGCGGCGCCGGAAAGCAATTCGACCGCGCCGCGGGCGTCGATGCGCACCCCGGCTCCCGCGGCGCGGGCCAGCTCAGTCTTCGCGTCGGTCGTCGTCACCGGCGTCCTCGTCACTAGACCCCCGGTAGGGATCGGCCTCCCCGGCCGGCTTGGCCCCGGAGCGAACCCGCGCCAGATCGGCGTCCGCGGCGCGGGCCTGCGCCAGCAACTCGTCCATCCGCGCCACGGTGTCCAACGTGGTGTCGCGGGTGAAGGTCAGCGTGGGCGTGAAGCGCACGCCGGTGCCCGCCCCCACCAGAGTGCGCAGCGCGCCTTTGGCCCGTTCCAGTGCGGCCGCCGCGGCGGCGTAGTCCGGCTCGTCGTCCAGGGTGCGGCCCATCACGGTATAGAACACCGTCGCGTCGTGCAGGTCGGCGGTGACCTTCGTGTCGACGATGGTCACCCCGTCCAGGCCCGGATCCTTGATCTCGAACTCGATCGCCGAGGCGACAATCGTGTTGATGCGTTTGGCCAATCGGCGCGCCCGGGCCGGGTCGGCCATCAGGCGCGCTCCTTCTCGACGAGCTCGTAAGACTCGATGATGTCGCCTTCCTTGATGTCGGAGTAGCCCAGGGTCATACCGCACTCGAAGCCCTCGCGGACCTCGGTCACGTCGTCCTTCTCCCGTCGCAGCGAGTTGATCGTGAGGTTCTCGGTGACCACGACGTTGTCCCGCAACAGGCGGGCCTTCGCGTTGCGCCGCACCACCCCGGAGCTGATCATGCAGCCTGCGATGATGCCCACCTTCGAGGACCGGAAGATCGCACGGATCTCGGCGCGACCCAGCTCCTTCTCCTCGTAGATCGGCTTGAGCATGCCGCGCAGGGCCTTCTCGATGTCGTCGATCGCCTGGTAGATGACCGAGTAGTACCGGATCTCGACGCCCTCGCGGTTGGCCAGCTCCGTCGCCTTGCCTTCGGCGCGCACGTTGAAGCCGATGATCACCGCGTCCGACGCCGACGCCAGGTTGACGTTGGTTTCGGTGATGCCACCGACGCCGCGGTCGATGACGCGCAGCTCCACCTCGTCGTCGACCTGGATGCCCATCAGGGCCTCCTCGAGCGCCTCGACCGTACCGGCGTTGTCGCCCTTGAGGATCAGGTTCAGCTGGCTGGTTTCCTTCAGCGCCGAGTCCAGGTCCTCCAGGCTGATCCGCTTGCGCGACCGCGCCGCCAGCGCGTTGCGCTTGCGCGCGCTGCGCCGGTCGGCGATCTGGCGGGCGATGCGGTCCTCGTCGACGACCAGGAAGTTGTCACCGGCGCCGGGCACCGACGTGAAGCCGATGACCTGCACCGGCCGCGACGGCAGCGCCTCCTCGACGTCGTCGCCGTGCTCGTCGACCATGCGGCGGACGCGACCGTATGCGTCGCCGGCCACCACCGAGTCGCCGACGCGCAGCGTCCCCCGCTGCACCAGCACCGTGGCGACGGGGCCGCGGCCGCGGTCCAGGTGCGCCTCGATCGCCACACCCTGGGCCTCCATGTCGGGGTTGGCCCGCAGGTCCAAGGCGGCGTCGGCGGTCAGCAGCACCGCCTCTTCGAGCGCCTTGATGTTGGTGCCTTCCTTGGCGGAGATGTCGACGAACATGGTGTCGCCGCCGAAATCTTCTGCCACCAAGCCGTATTCGGTGAGCTGGCCGCGGATCTTCGCCGGGTCGGCGCCCTCCTTGTCGATCTTGTTGACCGCCACGACGATCGGCACGTCGGCCGCCTGCGCGTGGTTGATGGCCTCCACCGTCTGCGGCATCACGCCGTCGTCGGCGGCGACCACCAGGATCGCGATGTCGGTGGCCTTCGCGCCGCGGGCACGCATGGCGGTGAACGCCTCGTGACCCGGGGTGTCGATGAAGGTGATCGGCCGCTCGGTGCCGTCGAGGTCGACGGACACCTGGTACGCGCCGATGTGCTGGGTGATGCCCCCGGCCTCGGCCTCGCGCACACTGGCGTTCCGGATGGTGTCCAGCAGCCGGGTTTTACCGTGGTCGACGTGACCCATCACGGTCACCACCGGCGGCCGGGTCTGCAGGTCTTCCTCGGTGCCCTCGTCCTCGCCATAGGTCAGGTCGAAGGATTCCAGCAGCTCGCGGTCCTCGTCCTCCGGGCTGACCACCTGGACGACATAGTTCATCTCGCTGCCCAGCAGCTCGAGCGTCTCGTCACCGACGGATTGGGTGGCGGTCACCATCTCGCCGAGGTTGAACAGCGCCTGCACCAGCGAGGCCGGGTTGGCGTTGATCTTGTCGGCGAAGTCGGAGAGCGACGCGCCGCGGGCCAGCCGGATGGTCTCGCCGTTGCCGTGCGGCAACCGCACGCCGCCGACGACCGGCGCCTGCATGTTCTCGTACTCGGCGCGTTTCGCCCGCTTGGACTTGCGGCCGCGCCGGGGCGCACCGCCGGGACGGCCGAAAGCGCCGGCGGCGCCGCCGCGCTGACCGGGACGACCGCCGCCGCCACCGCCACCGGGACGGCCGCGGAAACCTCCCGCGCCGCCACCCCCGGGCGGGGCGCCGACTCCGCCGCCGCCGCCGCGGTAGTTGCCGCCGCCGCCGTCACGGCCGCCGGGACCGCCGGGCCGGCCACCGCCGGGTCGCGGGGCACCGGGCCGGGCCGGGCGGCCCTGACCTGCGGCACCGCCGGGACGGGGCGGCATGTTGCCGGGCGAGGCGCCGGGGCGCGTGCCCCCGGGCCGGGGCGCCCCGGGGCGGGGCACCGGGCGCGGGATCGGCCGGTCGACGGGCTGCGCGGAAGAGAACGGGTTGTTGCCGACGCGCGGGGTGCGGACGCCGGGCTTCGGCGCCGGACCCGGGCGCGGACCCGGCGTCATGCCGGGGTGGGGGCCGGGCGGGGGGGGGGGCCCGCCGGGCGGGGGGGGGGGCGCCCCCCCCCCCCCCCCCCCGGGGCGCGGGGGGGGGGGGGGGGGGGGGGGGG